>JAXDKU010000091.1:0-23488 GCA_034667005.1 Chloroflexota bacterium
GGGAGACGAGCACGGCCACGCGGGCGAGCTCTACGGCCTGTACGAGGGCACGCCGCTCATCGAGTACGGCGCCGACCTCGTGGCCTTTCCCAACAAGATCACGCTCTTCCGCCTGCCCCTGGAGGAGGATTTCCCGGACCCGGACGAGCTGGCCGAGGAGGTTCGTCGGACCGTCATCCACGAGCTGGCTCATCACGCCGGCTTCGACGAGGGTCGGCTCCGAGACCTCGGCGTGGGGTGAACGAGGCCGGTCCAGATAACGGGACATCCCCGCAAGGCGTTCCACATAACGGAACCGACGAGCGAATCGCAAGGTGTCTGCAACGTCCCCGCTCGGGTGCGGCGAGCCCGAGGCGACCTCGTCGCAGGCACGTTCAGGGCCTTCGCATAGGAGGCTCGTCCACGATGACGACTCGTTTCGGCGGGCTGCGCGTGCTCGGCGCGCCGGCCATCGCTCTGCTCCTCGTCCTTGCACTGGCACTGCCGTCGGCGGCGGCCGGGCCGAGGAGCTCCTGGATCGTCGTGCTGCGGCAGACGGCGGCCACCCGCACCGTCGCGGCGATCGGCGCCCTGGCATCGCGCAGCGGCGCGACGCCGACCCACCTCTACCAGAACGCCATCCGCGGATGGTCCGCGTCGATGACCGACGCGCAGGTCTCGGCGCTCCGGTCGAACCGGCTGGTCAAGCTCGTCGAAAAGGATGGGCGCATGTCCATCGACACGACCCAGACCGGGGCCACGTGGGGCCTCGACCGGATCGACCAGCGCAGCCTGCCGCTGAACGGGTCCTACGTGTACACGGCCACCGGATCGGGCGTGACCGCCTACATCATCGACACCGGCATCCGCTTCGATCATCAGCAGTTCGGTGGTCGTGCCGCCAGCGGCTTCGATGCCGTGGACGGCGGCTCCGCCGACGACTGCAACGGCCACGGCACGCACGTGTCCGGCACGGTCGGCGGCTCCACGTACGGCGTTGCCAAGGCGGTCCGGCTGGTGGCCGTCCGCGTCCTCGATTGCTCCGGGAGCGGCTCCACCTCCGGTGTGATTGCCGGGATCGACTGGGTGACCGGCAACCACGCGGCGGGCGCGCCCGCCGTGGCGAACATGAGCCTCGGTGGCGGCGCCAGCACCGCGCTCGACAACGCGGTCAAGAGCTCGATCGCCGATGGCGTCAGCTACGCGATCGCGGCCGGCAACGGCAACATCCTTGGCATGCAGCAGGACGCCTGCAGCACCTCGCCCGCGCGCGTCCCGCAGGCGCTGACCATCAGCGCCACAGACAACACGGACCGGAAGGCCTCGTGGGCGAACTACGGCACCTGCGTCGACTGGTTCGCGCCGGGCGTGAACATCACGTCCTCGTGGTACTCCTCGGCGACCGCGACCAACACGATCAGTGGCACGTCCATGGCCACGCCGCACACGGCCGGAGTGGCCGCGCTGTACCTCCAGGGCAACCCCTCCGCGGCGCCCGCCGCGGTTCGAGACGCCCTCTTCGCGCTCACGACCAAGGGGGTCGTCACGTCGTCCAGCACGACCAACAACCACCTGCTCTTCACGAACCTCTAGCCGCACCGACGGCGCGAGGCGCCGGGAGCCGGGCGGGGGCATTCCGCCCGGCTTCTTCTTGACGTCGGACGGGGTCAGGCGGCGGCCAGCTCCAGGATCTCGGAGAGCCGCCCGAGGTCGACGTTCCCACCGGACGCGACGACCGCAACGGTCTCGCCGTCGCGGAGGTCGATCCGCCCGGCGAGGACGGCGCCGAGCGCGGCCGCGCCCGCAGGCTCCAGCAGTTGCTTCATCCGCTCGAGCGCGAAGCGGAGGCCGCGGGCGATCGTCACCTCGTCCACGAGCACGACGGAGTCCACATAGCGGCGTGCGAGGTCGATGGTCCATCGCCCGGCGAACGGGGCGCCGAGGCCGTCCGCGATCGAGACCGGCGAGAGGCTCACGGGCTCACCGGCCCCCAGGCCGAGCGTTAGCGCGTTGCTGCGCTCGGGCTCCACACCGATCACCCGCACGTCCCGCCGCAACTGCCGTACGGCCGCCGAGATCCCGCCGATCAGCCCGCCGCCGCCGACTCCGACCACGACGACGTCGACGTGCGGGAGGTCCTCGACGATCTCGAGGCCCACGGTCCCCTGCCCCGCGATGATGTCGGGGTCGTCGAACGGGTGGACGAAGACCAGGCCGTGCTCATCGCGAAGCTCCTCCATCCGCTGGAACGTGTCTCCGACGTGCTCGCCGTACAGCACCACCTCCGCCCCGTACGCAGCCGCGGCCTCGGCCTTGGCCCTCGACGCGCCCACCGGCATCACCACGGTCACCGGGATCCCGGCGCTCCCCGCGGCATAGGCGACGGCCTGCGCGTGGTTGCCCGCCGACAGCGTGATGAGGCCCCGGGAGCGCTCCTCCGGCGTCAGCCGCTCCACACGGTTCACGGCGCCTCGCGGCTTGAAGGAGCCCGTGACCTGGAGGTGCTCGGCCTTGAGGTAGAGCGCCGGGCGAGCGTCACCTGGCCGGCCTCGGGCAGCACCGGGCCAGCCTGGAGCATCGCCGATGCGGATGCCACTGGTCGCCTCGATCTGCCGCGCGGCGCTGTGCGAGCTGAGCATCGGGGTCCGGTGGACGCGCCCCTCGATCCGGGCAGCCGCCGCGCGAATGGTCTCCAGGGCGACGTCGCGCTGCGGATGTCCCGAGGAACCGTCGCTCACGGAGCCTCCACGGCGACCACCGATCCCTCGAAGCGCAACGCCATGGCGAGGATGTTGGACTGTTCGATCGGCTGGGACAACTTCGGCCGCAAGACTACTTGCGTGTTTGCGCAAGTGGTGAGATCATGCGCAGCGTGACGAGTCTCGTGGACGTAATCGCACGGCCCGCGGCCGAAGGCCCGGACCTTCCGGATCCCGACTGCCCCGACCTTCCGGACGTCTCTCCCGAATCCGACCGGCAACGCTACGCGGCCGTGAGCCGTGCGCTCGCCGATCCCAAGCGGCTGTGCGTCCTCGAGGTGCTCGCCTCGGGCGAGCGGTCCGTCGGACAGCTCTCACGCGATGCGAGCTGCCAGATCCCCAACATGAGCCAGCACCTCGCGGTCCTTCGGGCGGCCGGCCTGGTGACCACGCACCGGAACGGCAACACGGTCTACTACCGCCTCGCGGACCCCCGCGTCCTGGAGGCGTACAAGCTCATTCAAGCGCTCGCCCGCTGATCGCGGACGAGCATCGAGTTTCGCCCGAAACGGGCGGGAAAGGAACGCACTTCATGGCCGAAATCCGAGTCGCGACCGACGCCACCTTCGAGGAGATGGTGCTCCACAACGACAAGCCCGTGGTCGTCGACTTCTGGGCCGTCTGGTGCGGTCCCTGCCGCATGGTCGCCCCCGAGATGGAGAAGCTCGCCGCGAAGTACGAGGGATCGGTCGAGGTCGTCAAGGTCGACGTCGATGCGAACCCCGGGCTCCAGCAGGCCTTCAACATCATGAGCATCCCAACGATCGCGTTCTTCCAGCCGGGGAAGCAGCCGCAGGGCGTGGTCGGCTTCCGGCCGCTCGAGCAGCTCGAGCAGCAGTTCGGCCTGGCAGAGTTCGCGCTCGCCGCGAAGCCCGCCGAGGCTCCCGCGGAAGCCGAGGTCCCGGCCGCTTCCTGACGCACGTGCCGAGGTCGCACCCTCGGCAAACGGAGTCGACCCACCAGCGCCCCTGGCAGCAATGCCGGGGGCGTTCTTTGCTATCCGCTCGGCGGCCGCGCGCCGATCTCAGTTCGGCCGCTGGGCAGCCCGCCAGCCGATCGTCAGCCAGGCGCGCAAGCGGTCCGCGTCCTGGGGGTCGGAGGGATTCGGCTCGAACTCGATCCAGTCCGCGCCCCGCGGCGATGGCGCCGTCGCGGGCGTTCTGAGGGCCGCCTCGGCGATGTCCGGCCGGAGGCGCAGGGACACGCGAGGTCCGTCGATCGCCGCGAACACCTGCTGGCCGCGGCGGTACTCCATGGCCGTCGCGGAGCCCGTGGCCTGCACGTCACCAAGCTCCGTCGTGATCGCCTCGACCATCGCGCGGACGCCGGTTGCCCCCACGCCATTGGTCTTCATGCGGATGCGCCGGCGGTCGGGATCACGAACCGGATGCTACCGCGCGCAACCATCCGCTAGGCTGTTGGGCGAGTCACTGAGGGATTCCGAGGCACATGGTCTGCTCCAATTGCCAGGCCGAAAACCGGCCCGGCCGGAAGTTCTGCGTCTCATGCGGCACGAGCCTCGCGGCTGCGTGCCCGAACTGCGCCGCGCCCTACGAGCCGGGCGAGCGGTTCTGCGGTGACTGCGGGGCGGCGCTGCCCGGCGCGACGACGACCGGGCCCGGAGCCACCGGCCAGTCCGCCACGCCGGCAGAGGCTGCCGTCGCGGAGCGGCGTCTCGTCTCCATCGTCTTTGCCGACCTCGTGGGCTTCACCACGCTGGCAGAAGGGCGCGACGCCGAGGAGACGCGCGAGCTCCTGACACGCTACTTCGAGCTTGCCCGAGATGTCGTCGGCCGCTACGGCGGCACCATCGAGAAGTTCATCGGCGATGCGGTCATGGCCGTGTGGGGCGCGCCGGTGGCGCGCGAGGATGACGCCGAGCGTGCGGTCCGGGCGGCGCTGGACCTCGTCGCCGGCGTGCCGAGGCTCGGCGCCGGGGTCAATGCGCGCGCGGGTGTGCTCACCGGCGAGGCCGTGGTGACACTCGGAGCAACGAACCAGGGCATGGTCGCGGGCGATCTCGTGAACACCGCGAGCCGGCTCCAGTCGGCGGCCGAGGCAGGCACCGTTCTGGTCGGAGAGGCGACGGAGCGAGCAGCGAACCGGGCGATCACCTTCGAGCGGGCAACGGACCAGGTGCTGAAGGGCAAGGCGGCCCCTGTCCCCGCCTGGCGGGCGCTGCGCGTGGTCGCCGAGGTCGGTGGCAGGAATCGCGCGACGAGCAGCCTCGAGGCCCCGTTCGTCGGGCGCGACGATGAGCTGCGCCTGCTCAAGGACCTCTTCCACGCCACGAACCGGGAGGCGCGTCCGCGGCTCATCTCCGTGATGGGCGCCGGCGGGATCGGCAAGTCGCGCCTGGCCTGGGAGTTCCTCAAGTACGTGGATGGCCTCGTCGAGCGGATCTGGTGGCACGACGGCCGCTCGCCGGCGTACGGCGAGGGCATCACGTTCTGGGCGCTGGGTGGGATGGTCCGTGAGCGCGCCGGGCTCCTCGAGACGGACGACGAGCCGACCACGAGGGCCAAGCTGCACGCCTCCGTCGAGCAGCACATCCACGATGAGCAGGAGCGGCTCTGGATCGAGCGCGCGCTGCTCGCGCTCCTCGGGCTCCAGGCGGAGATCCCGGCCCAGGAGCTGTTCGCCGCCTGGCGGACCTTCTTCGAGCGGCTCGCCGAGACGTCGCCGGTGGTGATGGTCTTCGAGGACTTCCATTACGCCGACCCCGGCCTGATCGACTTCGTGGATCACGTCATGGAGTGGTCGCGCGGCGTGCCCATCACGATCATCACGCTGGCGCGGCCGGAGATGGTCGAGAAGCGGCCGGACTGGGGTGCGGGCAAGCGCAACTTCACGTCGGTGTACCTGGAGGCGCTGCCCGAGGACGACATGCGCCAGTTGCTCGCCGGTCTCGCGCCCGGACTGCCGGATGCCGCCGTGCGGACGATCGTGGCACGCGCCGACGGCGTGCCGCTGTACGCCGTCGAGACGGTGCGGATGCTGGTTGTCGACGGGAGGCTGGAGTCGGTCGGCGGCGTGTACCGGCCCGTCGGTGAGCTGGGCACGCTCGCGGTACCGGACACCCTCACCGCGTTGATCGCGTCGCGCCTGGATGGGTTGCCTGCCGCGGAACGCGCGCTCGTCGCGGATGCGGCCGTCCTCGGCCAGAGCTTCTCCGCCAGCGCGCTCGCGGCCGTGTCGGGCGCGTCGCCGCAGGAGCTCGAGGCATCGTGCGCGGGCTCGTGCGGCGGGAGATCCTTGGAGTCGAGGCCGATCCGCGCAGCCCGGAGCGGGGCCAGTACGCGTTCGTCCAGGCGCTCATCCGCGAGGTGGCCTACAACACGCTGGCGAAGCGTGACCGGCGATCGCGCCACCTGGCTGCGGCACGCTACTTCGAGGGGCTGGGCAATGACGAGCTCGTGGGCGCGCTCGCGGGCCACTACCTCGCCGCGTACCAGACCTCGGGACCGGGCGCGGAGGCCGAGGCCGCAGCGGCGCAGGCACGCATCGCGCTGAAGGCCGCCGCAGACCGGGCGACGACCCTCGGGTCGAACACCCAGGCCGTCAACTTCCTGGCACAGGCCCTGGACGTCACGACCGACGGGCTGGAACGAGCCGAGATCCTGGATCGAGGCGCCCGCGCCGCCGGGCTCGCCGCTCGGTACGACGAGGCCGAGCGAATGGGACGGTCCGCCATCGAAGAGCGTTTGGCGCTCGGAGACCGCGAAGGGTTGGCGCGTTCCACGCTGAGCCTGGCGCTTGCGTTGATCGCCGGTGGCAAGCTCGACGACGCGCTCGCCATCCTCGACGAGGTCACGGAAGGCCGCGTGCCGGTCTCGACTCCGGATGAGATCGCGCTCTCCAGTCAGCGCGCACGCGCCCTGTTCCTCGCCGAGCGCTGGCAGGAGTCGCTCGCGGTCGCCGACGCGGTCCTCGATGCCGCCGAGCACGCCGGGCTTGACGATGTGGTGGCCGACACGCTGATCACCAGAGGCACGGCGCTGAGCTACGCCGGCCGCATGGCCGAGGCACAGGCGTTGATCCGCGCGGGCACCGAGCTGGCGGAGGCCGCCGGTCACCCCTCCGCAATGCGCGGCTACGTCAACTCGGCCAGCGTGTATTTCTTCTCGGACCACCGTACCGGCTTCGAGGTCTCCCTCGCGGGGCTCGCCCTGTCGCGGCGGCGGGGAATCGTCGTGTCGGAGGTGCTGCTCCTGTCGAACGCGGCGCAGTTCGCGATACGGCTCGGCGAGTGGGACTGGGCCACGGAGCACGTGGGCCCACGCCTTCGCGACGATCTGGGGACCAAGGACCGCGCGCTGCTCACGGGATCACTCTCGGTCATCCACGCCTATCGCGGCGACTCGGTCGCACAGGAGATCGAGCTGATGTCCGACGAGGCTGAGGCGTCCGGCGACCTGCAGCTCCGCGTCTCAGCGACCCATCTGAAGGCGGCCGTTGCATTCGCGCGGGGCCGCTACGCCGAGGCCGCCTCGGGCTGGGTCCGAGAGACCGAGATCAAGCCGAGCCAACAGGCCGAGACCCTGCCGTCTGCGGCACGCGCCACGGCATGGCTGCGTGACTCGGACTGGCTGGCAGCGCTGACGGAGCAGGTCGCAGAACTGCGCTTCCATGGGGCGGTCATCGACTTCGACGTTGCCTCGATGCGCGCTGCGCATACCGCGCTCACCGGACGCGCCGACGAGGCGGCAGCGCGGTACATCCAGTGCATCGCGACATCGGAGCGCCTCGGCCTTCGCTGGGACCAGGCGCTCCTCGGCCTGGAAGCGGCCCTTCTGCTCGGCGCGAGCCATCCCTCGCTCGCGGCGGCGCTCGCGCAGAGCCGCCGCATCATGGAGGAGCTGCGGGCGCAGCCTTTCCTGGACCTGCTCGATTCGGCGGTGGCCACGACTCACGCGGGCCGGGCGGCTCCGGCGAAGGCCGAAGGAGCCGCGCTCAGCGTCCCCAGCTGATGATCGTTGCGGGGATCACCTCGATGACCACGGGGTCGCCCTTCGTCGCCATCCGCGCCGCGGTCTCGATCGGCGGCCGGTCCGGCTGGTACCGGCGGACCTGCGGGATCGAGATCCGCTCGTATTCCGCGCGGCCGTCCGCACCGTCGACGATCACCGCGGAGCCACGTGCGAGGATGCCGCGCTTTCGGCGGATGTCGCCGTCCACCTCGATCGAGGCCGAGCCCATCCGCCGGACGTAGCGCACCTTCGCGTCCCCGGCGTCCGCGCCGATGAAGAACCTCTCCCCGTCCCAGTGATACCAGGCAGGCGTCACGTGGGCGAATCCCTGCGGATCGATCGTCCCGATGCGCGCGAGGTTGGGCTCCTCCAGGAAGGAGGCCAGCGCGTTGGCATCCTCGGCCCAGCCGGTGGTGCGTGACGGGCTCATCGGGCGTCCACGCTAGACGGCCACGGGCTCGCGGTACTCGCCGAACACCGCGCGGAAGACGCCGCACATCTCTCCGAGCGTGGCGTAGGCGTTGGCGCATTCGACGAGCGCCGGCATCAGGTTCGCCTCGGACGACCCCTCGCGGCTTGCAAGCTCTCGCAGCCGGCTGAGCGCGGCCGCGACACGCTCGGGATCGCGGTCGCGGCGTGTGCGCGCGAGCCGGTCCAGGTGGCGTCGCTTGCTCTCCGCCGAAACCTCGAGGAGCGGGATCTCCAGCCGTTCGTCCGGGTCCACGAACGCGTTGACGCCGACGATCTTCCGCTCGCCCTGGTCGAACTCGCGCTGGAAGCGGTATGCGGCGTCGGCGACCTCCTTCTGGGGATAGCCGGACGCGACCGCGCTGACCATGCCGCCGAGCCTATCGATCTCGTCCAGGTAGCGCCATACCTGGCGCTCCACCTCGTTGGTGAGGCTCTCCACGAACCAGGATCCCCCGAGCGGGTCGACCGTGTTGGCGACGCCGGTCTCCGCGGCGATGACCTGCTGCTGGCGCAGCGCGAGGAGCGCCGCCTCCTCCGAGGGCACGGCCCAGGCCTCGTCGTAGGCGTCCGTGTGCAGCGACTGCGAGCCCCCGAGCACGCCCGCAAGCGCCTGGATTGCGACGCGCGTCAGGTTGTTGAGCGGCTGCTGGGCCGTCAGGGACACGCCGGCGGTCTGCGTGTGGAAGCGCATCCAGGTCGAGCGTTCGTTCTCGGCGCGGTAGCGCTGCGTCATCAGCTTCCACCAGATGCGCCGCGCGGCCCGGAACTTGGCGATCTCCTCGAAGAAGTCACTGTGGCTGTTGAAGAAGAAGCTCAGCCGCGGCGCGAACTCGTCCACACGGAGGCCCCGCTTCAGCGACTCCTCGACGTAGGCCATGCCGTCGGCGATCGTGAAGGCCAGCTCCTGAACGGCCGTCGAGCCCGCCTCGCGGATGTGGTAGCCGCTGATGGAGATCGTGTTCCAGCGCGGCATCTCCCGGGTGCCGAACTCGATCGTGTCGGTCACGAGGCGCAGCGACGGCTCCGGCGGGAAGAGGAACTCCTTCTGGGCGATGTACTCCTTGAGGATGTCGTTCTGGAGCGTGCCCTCCAGCGCGGCCCTCGGAAAGCCGCGTTTCTCGGCGGCGGCGATGTACATCGCCCAGATCGGCGCGGCCGGGGAGTTGATCGTCATCGACGTGGAGACGCGGTCCAGCGGAATGCCGTCGAGGAGCACCTCCATGTCCGCGAGCGAGCTGACCGCGACCCCGCACGTGCCGAACTCGCCCTCCGCCTCGGCGTCGTCCGTGTCGTAGCCGTAGAGCGTCGGCATGTCGAAGGCGATGGACAGCCCCGTCTGCCCGGCGGCCAGCAGCTGCCTGAAGCGCCGGTTGGTGTCCTCGGCGGCGCCGAAGCCGGCGAACATCCGCATCGTCCAGAGGCGCGTGCGGTAGCCCGTGGGATGCACGCCTCGCGTGAACGGCGGCTCGCCCGGGTAGCCCACGTCGCGCAGCGGATCGAAGTCCGCCCACGGCCCCGGCGCGTCCTCCGGATCGTCGGATCCGGACCAGCCGCGGGAGCGCAGCGGGTCGCCGAGATGGTCCGTGGCCGTGGGCCCGCCACCGCCCGCACGCGAGCTCTCCCACGAGGCAGGCGTGTAGAGCCGCTCGACGTCGACGTCGCTGATGGTGCTGAACCGGGAGCGGCGCTCCGGGGCGCGGCCGGCTGCGTCTCGCAGCGTGCCGTCGGTCCAGGCACGCTCCCGTTCGCGCCAGGAATCGGTCATCGGCCGTACGGTAGCACGGGGCCGGGAGGGCATCGCCGAGCTGGTCGTGGGGCGGTTGATGGTGCCGCTATGCACCGTGCCGTTGGAACTTCCAGCCCCGATGCAAGCAGGAAAGCAGTACTTCCGTATAGACTTTCGGCGTGCCCCAGCCGTCGGGGCGGCGCGATCCGCGTCGCTTCTTCAGGTGGCGCGTGGCGCGATCCAACCGATCCGGAGTTTCGTTCGCCGCGTTTGCCGCCGTCTTCGCCATGGTGGGCGCCCTGATCCTGGAACCCGGGATCTCGGCACGCACCCAAGATCAGCTGATCAATCCCGACGCAGCGGCCTCGCTCGAGGACGTCGCCGGCGTGACCCTGCCCGACTCCGGCCGGGGCGACGAGCTCGCCCGCCTGCCGGGCGGTCACGCGAGCCCTGCGGCGGGAGGCCACACGC
Source organism: Chloroflexota bacterium (assembly GCA_034667005.1). Classification (GTDB taxonomy): domain Bacteria; phylum Chloroflexota; class Limnocylindria; order Limnocylindrales; family CSP1-4; genus JAFMJV01. Next base: position 10,377 of record JAXDKU010000091.1, read on the forward strand.
CACGAGCCCCGGGCGGTCATTCGCTCGAAGCCGGCGCCGGCCCCAGCCAGGAAGCGGTCTCGCTCGCCCTCGCCGCGGTGGCCGGCACCCGCGTCGCCTTCATCATTCCCACCGATCCCCCGTTGACCGGCGAGCCGATCGGGCCCTTCTTCAGCGCGGCGAAGCCGGCCGCGGGCACTCCGACGCCGCAACCCAAACCCAGGCCGAAGCCGGTGCCCGCCAAGCCCGCGCCGGCGCCGGCGCCGCCGGTGGTCTGGAACGTCGCCCCCGTCGTGACCTGGTACGGGCCCGGCTTCTACGGCCATCGCACGGCGTGCGGGCAGCGCTACACGCCGGACATCATCGGCGTCGCGCACAAGACGCTGCCCTGTGGGACGTTGATCAAGTTCAGCTGGCACGGCATCACAGCCGTGGCGCCGGTGATCGACCGCGGGCCGTACGCCAGCTCCGACTACGTCTTCGACTTCAGCGCCAGGCTGGCCTGCCAGATCTTTCGGCCCGCCGGCGTGGCCAACGCCTGCTTCACCCGCCACAACGTGGCGTGGCGAATCGTGGGCCGCAGGCAGAGCTGAGCTCCGGCTCGACCCTCACCGCCCGGAACTGCCCCGACGCGCACCAGCGGGGCGGAGAATGGTCCCCGCGTCCCCGGTACCCCATCGTCATTGGATCGGTCGAGACGTCCGCCTACCTTCGGCGTTGCCGTCGTCCTCCACGCTGGGGGCGGCTCCGCGGCGTCGGCCACGGACTCGAAACGAAACGCGCTCCCCTACCGCTTCAGGTGGCGATGCACCGGCATCGCACCAGGGGAACCGCCGCTCTCGGGTCACGAGTCGAGTAACAGGACGGATACCGGCCAGGCCGGACCGACCAGCGGACAGGATCGACGGCGGGATCATTCGCGCTCTTCTCTCTTCCCCAAACCAGAAGCGCCGTTTCGGCGCGCCCGGCGTCAGTCGTCCGGGAGGCCGGAGAAGCCGAAGCCCGGGCGCGACTCACGGACCTGCCGTTCGATTCCCCGCGCGTCCAGGTCGGACTGGATGACCCGCGCGCGGACCACGAGGTCGCGGTCGCGTGTGATCGTCTTGGCGATCCAATCGACATAGGTCGGCTCCAGCACGGCGACCTCGGCGAGCGTCCGGCCCCGGAAGCGGCCGAACTCCAGCATCGTCTCGCGAGACTCCTCCAGGCTGGGGATATGCGCGCGAGTCCCAGCCGTCCGCCGCCGAACGGGCCCCGTCGGAGTGCTTGCCCGGAGGTCCTGCCCGTTGCCGGCCCGGCGATCGGCGGGAGGATGCGCGCGAAGCGTCGGGCGCCTCGTGCTGGTGGTCGCGTTCCCGCGATGGAACGCTGCCGTCGTGTCGTAGCGCGCCGTGACCGGGCGTGACGGCGGAGGCGGGGGCGGACCGCCGGCTGTCTCGGATCCGGTCGTGCTCCCGCCTTCGGACCGCGGCCCTGGCGCCGTTGCGCCGCCGGTGCCGGACCGCGCGCGGCGTGCCTGCGGGGACGCGTCGTAGCGGGCCTTGCGGACCGGGTCGCGGAGCAGGTCGTAGGCCGCGTTGATGCGCGCCATGCGGCTGGTCATGTGCGCGGCATCCGCCGCGCCGGCTCCCGCGGCACGATCCGGGTGGTGCTCACGGGCGAGCTCGCGCCAGCGTCGCTTGATCGTGGCGGAGCTCGCGCCGGGCTCGACGTCGAGGACCGCGTACGGGTCACCGCGGAACGTGGGTTCAGGCATACGGAGCCGAGGCTAGCACGCCTCACGGGCGGCTATCCTCAGGCCCGAGAGACGGAGGAGCTGATGCGCTTGCCTTTCGAGCCGCCGATCGAGCCGATGCTGGCCAAGGCGGTCCCCGAGCTGCCGGACGGCCCGGGGTGGTTGTTCGAGCCGAAGTGGGACGGTTTCCGCGCACTCGTCTTCCGCGACGGCGACGAGGTCTACATCCAGAGCCGCGACCTCAAGCCACTCGACCGCTACTTCCCGGAGCTGGCGGCACCGCTGCGTGCGGCCCTTCCGGAACGCTGCGTCCTGGACGGCGAGATCGTGATCGGAACGCCGGCCGGACTCGCTTTCGAGGCACTCCTGCTGCGCATCCACCCCGCCGCCTCGCGCGTCGCCATGCTCGCCGAGGGCTCGCCGGCCTCGTTCGTCGCCTGGGACCTGCTGGCCCTCGGGGACCAGGACCTGCGCCCCGCACCGCAGGCCGAACGGCGAGCGAGGCTCGAAAGCATCCTCCCGGCGGGCGCAGACGGCAGCATCCACCTCACCCCGGCCACGCGCGACCGGGATGTCGCGGCGGACTGGTTCCAGCGGTTCGAGGGAGCGGGCCTGGACGGCGTGATCGCGAAGCCCCTGGACCTCCCGTACCAGCCGGGAAAGCGCGCGATGCTGAAGATCAAGCACCAGCGCACCGCCGACTGCGTGGTGGCGGGCTTCCGCTGGCACAAGCTCGGTGAGCCCTATGTCGGCTCGCTTCTCCTTGGCCTCTTCGACGATTCCGGGACGCTGCACCACGTCGGGATCACGGCGAGCTTCACGATGGAGAAGCGGAAGGCGCTCGCGGGCGAGCTGGAGCCGCTCCGTGAGAACGCGATGGAGGGCCATCCCTGGGGCAGCTGGGCGGAGTGGGCCGCGGAATACGCGGCACGCGGCCAGCGCGTCCCCGGAGCGACGAGCCGCTGGAACCGAGGCCGCGATCTGTCCTGGCAGGCGCTCCGACCGGAGCGCGTCGTGGAGGTCGCCTACGACCACCTCCAGGGGGACCGGTTCCGGCACGGCACCACGTTCCTGCGCTGGCGGCCGGACAAGCAGCCGGCGGATTGCCGCTACGACCAGCTCGAGGCGACGGCGCCGTACGAGCTCTCCGAGATCTTCGGCGCACAGGCGTAGGTACACTTGCGCCGGGGAGATCCAAGAGAGGGACGCCATGACTGACGAGCAACGGCCCGAAGACACCACGACGAACCTTCCGACTCCGCCTTCGACCGAGTCCGTGGTTCCGCCCGCCTACCAGCAGCCCGCCTTTCAGCAGCCCGCGTATCCCGCGGCGGCACCGCCTGCCTACCCGACAGGCGGGTACCAGCAGCCCGGCTACCCGCAGCAGCCGGCCTACCCGCAGCAGCCCGGCTACCCCGTCGGGACGCAGCCGCCGCCGCAGTATCAGCAGCCCGCCTACCCGCAGGCTCCCCCGCAGTACCAGCAGCAGCCCGGCTATCCGCCGGCACCCGGCTATCCGCCGCAGGCCCAGCCCCCGGGGGCATGGGGACAGGCTCCAGCTCCGAACTACTGGGTCACGGCCGAGGCCACCCAATACGGCAAGGGCAACTCAGTGCTCGCGATCATCGCGGGCGTCCCGCTGCTGCTCTACGGTCTCCTCGTGACGCTCGCCGGCGCGGCCATCCTCGTGGTCCGCAGTCTCCTGGACGACGCGATCACCAGCGCGATTGGTGACGGCAGCCTCACCGCCACCGACGCCAGGACGCTCCGTGACGTCATCGTCGGGGTCGCGGTCGTGATCCTGATCATCGGCATTCTCCACTTGCTTGCCGCCATCGGCATCTGGGCGCACAAGGGCTGGGGCCGCTGGCTCGGCATCATCTTCGGGGTGATCGGGACGCTGATCGGCCTCGCCGCTCTCGTCGGCGTTCGGGCCACGCCCGGAGTGACGGGCAGCCGCGGCAGCGACCTCGGGTCGTCGCTTCTCATCCTCGTGCCCTACGCCTTCGTCCTGATCGCGATGATCGTCGGTGGAGCCCATTTCGCGAGGCGGCGCATCGGCTAACGGCACGGCCCCGTTCCGTGGGGGACTCCGGATGACGGTGCGCGGACGGACCGTCGCGCTGCTCGCCCTGGCGGTGGTCGGCGCGCTCGGCATGGTTGGACTGGCCGGTGCGGCCGCGCCTGTTCGGGCGTCGGGCGGCGTGCATGTTCCGGTGCTGATGTACCACCACATCGCGTGCCCGCCGAAGGGCGCCTCGGACGACCTGTGGACCTGCCCGAGCACCTTCCGGGCGACGCTGCGCCTGCTGAAGGACAAGGGCTGGCGCGCCATGACCGCGGACCGCCTCGCTCAGCGCGTGGCCGCGCACCGCAGCGTGCCACCGCAGCGACTCGTCATCAGCGTGGACGACGCGTACGACGACGCGTATCTCGCCGCATACCCGATCCTGCGCGACTTGCGTCTGACCGCGACGTTCTACGTGATCACCGGGGCGGTCGGCCTGGCGGGGCAGGTCACCTGGGACCAGCTGCGCGAGATGCGGGCGGCCGGCATGGACGTGGCCAACCACACCGTGACGCATCCCCACCTGGACGAGGTGACGCCCGAGGAGCAGGAGGCGGAGATCGTCGGAGCCCAGGACACGATCGACGTTGAGGTGGGTCACCGCCCGCGCACGCTGGCCTACCCGTTCGGCGACAACGACCGGTCGACCCGGCGTGCCGCCCGGAACGCCGGGCTCACGCTGGCCTTCACCGACGACTGGGGCGCGAGCGAATCGGCGAGCAGACCGTTCCTGTGCCCGCGGCTCTACATCGACGGCAGCAATACGCCGAAGGCCGTGCTCGCCGCGGTGGCGCCGTTCGCCTGAGCAGACATGTCCCAGGAGCTCCGGAGGTATTACTTCCGTCGCAAGAGCGGCTAGTTGGCGGTTGGTTCGTCCAGTGGATCGTCATCGTCGTCGTGCATCTCGCGGAGAAAGGCCTCGCCTTCCTCGTGAAGTTGCTGGAGACGATCCATCCGCTGCGTCACGGGCATCGGTCGTCCGAGCAAGTAGGCGCGAACGATCATGTGTGCGGCCTCGGAGCATGTGTACGCGATCTGTCCGAGGCCGAGGTTAGGGTTGAGCTCGCGCGCCTGGGAATGGTAGTAGAGGTTGTCGGCGATCTGCCCTATTCGGCGCTGGGATTCATCGTCCGTCAACAACTCAGACTGCTGCTTGATCCTGTGGTAGAGCGGCCGCAGTTCATCGTAGAGAGCCATTCCCTCATTGCCCTCCCGATCCGCCATCGACAGAACGAGCTGGGCGTCATCAACGGCCGCCAGTATGTCGTTCGCTGCCTCCTCACCTCGCAGCAGCCGGCGGTTTTTCTCGGCGCGCTCGTATCCTTCCCGTTCGCCCTCCCGCTCGCGGATTGAGCGCTCGGCCTCCGTCGTCCGCGTCCAGCGGAACGTGAGCCAGGCCGTCAACGGCGTTGCAATCACACTCAAGGCCGCGACGATCAGTGCACCGGTCGTAGTGTCCACCAAGACCTCAATTCCAATGTCCCCATACATCGACAACCGAATGTGAAGTCCCCGCTAGGACTCCGTTTTTGGCGGCTCGACGGTGCCGGCTTTCTTCCTTGGCGCGCGCTCGAGCTGGCCGGACCGGTCGGGCCATTCGTATTCGGCCCACGGGTCGTAGTCCGGATCCAGGGCCTCCTGCGCCGGCCGGTCGGCCTCCGGGACGTGCTCGAGATTGACCCGTACGCGGGTCCAGGTGGTGAAGCGGCCGCGCATCGCGTCGACGAGGACGTCCAGCACGTCCAGGTGCTTCGCCGCTTCCGGGTGGCGCTCCTTCCATCGCTCGAGACCCGCCAGCGCATCCTCCTTCCTGGCCGCCCGCGAGATCTCGATCAGCGGCTTGGTGCTCTTCCGACGTCCGGTCGGGCCCGGCCGGCCGTCCGCACCGGGGCGTGTTCCATCGCGCATCCACTTCGCAGCGCGCGCGATCGGGTCGGGATCGGACGGGCCGTACTCGGAATCCGGGCGCCGCTGCTTCGACGGCTGGACGCGCGGCGGCTCGCCCGCCGGCTTCAGATAGTTCGGCGGCCACGGCGCGTCGCCGAGGCCCTCCTTCTCGTGCCGTGCCGATAGCTCCAGGAGCCCGTCGAGCGACCCGGCTGATTCGTCGATGCCTTCATGGGCGTCGCCTCGCTCGGCATAGAGGGCGGGCACGGTCGCCAGCGTGAAGTCCTCCATCGCGGCGTCGGGCACCTCCTCCCAGCGCAGCGGCATGGACACGCGGGCGTCCGGCGTGGGCCGCACCGAGTAGGCGGACGCAACCGTGCGGTCCTTCGCGTTCTGGTTGTAGTCCAGGAAGACGCCGTGACGCTCCTCCTTCCACCACTTGCTGGTGGCGAGATCCGGTGCGCGCCGCTCCACGTCGCGAGCCAGGGCCAGCGCCGCGCGACGCACCTCACCGAAGTCCCAGCGCCGCTCGATCCGGACGTTGATGTGGATCCCCCGCGACCCGGAGGTCTTCGGCCAGCCGACCAGGCCGACGGACTCCAGCGACTCCTTCGCCACCAGCGCGACCTTGCGGACCTGGTCCCACGACACGCCGGGCATGGGGTCCAGGTCGACGCGCAGCTCGTCGGGGTGGTCCAGGTCGTCGGCACGAACGGGGTGCGGGTTGAGGTCGATGCAGCCGAGGTTGACGATCCAGGCGAGCTGGGCCGCGTCGCGCAGGACGATCTCGTGCGCGGTGCGACCCGACGGGAAGGCCAGCTCCACGACCTCGATCCAGGGCGGGCGCGACTCCGGCGCCCGCTTCTGGAAGAAGAACTCGCCGCCGGCCCCGTTGACGAAGCGCTTCAGGGCCATCGGGCGGCCGCCCGCGCCGCGCAGTGCCCCGTCGGCCACCGCGAGGTAGTAGTTGATCAGGTCGCGCTTGGTGTAGCCCTTCTCAGGGAAGAACACCTTGTCGGGATTCGAGACCGTGACCTCGCGGCCGGCGATGGTCCAGATCTCGGGCTTGGTCGCCATGCTGAAACGGTAGCAGCGCCGCGGGACTGGCTCGCTGCTGCCGAGCGTGAGGGTGGTGCCACGCCAAGTCGACTCGATATTGACGTACGCGCGGCGCACGTTGATGCTGCCTGCCATGAAGAGATCGATCGCTTCCTTGACGTTGCTCATCCTCGTTCTCGTCGCAGCCTCTTTGGGCGGCCAAACCTCCAGGGTCCTGGCGGCGGACCCGACGCAACCGCTCCGCGTTGGCTGGCAGCGATCGCCGATCGGCTATGCCCTCAATGGAGCCGATTTCTTCCTGACCGCCGACGATCGCCCGTGCACCGCAGCGCCGAGCGACCCCGCGTGCCTTCTCGGTGACTGGAAGAGCAGCAACGCAGCGACGTCTGTCTCCTGGTTCGAATGGGCGTGTCACGCTCGGAAGAACCCCGACGGGAGCGATGTGGCGGGGAACGTCGACGCGACGTTCCGCTGCCCGATCAACGGGATCCCGTGCGCCAGTGCCGCTGCCTGTGACGATCAGACGAAGAAGGCCGTCGAGTACTGGCTGGCGGACGATGACATCCGGTCCCTGGACGGGATGTACATCGATTGGGAGGTGCAGGACGGTCATTCCGCGAAACTGACCTTGGAATATCTGGCCGGGAAGATCAAAGCGCAAGGGCACCCGGACCCCGCGAACCCGTCCGCATCGATCAGGCTCAAGGCCGGGCTCTGGACGAACCCCGCCGTCCGAGGGGGCATCGATGGCGCGCCGTTGAACAACAAGAACGGACTCACGGGGGCTGAGGGCGACCTCTTCGATTTCGTGACCGTCATGCTCAACCACCCAGGCCAGGATGCGCCCGGCCACAACGTCGACAAGACCAAGTGGCTCAACGATCAGCTGGAGTTCTGGGACGGCACGAGCGCCAAGAAGGTGCTGATCTTCGAGCTGCTTCAGGCCACCTGCGCCGATGCAAAGGTGGCCCTCACCTTCGCCGGCCAGTTTGGCGATCAGCCCAAGGTCAACAAGATCGTGGTCTGGCTCAACGGGGCCAAGTGGGCCGACCCCAACGACGCCCAGTACTCCCAATACCAGAAGGTGCTGTACCGGCTCGGCCTGGCTCCCAATTCGGCGTACCGCTGCGTCGGCGACGCGTGACGGCGGTGCCCGGGCGTCGGCGGATGCGTCGGGAAGTCGCCTGTTCCGCACGGTCTGTGTCGGTCAGAGCCGCGGGCTAGCGATCCTCGTCCAGCGCCCTCTCACGGTCGGCCTCGAGCTCCGCGAACGCGCGCGCTGCGTCGTGCCAGCCGATCACCTCGGTCGCCTTGTCCTCGAGCAGCTTGTAGGTCTGGAAGAAGTGCTCGATCTCGACCAGGCGGTGCGGCCGGATCTGGTCGAGCCGCTCCACATGGGCCTGGTGGGGATCGCCGACGGCCACGCACAGGACCTTGAAGTCGGGGCCCTTCTCGTCCCGCATCTCCAGCCCTCCGACGGGCCGCGCCCAGACGTGGCAGCCGGGGAAGGTCGGCTCGTCGATCAGCAGGAGGGCATCGGTCGCGTCGCCGTCACCGGACAGCGTGCCGTCCACGAAGCCGTAGTCGAAGTTGTAGAAGACGGCCGAGGAGAGCACGCGGTCGAGCCGGAAGACCCCGGCCTCCTTGTCGAACTCGTACTTGTTGCGGCTGCCGCGCGGGATCTCGACGATCACCTCGATGACCCTGGGGAACTGTGCCGGCGCCGAGGTGCTCATCGCCGGCGAGTCTAGACTCGTGAAGCATGGAAACGCGCGAGGCGATCCGGACCGTCCGGGTCGTGCGGAGCTTCAGCCCGACGCCCCTCCCCGAGGACGCCGTCACGGCCATCCTCGACGCAGCACGGCGCGCGGGGTCGTCGAAGAACCTCCAGCGCTGGGCCTTCATCGTCGTGCGCGACCGCGAGACGCTCCAGCGTCTCTCGAAGGTCGGCCCGTTCGCGGGACATCTGGCCGGTGCGAGCGTCGCCGTGGCACAGGTCGCTCCGCGGCCGCCGAACGGCGCGTGGAGCCCCACGGCCTCCGTCATGTGGGACCTGGGCCGTGCGGCACAGAACATGGTGCTGGCGGCCTGGGACCTGGGCATCGGCTCGGCCCCGGCCACGGTCTACGACGAGCCGCTCTGCCAGTCGATCCTGGGCTACCCGGACGAGCAGTACTGCGGCTACGTGTTCAGCTTCGGCTGGCCGGCCGATCCCACAGATCTCAGCCGTCCACCGAAGGCCGGGGGGCGGGCCCGCCTGGACGACCTCGTCCATCGGGAGCGCTGGTAGCCCCGTCGGACAGCTCGGTGGGGTCGACGAGGATCGTGAACTCATCTCGTGGATCGGTCGGCGGCACGAGGCGGCCCGTTCGCCCCAGCGCCGTCATCTCCCGCCTGGCATCGGGGTCCTCGCTGCCGTCTCCGTCCCGGTAGCGCACCGCAGGGCCCTCGCCGTTCCGCGCCAGCCAGCCGGCGAGCCGGCCCTCCGTCGCCGGCTCGAGCACCACGACCGTCCGTCCCTCGACCGTGGTCGTGGCGCCGCGAGCACCGAGAAGCGGCTCGCCAACGGGTAGCCATTCGGCGGCCGGTCGACCCGTCTGCGTGAGTGACCGCTCCAGGTCGACCGTGGCCCAGCCGAAGCCGAGCGCCTCCGGGTCCTCGAGACGCCGGGCCTCGAGCCACGAGTGCAGGGTCACCTAACGATCACGAAGGCTCGCGGTCTCGACGGACCGGCGGCTACACTCCCCGGCCATGGCGGGCCAGGTCTTCGTCAGCCACAGCAGCCGCGACATCGCCGCCGCGCGGGCCGTCCAGAAGGCCCTCACGGACGCCGGCATCTCCTCGTTCATCGCCCCCGATGATATTCGGGGCTCGCGCCCGTGGGCCGAGCAGATCGCCGAAGCGCTGCGCAACTGCTCCGCCGCCGTCGTCCTGCTGTCGGATGCCGCGAACGAGTCGCCGCACGTGGCCCGCGAGGTCTCGATCGCGCTGGGCGCCCGCAAGCCGGTGGTGCCCGTCCGCATCGAGGACGTGGAGCCCGCTCGCTCGCTCCAGTACCTCCTGGAGCTGATCCAGTGGATCGACGCGCACCCACCGCCGATCGAGAGCCATCTGCCCGAGATCGTGGCCCGCGTCCGCTCCGCGCTGAGCGAGCCAGGGGCCGAGCCGGCCGGCGTCGGCGTCGCGCCCGGGGTTGGCGTCACGTCCGGAGCGCCCGCCCTCGAGACCGAGACTGGTCCGGCCGCGCCACCGCCGCTACCGCCGCCACGGGCGCGAGCCTCGGACGGAGACGACGCGGCCGCTGGATCGAGCCCTTCGAGCGGAACCCAGAGGGTCGCCGGCGGCCCGCCTCGGCTGATCGGACGCCTGCCGGCCGGTACGGCGGCGCTCGCCGCGGCCATCGTTGCGCTCCTGGCGTTCGGCGGGATCTTCTACTTCCGCTCGCAGGAGTCCGCGTCGCCCGCGCCGACGAGCGTGCTGCCATCGACTCCGGTGACACAGCCGACCGGCGCGATCACGCCTTTCCCGTCCGCCGGCTTCACGCCTCTGTCGACGGGTGCGCCGCCCACACCACAGCCGACGGTGGATTCCGTGAGCCCTGCGCCGACGCTGCCGTCGACGGCGCCGTCAGCAGGAGCGGCGTTCGCGGGGACGGCCAGGATGGCGTACGTGCGGCAGACCGCCGGCTCCGAAGGCAACGTCGTCCAGAACATCCTCGTGGCCGATCTCCAGGGCATGACACTCTCCGCCGTCCCCACGTCGGTCGCCCACGGCCTGGCTCCGAGCCTCTCGGCGGACGGTCGCCTCGTCGTGTTCGCGGATGCCCGGCACACGCAGCTGCAAGTCGTGAGCGTCGGGAGCGGAACCAACGACGCAGTGAGGCTCGCTCGCGGCTTGACGGACATCCGCAGCCCGGCCTGGTCGCACGATGGGCACTCGATCGCCTTCCAGGCGGCCGCTGACGCTGATTCCGCCGCCACGATCTGGGCTGATCGACGTGCCCGACCCTCAGACGTTCCCGGGGGTGACCGTGGAGGCGTGCAGCGTCGGCCCGGCTCAACCGGACTTCGACTGGCAGCAGCCGGCCTGGGCGCCCGCAGACACGGAGATCGCCTGGATCGAGCTGCCGGATACGTTCGGGCGCGTCACCGCGGAATGTGCCGGAACGGCCGCCGAGATCTCCAGCAACCAGACGTTCACCCGCGCCACCTACGTCTCCCCGAACGAGGTGATCGCGGCGGGGCTCGACGTGCAGGGCCGCAGGCGCCTCTACCGGCTGGACCCCACGAACGTCGAGGCAGGCGTGGAGGCTTGGAATGCGCTCGGCGAGGCTTCGAGCCCGAACTCGTCGGGTGACCTGCTCGCCTACATCCGCGCGGCGGGTGACGAGCAGGACCTGGTCGTTCGACACCTTCCGAGTGGCGAGGAGGTGGTGGTGGACCGCGTTTCGGTCGCACAGGGCGAGTCGCTGCTCACGCCGTCAGTGGTCGTCCTCCAGCCCTGACAGACGGAGCGCGATGGTCAGCGGCAGCGCAGCGGGTCCGAGTTCGTGGCATACGAGATGCCGGCGAGGGTCCACCGGACCCTGACGCACTCACCCCCGCCGGACGCGTCGACGAAGACGGTCGCGTAGCTGTGCCACTCGTAGTCCTCGTTCGTGCCGGCGTAGCAGTCGTCACCGGCTCGCCGGGCGAGCCGGTACCCGTCGGTCTTCCCCCGATATTTGTCATTGAATCGAGCGCAGATCCGGTGCGCGGCGTCGCTGCTCGCCGATGCCCCGGCGACATTGGCGATCTCTGCCGCGCGGGCGCGTGAGATGAACATCTCGAAGAGCTCGTAGCGGCGCACGTCGCCGTTGTACCGGGAGACCCGCCACCGGACGTCGTCCCGGTTCAACGTGAACGTGATCCCCCCGTCCGGTTCGACCCACCCTGGCTCTGCGGCCGCGTCGGTGGCGTTCGCTGCGGCCGTGGTCGTGGCCACGATGTGGGTGACATCGCAGTCCCCACTCGGGTTCTCCGTCGCCGACGTCAGGCGGCACGTGTCGAGCCCTGGGTTGGGTCCTGCGGTCACGGTATCGAGCTCGGACGCGGGACCCGCCGCATCCACGATGTCATTGCCGGTGCCGCCGAGGATCGTGTCGGCGCCCGTGCCGCCGACGAGGACGTCATCTCCAGCTCCCCCCGAGATCAGCGGGTCGTCGCCCGGGCCGCCGACGAGCACGTTGTCGCCGTCGTCGCCGGTCAGGCTGTCCGGCCCGCTTCCGCCCGTGACGTCCTCGAAGCCCTCGACCGCGGCCTCGGTCCCCTGGCCGGTCGCGGTGACGGGGTCGGCGCTGAGGTCGACGACGACGGGCCCCGGCGTCCCACCGTAGGCAAGCGTGTCCTCACCGGTGCCGCCGTACAGGAAGTCATCCTCGAGACCGCCGAACACGGTGTCGTCGCCCGAGTCGCCGTAGAGGTGGTCCACGCCGTTGGGGTGGCCAGGAACGTCAAGGTAGTAGGGATCGTCACCTGAGAGGGAGTCGTTGCCGCCGCCGCCGTGCAGCGTGTCCATGCCGCCGCGGCCGTAGAGCAGGTTGCGCCCCGCGTTGCCGGTGATCTCGTCGTCGCCGTTCGTGCCCCAGATGTCCTCGATGCTGTCGAGCGTGTCCGTCCCGAACTGCGGATGCGGCCCGCCGCCGATCGCGTTCGCGACATGGTCAGCCAGGTTGACCATCACGGGGATGGTGTCGTTGCCCCCGTAGTTGTCGTCGCTCCCGTCGTAGTACACCGCGTCACCACCGACGCCGCCATCCACGAGGTCATTGCCGCGACCAGGGTAGATATTGTCGCCCCACTGATCGTTCTTGAGCGCATCGGCGGGGAGCTCCGGCCCGCCGTCGATCGTGTCGTTCCCGCCTCGCGACAGGATGTAGTCCCCGCCGCTGCCGCCGCGGATCGTGTCGGCGTACTTGTAGCCGTAGAGCTTGTCTTTGCCGCCGAGGCCGCACAGCACGTAGCCGTGTGACGTGTGAGGAGCCCGCAGCACGTCGTCGCCGTTGGTACCCGTCCGGTCACATGGCTTTCCGGCGGCAACGACTCGTATCTCGGGGGAGACAGGTCCGCCGTCACGATCCATCCGGATCGTGACGGTGCGGCGGTCGCGGGAGATGGCGTACGAATTCTTTCCCGCGCCGGGATCCAGCCCGCGACCCCAGCCTTCGCTGCCCGCCGCCGTCGGGAGGGTCCGCCCTTGCCGCACGACGTCGCTCGCTGCGAGAGTGCGGGGCGTGGCGGCAATCCCCAGGATGGGGCTCCGGAACGTCAGGACGGCCGTGCCGCGTGATGAAGCGCCGACACCCGCCTCGCCGGATCGGACCAGGTAGCCGTGCACGGTCGTGCC
>JAXDKU010000092.1:0-26882 GCA_034667005.1 Chloroflexota bacterium
CGCCGTAGAGGGTCGAGCGCCACTGCCGCGTGGTGCCCACCGCGAGGATGATGGTGAGCGTCTCGACCGCCTCGACGATCGAGGCGAGGAAGGCGGGCAGGGCCGCGATGAGCAGCGTTTCCATGGATCCTTTCGTCCGCGAGTCGTCCAACGGGCAGGACTTACAGTCTCAGTATTCAGCATCACGGCGTCGCACGCAATATGCTTGGCACCGGTGAACGCCGCGCCCCCGAGGCCGGCGCTCGACCGGCCACAAGGAGCTGGGATGCCCGAGCCAGGGCCCTCGCGAACCGTCGCCCGCCTCATCGCCGACGCGCTCTACGCGGCGGGGGTCCGCCACGCGTTCACGGTCCCCGGCGAGAGCTTCCTTGGCCTGCTTGACGTCCTTGGCGAGGCCGGGATCCGGGTCGTTGCGGCACGGCACGAGGGTGGCGCGGGCTTCATGGCCGGCGCCTACGGCCATCTCACCGGGCGGCCAGCCGCGCTGCTCGTGACGCGCGCCGTGGGGGCCGGGAACGCGTCGATCGCGATCCACACGGCGTACGCCGATTCCGCACCGCTCTTCGTGCTGGTCGGGCAGGTCCCGCTGGCGTTCCGCGGCCGCGAGGCGTTCCAGGAGGTCGACCAGGTGACGACGTTCGGCGGCCTGGCCAAGTGGGCGGCCGAGCCGCGCGACCCCGAGGCAGTCGTCGAGGCGGTCCAGGCGGCTGTGCGGCAGGCCCTCGGCGGCCGCCCCGGACCCGTGCTCCTCGCGCTCGCCGAGGATCTCCTGGACCAGCCGGCGCCGGCGGGCGCGACGGTCGACCTGACCCTGCCCGCACCGGCGCCGCCCGCCACGGATGCGGTGCGCGCGGTGGTGGAGCTGCTCGCGACGGCGGAGCGCCCGGCGATCCTGGCGGGTGCGGGGGTTCTGCGTGCGGGAGCATCCGCCGAGCTGGCGCGTTTCGCGGAGCTGCTGGACGTGCCGGTCATCGCCTCGTGGCGGCGCGGCGACGTGCTGGACAACGAGCACCCGCTCTACCTGGGCATGACCGGCTACTGGGCACCCTCAACGGTCCTGCCGCGGCTGGAGGCTGCGGACGCGCTCCTGGTCCTCGGCAGCCGGCTCAGCGACCCGACAACGTTCGGCTATCGCATCCCGCGGGCCGGCCAGCGTTGGGCGCACTTCGACCTCGACCCCACCCGCCCCTCTTCGTCGCTCGAGCCCGCGGAGCTCGCGATCGCCGCGGATGCCGGGGCGTTCCTGCGTGCCGCCATCGACCGCGTCGAGCGCGACGGCGGCCTCGACCCGTGGCATCTGGAGGCGCGGCGGGCCAACAACGCCGCGGACCGCCAGGCCTGGGAGGCGGCGACCGTGATCGACCGCGTCGAGTGGGAGGGACTCGGCGTCCACCCGGGCCGCATCGTCGCGACGCTCCAGCGCGTGCTGCCGCAGGACGCGATCCTGACCACGGATGCCGGCAACTTCGCCGGGTGGGCGGCGCGCGGCTTCCGGTTCCGCCAACCCGGCACGATGCTCGGCCCGACGTCCGGAGCCATGGGCTACGCGGTGCCCGCAGCCGTCGCTGCGGCGGTCGCGCATCCGGACCGGACGGTCGTCGCCATGGCGGGCGACGGCGGCCTGGGGATGACCATGGCGGAGCTGGAGACGGGCGTGCGGGAGGGCCTGCGCTTCGTGGTCCTGTGCTTCGACAACCAGCGCTACGGGACGATCCGCATGTGGCAGGAGCGCCGCGGCCGGGGACAGGGCGTGGCCACGGAGCTCGGGCCGATCGACTTCGCCGGCGTCGCCCGCGCGCTCGGCGCCGGCGGTATTCGCGTGGAGTCGGAGGACGAGTTCGAGCCCGTTCTCCGGGAGGCGCTGGCGTCTGACCGGCCCGTCGTGATCCACCTGGTCCTCGACCGTCGCTGGGTCTCGGTGAACACGACGCCGGAGTCCGCGGGGGCAGCCTGGACGTGAGCCCGCGCATCCCGCCGATCGATCCCGAGCACCTGGACGAGGCCCAGCAGCGCGTCTACGACGCCATCGCCGGCACGCGGGGCAAGGTGGCCGGCCCGTTCGCCACCCTGCTCCATAGCCCAGAGCTGGCGGACCGCGTCCAGGAGCTGGGCGCGTTCGTTCGCTACGGGACCGCGCTCGATCCGCGGCTGTCGGAGCTGGCCATCCTCGTCATCTCGCGCGCCTGGTCCTGCCAGTTCGAGTGGTACGCGCACGAGCCGCACGCGACGGCGGCGGGGCTGCCGGCGGCCATCATCTCGGCCGTGCGTGAGGGCCGGCGGCCTGAGGCGATGGAGCCCGACGAGGCGGCCGTGCACGACTACACGTCGGAGCTGATCGAGAAGCGCGGCGTCTCCGACGCGACGTACGACCACGCCCTGCGTGCCTTCGGCGTCGTGGGCACGGTGGACCTCACGGTGCTCGTTGGCTACTACGCACTTCTCGCGATGACGCTGAACGCCCACCAGATCGAGCCGCCGGACGGCTCCCGTCCGCTCCCGGACCTGTAGCCCGTCGTCCCGATGAACCACGCCGACGAGACCCGCATCTCCGGACGCCGGGCGTACGACCTGACGCAGCCGCTGGGACCCCGCTCGCCCCGATCCTCCGACCACCCGGAGGTCCGCTTCCAGAGCCTTCGATGGCGGTCTCGCAGCGGAAACCGGACGAGCCTGCTGACCACCTCCGTGCACGTGGGCACGCACGTCGACGCCCCGAATCTGTACTACCCACAGGGCGAGACCATCGACCAGGTGCCGCTCGCGCGTCTCTGCGGGACGGCCGTGATCCTGGACATGACGCGCGACGACTGGGGCGAGATCAGCGCCGCGGACCTGGAGCGGGCCACGCCGGCGGTCGAGCCGAATGACATCGTGGTGCTGCGGACGGGCTGGCACCACCACTACGGCGACGAGGAGCGCTACATCCTCAAGCCGCCCGGGCTGACGCGCGACGCGTTCGACTGGCTGGTGGCGCGGCAGGTGAAGCTGGTCGGCGCCGACTCGCCGTCCCCGGAGCACATCTTCATGCGGGCCAGGTACTGGAAGGAGCTTCGAGCCGACATCTTCGGCGGCCAGGAGCTCGACCGCGAACGCTGGCCCGCCTCGTACGGGCACCGGACGCTGCTCCGAGAGGGGATCTGCCTCTTGGAAGGGCTCGGCGGCCAGATCGACGAGGTCGTGGGCCGTCGCGTCGAGCTCGTCGTCCTGCCGCTGCTGCTCGAGGGCGTCGAGGCGGCGCAGGCGCGCGTGGTTGCGCTCACATGACGGACGGGCCGAGCATCACCCGCGAGCTGGCCGAGTTCGCGATCGGGCTGCGCTGGGCCGCGATGCCCGAGGCGGTCCGCGACCACGTGCGGAACCTGGTCCTCGACGCGATCGCCAGCGCGCTCGCGGGCTACGACGCGACCGAGACCCACGCCGTGGCCGCCTTCGGCCGAAGCTTCGGCTCGTCCCGGGAGTCCAGCGTCATCGGCGGCGGACACCTCACGCCGGCGGGCGCCACCGTTCTCAATAGCTATCTGATCACGGCCATCACCGTCTGCGACGTGCACCGGCCGACGACCTGCCACGTCACCCCGCAGGTGGTTGCGCCGGCGCTGGTCGTCGGGGAGGCGCGTCACGCCAGCGGCGCGCAACTGCTCGCGGCGGTCGCGGCGGGCCTGGAGGTGACGACGCGCGTCGGGCTCGGGCTCAAGCCCGCGACGTTCCGGGCGCGCCAGTGGCATGCGCCGGGTGTCATCGGACCGTTCGGCGCGGCGGCCACGGCCGGCCGGCTCCTCGGGCTGTCCGCGGAGCAGCTGACCAACGCGTTCGGCCTGGCAGGCAGCCAGGCGGCCGGCACCTACGCGCACCTCGGGACGCCAACGATGAAGTTCCAGCAGGCCCGAGCGGCGCTATCGGGCTCCATGGCGGCGCACCTCGCGAGAGAGGACTTCACCGCCAGCGCCGACGTGCTTGGCCATCCGAACGGCGGGCTCTTCGGCACATACTCGGACGGTGGCGCGCCAGATGCCGTCCTCGCGGGGATCGGCGAGGACTGGGAGCTCTCCCGGATCTCGCTCCGGCCGTGGCCGGTTGCCGTCCACCTCCAGCCGGTCGTCACCGGCCTGATGACGCTCCTCGAGGACCCGGGGCTCCGCGCGGAGGACGTCCGCGAGGCCCGGGTCGCCGTCTCGGCCATGGCCTACGACATGCACGGCGAGGTCCCCTTCGACGAGCGCTTCCGCGCGCGTCTCTCGGCGCGCTACGTGACGGCGGTCGCCATCCACGACCGGAGGTGCGGCCTGGAGCAGTTCACCGCGGAGCGCATCGCAGACCCGGAGATCCACGCCTTCATCCGCGATCGCGTCCGCGTCGCCGCGGATCCCGGGCTGGAGAACGGCACCGCACGGGTGGAGCTGGAGACGAACGAGGGCGTGGTTCGGACGGAGGTGGTGCTGGCTTCCAAGGGTGAGCCGGCCAACCCCGTGTCCCGCGACGAGCTCGTCGAGAAGTTCCGCGCGGCGAGCCGCGCCAGGCTGCCCAGGGAGCAGGCGGCCGTGGCACTCGAGCGGACCCTGGACCTGGATGCGCTGCCGGACGTCGGCGCGCTGCTCGACGCGCTGCGCCTCGATCCGGCGGAGGCCGCATGACGCCGACGACTCGCGAAGCCGCCGACGCCGGGTCCGACGGCGGACCGGGGCCGCTCCGGCTCGCGTACCAGAGCTTCGGCCAGGTCGCGGGCATGGAGGCCTACCAGGGCCGCCTCGAGGAGATCGTCCGGGCCGCCTCCCCCGAGTCCGCCCTGCGGATCCTGCGGCTCCCCTCGACGATCGTGGCCGGCAAGGGCTTCGCCTCGGCGCAGGCGCTCGACGTACCCGCTCTGCTGCGATCGATCGCCGGCGCGGTCGACGGCGGCGTCGAGGCGGTCGCGGTCGGGAACGGCTTCGACCCGGGCCTCTGGGAGGCCCGGGAGCTGTTCGACATCCCGGTCCTCGGCATGTTCGAGACCGTGGCCGCCTACGGCCTTCGGGTGGGCTGGCGGCTCGGCGTCCTCTGCTCCGGGAACAGCGGCGTGGCCCGCGTGGAGGAGCTTGCCGCGCGCTACGGCATCGGTTCGCGGCTGGTCCGGCCGGCCGCAGCCGGCGTTCGCGTCCCGGACGTGGTCGCGGGTTTCGGCGACCCGCAGATCGCCGAGCGGGTCCTCGAGGCCGCGCGACGATCCGTGGCCGTGCTCGCGGAACGCGGCGCGGACGTGGTGATGGTGGCCTCCGGTGCGCTGGACGTGTTCCTTGCCTCGAGCGGGAGGCCGGACGTCGGCCTGCCCGTCCTCCCGTCGGTGACCATTCTGGTCCGCGAGCTGGAGGCGGCCGCCGGCCTGGCGCGCCTCGGCGTCCCGTTCGTCAGCCGAGCGGGCCGTTTCGCTTCACCGCCGCCGGAGATCCTGACCTCGCTTCGACGCGCGCCCGACTGACCGGGCGGTCTCGGCGCTACGCTCCCTCGCGGAGCGGCTCGAGGATCGCCGAAACGTCGGGCACCCGCTCGAGGCCGTCGAGCGACTCGATGGTCCGCTCGATCGCCGCAGACGACAGCTTCCCGCGGCCTGCCGTGCGGAACTTGTGCGCCACGTCGTCGAACGTCAGCGGATCGGACGGGTCGCCCTTCGGGACGCGCGCGATCTCGGTGATCGTCTCGCCGTCGTTGGTGACGATCTCGATCGCGGCCCCGCCTTCGATCACGTCGGGGTCCTCCACCGTCTCGACGCGCTCGCGCGCGAAGCGCACCAGCGCCTCGTCGGCGAAGCGCTCCGGGGAGAACTGCTCCATCCAGCAGGTCCGGTCGTGCAGGACGACGGCCGCCACGTACCGCGCGGAGAGGCGGGCCTGGAAGCGATCCTTCGGATCGAGCTGGCCGTGGAGCGCGTAGCCGGTCCTCGACAGGCTGACGCGCATGGACCGGACCGACTGTGGCCGCAGGTCGTGCTTTCGGACGACCGCCAGCACGGCGGTGACCACGCCCTGGAGGAAGGCCGCCGCGGGCGACGGCCGGAGCGTGATGTTCTCGAGCTCCCAGCGGTCACCGAGGCGGTCGAGCATCGCTTCCGGATCCCCTCCGTCGGAGAACGACGCGAAGAGCCCCCCGTCCGCGGCCCCGAGGCCGTCCTTCGTCGCCTGGAACGACCGCGAGGCGAGCATGCCCGCGAGCAGCCCGGACATGGAGCCGTGCGACTGCTGGAACTTGATCGTCGGCGTGCCCATCTGCGCCCACGTGCCGCCGGCCTGGCTGAGGCAGATGCCGAATGCGTTGGTGGTCTGGGTCTCGTCGAGGCCGAGGAGCGACGCGACGGCCGCAGCGCCACCGAATGGGCCGGTGATCCCCGGCGTGTGGAAGCCGCGGGCCCTGGCCGCTGCGTAGCTGAGGCCGAGCCCAACGCGCGTGGTCACCTCCAGGCCCAGCGCGACGGCGTGGAGCAGCGCCTCCCCGGACGCGTGGCGCTCCTCGGCCACGGCCAGCGCCGGGGGCACGACCTCCGGCGTCACATGGCACAGCGTCGGGAAGTGGACGTCGCAGACCGTCACCGCGGTGATGAGGTAGGCGTTCGCCATCGCGGCCGTGGACAGCGAGCCCGTGCCGCCGCTCAGGACCGTCGCATTGCCGGGGCCGTGTGCGGCCCGCGCCGTCTCGACGACGATCGGCGTCTCGTCGGCCTCGCGGCCCGCGAACGCGCTGGCCAGCGCGTCGAGGAGGATGGTTCGGGTCCTTGCCCTGACCGGTGCCGGGATGTCGCCGGGACGCGCTCCGGCGACGAATGCGGCCAGCGCCTGCGTGGGATTTGGCGATGTCATGTGGGCTCCCCGTGACGCTGTCCGAGTTGATATGAAGCGACGCCGGATTCGCGCCGCGTCCCGGCAAAATCGCCGCGTGTGCCAGTACCAAATGTGAGACTATGCGGGGCATCCAGACCCGAGCCCCGACACGAGGCGCGGAGCGCCCCAGATCGAGGTGCCAGAATGGGCCGAAAATCCGAAATCGACATTCTGTCGAGCTTCGAGAGCGCGCGACCCCAAACCGCGGCGGAGATCGTCAAGAAGACCGGGCTGCCGCGCAGCACCGTCTTCCGCGCGCTGCGGCTGCTCGTCGACGTGGGTTTCCTGCGCCAGGAGCCGGGCACGAGCGGCTATGTCCTGGGCTCGCGCATGCTGCAGTTGGGCCTGATCGCACGGCAGCAGCTGAGCCCCGAGGAATCGGTCACGCCGCCGCTCCTGGCCCTGGCCGCGCAGACCAGCGAGACCGTCACCTTCAGCCTGGTCGACGTGCCGTGGCGCCTCTGCGTGTACGTGCTGGATGCGCCGAGCGACCTGCGCTCGGTGGCGCAGGCCGGGACACGCTACGCGCTCCACCTCGGGGCGGCGAGCAACGCGATCCTGGCGCACCTCCCGACGGACGTCGCCACCGAGACGCTGCGGTTCCATGGCGTGCCTCAACGGGAGATCGCGGAGCGGCTCGCCCGTTTCGAGGAGATCCGGGCAACGGGCTCGGCGGTATCCACGGGCCAGCGCGTGCTCGGGGCGTCGTCGGTCGCCGCTCCCGTGATGGTCGGCGGGACCATCCTCGGCAGCGTGGCGGTTGCGGGCCCGACCGAGCGCATGGCCCCTCGGATCGAGGAGTTCCAGTCGTCCGTGGTCACCGTCGGCGCAGCCCTGTCGGACCGTCTGAGCGCGCGGCGGCCGCAGCGCTAGCGGCGCGCTACCCGCGCCACCACTGGTCGCCGGCCTTGCCGGTGCCGCTCAGCGCGAGCGAACGGATCCACGGATGGTCGCCGTTGGGCACGCCGAAGGCCGGGAACGTGCCGTCGCGGATCTCCTCCGCCTCGGCAACCTCCTCGATGAGGATGTTGGCCATGTTCACGTTGGGGCCGAAGAGGTACACGAGCACGCCCTGGAGCGCGCGCTTCCCGGCGTAATGCAGGAACGTGCCCGGGATCTCGAAGATGATGTCCTCGAGCCCGACGCGCTCGACCAGCCTGACGAGGCTGTCCCAGCCCTCCTGCTTCTCGGCCATGTCCCCGCAGATCGCGCGCAGGACGTGGCCCTCCAGGTAGCTGCCGTCGCAGCCCATGTCCTTGTATGCCTCGAAGGTCGCCGCTGCGATGTCGACGTCGAGCGTGCCCGCCGCGGTGCGCGTCTGGTCGCCGCCCGGAAATTTCTTACCGACCTCACCGTGGATGATGAATCCGCGGGCCTTGCATTTCTCCGCGAGACGTCGGTCCGCCTCGATGTCGGTCTGCGTCGGCATCGATTCGCTCGATACCTCGACGCCCTCGAAACCGAGCTCCTGGAGGTAGTCCAGGACCTCGTCCTCCTTGTGCTGGAGCTGTGCGATCTCCAGCACCGGTCCGCCACCCATCGTTTCGATGCCGTGGCGCTTGTACATGGCCAGCTTCTTTTCCACGACCTCCTGGGTCTGGTGGAGGTGCCAGGCGCTGATCTTCGCGATGTCGATCGCGTCGGAGAAGCCCTCGAGGACACCCTCGATGAAGTCGGCCGGCCATCCGCGATCGAAGATCACGGTCCTTCGCACACGGCGCGGCTTGCTCGGCCGTTCGGGGAGGTCGAGCATCGGAACGAAGCGGGTACCACTCATCGCCACAGGCCTTTCAGTCGTTGAGGAATCGAGGGAGCCATGCGCTGCATGGGCTCAGTCCATGTCCAGGACGGCGACCGCCCGGCAGGGCGCGCCTTCGACGCCCTCGTACTTGGCCGGCAGGGCCATCAGCATCACGCGCTGGCCGACAAGCTGGCCGAGGGCCTCGGAGACGTTCTCCACCATCATGATTCCGGCCGGCAGCAGCACCTTGTGGGCATACGCGCCGGGGAACTGGGCCGGGTCGAAGAGGTCGTCCGGGAAGAGGTCCGGGCGGAGGACCTTCCACTGGCGCGCACGGCTGAAAATGTGCTCGGCGCTCGGAGTGTCGACCCACACAGCCTTCAGCTTGTGGTCCACGATCCAGTCCGCGCCGGACTTGTCGAGGCCGGGCGCCTTGAGCACGTATCGCTCCTCGTCCAGGAACGAGCTGCTGAAGCCCGTGTACATGGCGAGGATGTCACCCTCCTTGACGTGCGCGCCCGCGACCTTGTCGAGGTGCTCGCCAGAGATGACGCCGCGCTCGCCGAGGCCGATGTCCGCCACGTAGCCCATGCCCCAGAAGCCGTCCAGGGAGAGCTGGTCGATGGTCTTCCCGGACGAGAAGTAGAGCGCCGGGGCGTCCACGTGGGTGCCTGAATGCAGCGAGGCAATGATCTTGTGCGTGAGCATCCCGTCGCGCGAGTACCAGCGGAGCGTGGGGAACTCCACCTGCGGGTGGTCGCTCGATCGAGCCGTCCGCGGTCCCAGGGGTTGCGACAGGTCCAGGATTCTCACGACGCCCTCCAATGTCCGCCGCCAGCGAGTTCCGAAGGCGGGTAGTTAGTCCAACAGACGGGACCGGCTGTCCCGCATCTTACATCATCAGGTCGCTCCGGCGAACTCCGGGGGGTGCCTTCGATCGCCGCCGCGGCGCACATCTCAGTGCACCAGGAACAGGCTGAGGGCGGGCACGTACGTGATCAGGATCAGCGCGATGATCAGGATGCCCATGAACGGAATGACGCCTCGGAAGACGTCCTTGAGTGGAATCTTCGCCACCGTCGCCATCGCGAACAATGCGCCGCCGGCGGGCGGGGAGATCTGGGCGATGGTCATGTTGACCATCATCAGCACGGCGAAGTGGATCGGGTCGATGCCGAGGATCGCCAGCGTGGGGAACAGGATCGGCAGCGTCATGAACATGATCGGCGGCGGGTCCAGCGGGAGCCCGAGCAGGAAGAACAGCACGTTCACCGCGATCAGGAAGACGAACGGCGCGAGGTGCGCGGCGGTCACCAGCGACGTGATGGCCTGAGGCACGCCCTCGTAGGCAAGAAGCCAGCTCAGGATCTGCGCCGTCGCGTTCATGATCATCACGGCCGCGCTCAGGCGCGCCGTGCCGACGAACGCCGCCCACAGCTTCTTGCGCCCCAGGTCGCGGTAGACGAACTGCGTGATCAGGATGCTCACGACGGCGGCCACGGCCCCGATCTCGCTGGCCGTCGAAAGGCCCCAGTAGATGCCCACCACGATGAAGGCGGGCACGGTCATGATCGGCAGGGCGACCAGGAACTTGTGCAGCCGCTCGCTGTTGCTGCTCGCCGGCCGGCTCCCGCCGTAGCCCTTGCGGCGGGCGATGATGATGCCGCCGAGACCGAGCATCAGCGACACGATGACCCCGGGCACGAGCCCGGCGATGAACAGCTTGGAGACGCTCTCGCCGGTGATCGAGGCGTACAGGATCATCGGGATGCTGGGCGGGATGAGGATGGCGACCGTGGCCGTCGAGGCGATCAGCCCGGCCGTGAAGGCCTTCGGATAGCCCGACAGGAGCATGGGTCCCGCCAGGGCCAGGGCCATGATGCTGGCCTCCGACGTGGTGGACCCGCTGATGCCGCCGAAGAACATGGCCACGGCCACGACCACCAGCACCATGCCGCCCTTGACGTGGCCGACCAGCGAGTCGAAGCAGCCGATCAGGTCGTTCATGGCGCGCGACGAGATCAGCACGTTGCCGACCAGCAGGAACATGGGGATCGAGATCAGCGTGTCGCTGTTGACGGCCTCGTAGGCGCGCGCGGCGATCGCCTCACCGGGCACCCCGATGGAGAGCGTCCCGAGCGCGGCAGGCAGGCCGAGGAAGACCCAGACCGGCGAGCCGATGACGAGCAGGACGACGCAGGCGACGAGGACCGCGAGGATCATGGCTCGGGATCGGCGGGCTTCAGCGGAACCTCGACCGGCTCCTGCGGCCCGGGGATCGGCTCGCCTTCGGCGTCGACCGGCGTCCCGTCAGCCTGCCCGGGCAGCGGCCGGAAGACGCGGACCAGGTCGACGATGACCTGGAGCGCCATCAGCGTCGCCCCGAGGGGCAGCGTCGATTGCGCGAGGGCGGACGGGATGCGGAAGAGGCCTCCCGTCGTCCGGCCCTGATGGAGCGACTCCATCACCACGCCGATGCCGAACCAGATCAGCAGGGCGAGAAAGAGCAGGATCAGGATCGAGTTGACGACCTTGAGGACCCGGTTGGTCCGTTGCGAGAGCTTCTCGGTGATGAAGTCGACGGCGACGTTGTCCCCGGCCCGTTCAGCTCCGGCAAGGCCGAGGAAGACGACGCCGACGATCACCACGAGGTTGATGTCGTAGACCCACGTCGTGGGACGACCGAAGGCGCGCAGCACGACCTCGATCGTCTGGGTCACCATCAGGTAGATCACGCACACGGTGCACGCGATCAGCGACCAGTGACCCAGCCGATGGACGAGCCTCTCGAAGAGCCGGAACACCGCCGGAGGTTCCGGGCGCGCTCTTCCTCCAGGCCCCTGGCGTTACTTGAGCGCGTCCAGGACCTTCTGGCCCAGGTCGGGAGACTGGGTGAGATACCAGGCGTGCATCTGGTCCAGGACGCCCGACTGCCACTGCGAGATCTCGTCGGCCGTGGCCACGTAGAACTCCTTGGCGAGCCCGCCCTTCAGCTGGCCGTACGCGTCGTCGTTGGACTTCGGCGTCTCGAGGCGGATGGCGGCCTGGGCGTTGGCAGCCGCGGCCTTGATGGCCGTCTGCTGGTCCGCGCTCAGGGTCTTCCACTTGGTCATGCTCATCTGGAGGGCGTTCGTGCGGAACGAGAAGGGCAGCTGCGTGATGTAGGGCGTGACCTCGTACCACTTGCGCGAGAAGAAGCTGACGCCGGAGATGAGCCCGTCAACCGTGCCGCGCTGGACGGCCGCGTACGTGTCGGCACCGGACATCTCGGTCGGTGCCGCGCCCCACAGGGTGATGGCCTGCGAGAAGGCCTCGCTGATCGTCCGCATGCGCAGACCGGCGAGATCCGCGGGCAGCTTGACGATGTGCTTGTTCGTGCCGATCAGGTCGATGACGGTGTTGTCCTGGAAGTACAGGTGCTGGATGTCGTGCGCCGCGTAGGCGTCGATCAGGACCTTGCCCATCGCGCCGTCGAGTGCCTTGTGGAAGTCATCCCACGAGGTGAACTGGAAGGGCAGGTCCAGGACCAGGACGGCCGGCTCCACCGACGACCAGGCCGGGACCACGCCGAGGTCCAGCTCGCCGCGCTGGAGGGCGGCCAGGATGTCGCCCTCGGCGTACAGCTGGCCGGCCGGGAAGATCGTGATCTTCACGGAGCCACCGGACAGGCGCTCGACCTCGCTCGCGAAGAGCTGGTCGTTGATGTACGCGGCGCTGTCCACGGGCGCGTCGTCCGACAGGCGAAGCGTCACGGCCGCGGCGGTGGCCACAGGCGCAGCGGTGGCCGTGGCGGCTGCCGGCGGTGGCGTTGTCGCGGGCGCGGCGGTCGGGCTCGCGGCACTGCAGCCGACCAAGGCGATCGCCAATCCCACGATGACGGCGGCTCGGCTGGAAATGAGACGGATCCTCACGACTCTCCCTCCTGGCCGCCGCCCCTTTGGGGGGCTGCGGTGGCGCTATAGTCCAACAACCGGGACCTAGTGTCCCAGACTGTACCCCATTCGGCAATGGTGCAAGAGGTCAAATTCGTGCGGTTGCGCACGCTGCTGGACACGTACGGCCACACGAAGGGCCTCAAGGACGGCTCGGTGCGGTCGGCTCTCCTCGACTTCGAGCTCGACGAGGTGCGCCCGATCTACGACGGCTTCCCACGCACGATCCGGCGCGACGACTTCGACCTGTCCGAGCTCTCCACGGTCACGTGGCTCCAGGCCCATGCGGCCGGCACGCCCTGGATGCTGCTTCCCGTCGGCCTCCTCAACCGGTTCCATCACGGATCGATCATCCACAACGTGGACCGCGGGCTGCGCTCGCCGGCCGACCTGGCCGGACGTCGCGTGGGCGTGCGTGCCAATACCCAGACGACGGCGGTCTGGGTCCGAGGCATCCTCGAGACGGAGTACGGCGTCGACAGCGACAGCGTCACCTGGGTCTCGTTCGAAGATGGCCACATGCCGGACTACGTCGACCCACCCAACGTGCTGCGGGCCCCGCCCGGCCGCAGCATGGATGCGATGCTGCTCGACGGGGAGATCGATGCCGCCGTCGTCGGCCGCGTCCGCCCGGACGATCCGCGCGTCCAGGACCTGATCCCCGATGCTGCGCGGATCGAGCTGGAGTGGTTCGGCCGCACGGGAGTCCTGCCCATCAACCACATGCTGGTGATCCGCCGCGACCTGGTCGACGAGCACTCCTGGCTGCTCGGCGAGCTGAGCTCGATGCTCCGGACGTGCCGCGCGCAGTACCTGGAGGTGCTCCGGACAGCCGAGGTCAGCCACCCCGACGACGTGTTCCGGGCTTCGCTGGTGGAGCGCGGCATCGACCCGCTGCCGTTCGGCGTGGAAGCGGTGCGGCCCGCGCTGGAGCTCATGATCGACTTCTCCGTCGCTCAGCGGCTCATCCCGCGGCGGGTCTCGGTGGACGAGCTGTTCGATCCCCGCACCGCAACGTTCTCCTAGCGCAGACGGAGGGCACGCATCCGTGATCGTCGACGTGCACGGGCACTTCACCACCGCGCCGGCTGCGTTCGAGGCGTATCGGGCGCGCCTGCTGGCAGATCCGGGCGCGGCGCTCCACGGTCAGCTCGGCATCTCCGAGGATGAGCTCGCCGCGTCCCTGGAACCGGTCATCCGGCAGATGGACGACCGCGGCATCGACGTCCTCTTCTTCTCGCCGCGGGCCGCCGGCATGGGCCACGATCAGGGCGGCGAGCCCGTGAGCCGGCACTGGACGGAGGTCAGCAACGATCTGATCGCACGTGCCTGCGGGCTCCATCCCGGGCGGCTGATTCCCGTCTGCCAGCTGCCGCAATCGCCGGGGGTCGCGGTCGACCGGCTGCACGCAGAGCTGGAGCGCTGCGCCGCAATGGGCTTCGTCGGGTGCCTGGTGAACCCGGACGTGTCCGGAGGGCTGGCTCCCCTCACGCCGTCGCTCGGCGACCGCTGGTGGTATCCGCTCTGGGAGAAGCTGGTCGAGCTGCGAATGCCGGCCATGGTCCACGCCAGCGCCACCCGCAACCCGCACATGCACCTCAACGGGTCGCATTACATCGCGCAGGACCATGCCGCGGTGGTCGAGCTGTGCATGTCCCCGGTCTTCGACGACGTTCCCGGCCTGACGATCGTCGTCCCGCACGGCGGCGGCGGCATCCCGTTCCAGTTCAACCGCCAGCGGGCGCTGCACCGGCTCCAGGACAGGCGGTCCTTCGAGGAGGCCGTGCGGCTGCTCTACTTCGACACGGCCGTCTACGACGCGGACTCGCTCGAGATGCTCATCCGCAAGATCGGGCCCGCCAACGTCCTGTTCGGGTCCGAGATGTTCGGGACCGCCAAGGCGGTCGACCCGGAGACCGGACGCACCTTCGACGACATCCTTCCGCTGCTGCGCGCCGTGCCCGGGCTGTCGGATGACGATCGAGACCTGATCCTCGAGGGCAACGCCCTGCGGCTCTACCCCCGGGCGGCCGCGTTCCTGGCGGAGCGGGCTCGAACGCGGGCGCCGGCGTGACGAGCCCGCGCGTGATTCGCGACATCCAGCGGCCCACGCCGCAGGTCGTGGAGGCGCTCGGCGCCTTCGGCGTCGCGACCATCCACGAGGCGTACGGGCGCCTGGGGCTCATGGACCCGGCGATCCGGCCGATCCGCGACGGCCTCCGTCTCTGCGGGCCTGCCGTGACGTCACTGAACCAGCCGGGCGACAACCTGATGGTCCACGCGGCCATCGACGTCTGCCGGCCCGGGGACGTCCTCGTCGTCACGACCACCGAGCCGAGCACGCACGGGATGGTCGGGGAGCTGCTGGCGACGCAGGCGCGGGCCAGGGGGCTCGGGGGCATGGTCCTGGACACGGGCGTGCGGGACGTCGCGGCCCTGCAGGAGATGGGCTTTCCGGTCTGGTCGCGGGCGATCTCGGCACTGGGCACGACCAAGGAGAAGGCCGGCTGGGTGAACGTGCCGGTGCTGTGCGCGGGCGTCACCGTGAACCCGGGAGACATTGTGGTTGCGGACGACGACGGTGTGGTGGTGGTCGCAGCCGCCGATGCTGCCAGGGTCGCGGAGGCCGCCGCGGCCCGTGAGGCACGCGAGTCGGTGCTCCGCGAACGCTATGCCGGCGGCGAGTCCAGCCTGGACGTCGGCGGCCTGCGCAAGGTGCTGGCCCGGCTCGGCGTCGAGGATGCCTGAGCCGTTTAGATTCCGGGCATGCAAGCAGTCCACGTCATCGAGCTCTCCGGCCCAGATGGGCTCCGCCTGGTGCAGATCCCCGAGCCCGCCCGCGGAAGCGGGGTCCTCATCGAGGTTCACGCGGTGGGCGTCCGCTACGCCGACCTGCTCCAGACCCGCGGCATGTACCAGGAGCGTGCGGAGCCACCGTATGTGCCGTTCCGCGAGATGGCCGGCGTCGTCGTCGACGCAAGCGACGGGTCGCGCTTCCAGGTGGGCGACCGCGTCGCGGGCACGGCCGCCCAGGCCGGTGCGGAGCTCGCCAGAGCGTCCGAGGACGAGCTCTACATGCTCCCAGCGAGCCTGAGCTACGAGCAGGGCGCCGGCCTTGCGCTCAACTACGAGACCGCGATCTTCGGGCTGGAGGTGCGCGGCCGCGCACAGGCCGGGGAGGCGGTGCTGGTGCACGGTGCCGCGGGTGGCACCGGCACGGCCGCGATCCAGGTCGCGAAGGCACTCGGGTGCCGCTCCATCGCCGTGGTGTCGAGCGACGACAAGGAGCGCATCGCGCGGGCGGCCGGCGCGGACGAGGTGGTCCGCAGCGACGGGCCGTGGAAGGATGAGGCCGTCGCGCTGACCGGTGGCCGGGGCGTGGACATGGTCTGGGATCCGGTCGGCGGCGATCGGACGCTCGACACGATGCGCGCGCTGGCGCCGGGCGGCCGGTGGATCGTGATCGGGTTCGTGGGCGGACCGATCCCCCAGGTGCCGCTCAACCGGGTCATGCTCAAGAACATCGACGTGGTCGGAGCGTCGTTCGGCGGCTACGTGGGGGCCGACCCGGCTGCGGCCGCCCGCCTCCGGGAGCGGCTCACCGAGCTCCTCGCATCCGGGCACATCCAGCCGATCGTGGAGGCGACCTTCCCGCTGGCCGAGGCCGCGGGCGCGCTTCGCATGATGGACGAGCGCCGCGCCACCGGAAAGGTGGTCATCACGGTCCGCTGACCGCGGCCGGCGCGGGGAGAATCAGCACGCCGGCCCGAAGGCCGGCGTACGGCTTGACCTGAAGCGGATGGGGCCTCAGGCGGCGGTCGCCGCCAGGCTGCGGCCTTCCTCGTCGAACAGGTGGAGCTCGTCCAGCGGCACCTTGACGTCGAACGCGTCGCCCGGCTTGATCCGGTGGGACGCGTCGACCACGGCGACGATGTCCTTGTCACCGACGCGCGCGTGGAGCAGCTCCTCGTTGCCGAGGAACTCCACAACGTCGATCGTCGCGCGCATCACCGCGAAGTCGCCGGCCACGTCGCCGATCTCGAGGTGCTCCGGCCGAACGCCGGCGGTGAGCTTCTGGCCGTTGGTCACCTGCGAGCCGAACCGCGACGGCAGCGGCCACTCGATGCCGTTCTCGCCGCGAAGGACCGTGCGGCCGCCTTCGCTGGCCACCTGGACCTCGATGAAGTTCATCGACGGGCTGCCGATGAACCCCGCCACGAACCGGTTGACCGGCTTGCGGTAGAGGTCCTGCGGCGAGCCGACCTGCTGCAGCAGGCCGTTGTTCATGACCGCGATCCGGTCGCCCATGGTCATGGCCTCGACCTGGTCGTGGGTCACGTACACGGTCGTGGTCTTGAGCCGCTGGTGGAGGCGCGCGAGCTCGGCCCGCGTCGCCACGCGCAGCTTGGCGTCCAGGTTCGAAAGCGGCTCGTCCATGAGGAAGACGGCCGGCTCACGGACGATGGCCCGCCCCAGCGCCACGCGCTGCCGCTGGCCGCCGGAGAGCTGCTTGGGCTTGCGGTCGAGCAGGTTGGTCAGCTCGGTCGTGCGCGCGGCTTCCGCGACGCGCCGCTCGATCTCCGGCTTCGGGATCTTGCGAAGCTTCAGGCCGAACGCCAGGTTGTCGCGAACCGTCATGTGCGGGTACAGCGCGTAGCTCTGGAACACCATCGCCACGTCGCGATCCTTGGGGGCCAGGTCGTTGACCACCCGCTCGCCGATCTTCAGGGTGCCTTCGCTGATCTCCTCGAGCCCGGCGATCATCCGCAGGGAGGTCGTCTTGCCGCACCCCGACGGCCCGACCAGGACCATGAACTCGCCGTCCTGGATCTCCAATGTCAGGTCGTTGACGGCGACCACATCGCCGTACTTCTTCCAGACATGGTCGAACGTAACAGTGGCCATGACGACCTCCTCGAACGACGTCTTCCGGGCCCGGCTTCGGGCCTCATGCGGCTCGTCTCGTCCGTGTGCGCGGATCGTAGTGCTGCAGCGCCGCCGCGGCAAGCCGGCTGACGGTCGGCGCGTGGGCGATCGGCGCGGTTCGGCTACGCGCCGTGGGGCATCGGCGCCCTACTCGTCGCCGGCCTTGAGCACGTAGTTGTCCCACTCCTCCATGAGGCCGCCCACCACGCCGTAGCGCTCGAGCGCCCTGGCCTGCCCGCGCAGCACCAGGCCGTTGAGCAGCGCGTTGGCGACCGACATCGCGGCCACCAGCGTGTTGTGCGGCCCGACTCCCGAGACGAGCGTCGGCAGGACCACATCCACGAGCTGGCCGACCGGGGAGATCGGCGAATCCGTGACGGCGATCACGCGCGCGCCGCGTCGCTTGGCCCAGCGCACGGCTTGGAGGACCGTCGACGCGTAGGGAGGGAAGGTGAAGGCCAGCATCACGTCCTGCTCGTTCGCGTCGATGAGGCGGCCGACGCTCGCGCCGTCAGCGCGCACCAGGTCCGCCTGTCCACGCGTGCGGTCGATCGCCAGGGTCGTGTAGTAGGCGACGCTGTAGGCCGTGCCGTCGCCGGCGACGTAGACGTTCCGCGCGCCCGCCAGCATGCCGACCGCCTGCTCCAGCACGTCCCGGTCCAGGCCGGCGATCGTGCGCCGCAGGTGATCCAGGTCCTGCTCGAACGACCGCGCGAAGGCGGTGTCGCCGAGGTGCGCGAGAACCTGCTCCTCGTTCACCTCCGCGGTCGCGGAGCGCATCTGCGAGCGGACCAGCTTGCGCACCCGCTCCTGGAGATCCTGGTAGCCGGTCAGCCCGAGCCGGTAGGTGAAGCGGACGACCGTGGACGGGCTGACGCCGAGCCGGCTGGCCATCTTGTCGACCGTGGCGAAGGCGACGAACTCCGGGTCGTCGACGATCGCTTCCGCGATCCGCTTCTGGGACCGGGTCAGCTCGTCGTAGGCGCGACGGACCGCCTGGATGACGTCTGACGCGGCGGCGGACTCCGGAATCGGCGCGCTCATCGGCCCATCATCACACGTCAAACCCGGGCCGGAGCGGGGCGTGTCCGGCGCCCGTCCTCCGGAATGCCCTCCGGAATCCGCCGCTCACGAGAGGATCCAGCTCCAGCGGTCGCGGGTCTCGCGCTTGATCTGCGGGTCCGGCCCGATGGCGGGCGGGAACTGGTCGCGCCACTCCCACGGCCGCGTGGCGTCGATGATCAGGCGGCTGTTGAAGCCCTTCTTGCCCGGCTCGATCGCCGGATCAAGCGGGCCGCTCCAGGCGCGCTTCAGGATGTCCATGTCGCGCTCCGGATCGGCGCGCGTGCAGATCGCCCAGATGACCTCGTCGAGGTCCGTCACGTCGATGTCGTCGTCCACCACGACCACGATCCGGCCGAGGTAGGCGCCCTGCCGGCACTGGCTGGCGACGTAGGCGGCCTGCTTGGCATGGCCGGGGTAGCGCTGCTTGATGGCCACGATGTTGAAGAGCCGGCAGCCGCCCACCGCGTGGGTCCAGGCAGCCGTGACGTCCGGGACGCCCGCGGCACGGATCTCGCGGCGCAGGTTGGCGCTGCGCAGGTACTGCTGGAAGCGATGGGCCTCGTACGGCGGCTTCTCGGGCGGGCAGCCCAGCAGGATGGGGTTGTTGCGGTGGTAGACCGCCTTGACCTCGAAGACGGGCTCCTCGCGCGCGGCCGAGGCGTAGTAGCCCGTCCACTCCCCGAACGGGCCCTCCATGCGCTGCTCGTCGGGCTGGAGGAAGCCCTCCAGGGCGATCTCCGCGTCGGCCGGGATGGGCAGGCCGGTGAACTCGCCGCGGATGCACTGGATCGGCTGTCCGAGGACGCCGCCGACCCACTCCAGCTCGCTCACGCCGTTGGGAATCTCGAGAGCGCTGGCGATGAACTGGAGCGGCGAGAGCCCGACCAGGATGACCGCGGGCATGGGCTCATTGCGGCTGAAGTACTTGTCGCGGTGCATCCGGCCGTGCTTGCCCGGCGAGATGTAGAGACCGGTGTGGTTCCGGTCGTGGACCATCGCCCGGTAGGTGCCCATGTTCACCCACTCGGAATCGGGGTCGCGCGTGAGGACCCCGTCGCCGGTTCCGATGTACGGAGCGCCGTCCTCCGGGTGCCACTGCGGCGTCGGGAACTGCAGGATGTCGACCTCGTCGCCGCGCTGCACGTTCTCCAGGATGGGTCCCTCCGTGACGAACTCGACCGGCGCCGGAACGACCTCATTCAGGCGGCGCTCCCACTCGTCCATGAGCTCGAAGGCACCCGTCGCGGGGTCCATGCCCAGCGTCATCGCGAGCCGGTTGCGAGAGCCGACCGCGTTGACCAGGACGCGGTGTCCCGCCGGATAGCCCGGGATGCGGTCGAACAGGACGGCCGGCGACTCGTCGGTGTGGTGGAGCATCTCCGAGATGCGGCCGATGCTCTCCTCCGCGTCCACGCCCTCGATCACGCGCAGGCCGCCGAGGGCGTCTGCGCCGGCGAGCCACGTCCGCAGG
Organism: Chloroflexota bacterium; assembly: GCA_034667005.1. Classification (GTDB taxonomy): domain Bacteria; phylum Chloroflexota; class Limnocylindria; order Limnocylindrales; family CSP1-4; genus JAFMJV01. The sequence goes on from JAXDKU010000092.1 coordinate 19,981, forward strand.
TCCGTCCGCCGGCCGGGGTCGTGTGCGCTGCCTCCCTGGTCGCCCTCCTGCTCGCGGTAGGAGACGCGCTGCGGTGTCTGGCTGGTCGTCATGGGGTTCCTCCTCGTTGGGGTGGGTGCGTCAGGACGGCGCCGCGGCAGGCGCGGTGGCGCTGCCGGGGACATTGGGATCGACGTAGACGAGCAGCTGGCGGAAGCGGCGGGCGACCAGGAGCGTGCCGACGATGCACAGAATCCCGCCGCTGGCGATGGAGAACGCCGCGGACGTCAGCGAGGCCACGAACGACGCCTCGAGGTCGCCGAGACGGGGCCCGGAGTTGACGGCCAGCAGGTTGATCGAGACCACCCGGCCGCGCATCTCGTCGGGCGTGTTGCCCTGCACGATGCTGGCCCGCAGCACGGCCGCTCCGACGTCGCAGGCGCCGGCGATCGACAGGAAGAGGAGCGCCAGCGGGAACGAGAACGTGGACAGGCCGAACGCCGTGATCGCCGCGCCCCACAGGCAGACGAAGACGACGACGCCGATGCCCTTGCGCCGGATCTGGGTGAACACGCCACTCAGGAGGGAGGCCACCAGCGCTCCGGCCGCCGGGGCCGCCGCGATCAGGCCGAGACCGGGCGCGCCCACGTTGAAGACCGAGAGCGCGAGCACCGGGAACAGCGCCGAGGGGAACCCGAAGACCATGGCCGTGAAGTCGATGGCCATCGTCGACAGGATCACCGGCCGGTTGCGCACGAATCGCAGGCCTTCACGGATCCCCTGGATGCGGCGCAGCGACCCCGCGGTCGCGGCGATCCGGTCGCCAAGGCGGAACACCACGAAGATCATCCACAGGAAGCCCGCGACCGCGAACGCGTACGCCGCGGGCAGTCCGAGCGTTCCGATCACCAGGCCCGCCACGGCGGGGCCGCAGACGCTGGCGAGCTGGATGGAGGCCTGGTCGACGCCGACCGCGGAGTTCAGGAGGGGCTTTGGCACCATCCCGTACAGGGCGGCCTTGCGCGCGGGCCGGTCGAGGGACGACGCGGCGGAGAAGCCGAACGCCGCCACGTAGATGAGCAGGACCGGGGAATCCGGCACGACCGCGGTGCCCAGGAGCAGGAGCGTGGACAGCACCATCGCGCCCTGGGTCGCCATGAGGACCTTCCGCCGGTCCATCGAGTCGGCGACGGCCCCTGCCGGGAGCGACAGTCCGAGGATCGAGACCAGCTCCACGAGGGCCAGCAGCCCGATGGACAGCGTGCTCCCGGTACGGACGTAGACCTGGAAGGGCATCGCGATGATCACGACCTGCCGCCCGAACTCGCTGATGACCTGGCCCGACCACATCAGCCGGAACGCGGGCGCCTGCCGGAGCGCGGACGTGTCGACGACCGCGGAGCGCGCCCGGCGGCGGAAGCGGCCCACAGGCGCCGGGCTCTGGGGTGCGCCGGCCATCGTGAAGCGCCGCCTCAGATCGGGAAGGGCTTGTGTGTCGTCTCCGTGAACAGGTCCTCCGGCCGGAGGAGCCGGCCGGCCACACCCTGCTCGTACGCGAACTGGAGCCAGGCCTCCAGGGTGCGGCGGTTCGGCTCGATGCCGTAGGGCCAGAAGTCGGCGCCGAACGTCTTCCGGGCCCGTTCCGCGATCAAGCCCACCATCGGCAGCGGGAAGCGCGGGATCATCGCGTCAACGACGCGGGCGATGCTGCGCCGCTTGGCTTCCTCGAAGGCGGCGAGGAGGTTCCCGGCGACCCAGGGATTCGCGTCCAGCACGTCCCTGCGGATCGCGATGACGTGCATGATCGGGAAGATGCGGGTCCGCGCCCAGTAGTCCTCCTCGAGCGGCAGCGGATCCTCGAAGAGGCGCCGGACGCGCGCGTCCCCCTCCACGAACGACTGCGGCGGCTGCGCGCTGAGGATCGCGTCGACCTCGCCGTCGAGCAGCATCTGGTTGAGCGTCGTGTCGGGGCGGGGCGTGATGCGCACGCCCTCGGGTGGATGGATCGCCACCTTCTCCGTCCGGCCGGTCTCGTTGACGCCGGCCTGGAGCCACTCGATGGACGCGAGGTCCACCCCGGCATCGTGCATGAGGATTCCGCGGCCGTACGTGACCGCCGTCTGGGCCCACTCCGGGATGCCCACGCGCTTGCCGGCGAGCTCCTCCAGCGTCCGCACCGGGCTGTCGCCCGGCACGTAATAGGCCGAGTGGCGGAAGGCGCGCGCGGGAAAGACCGGGATGGCGGTGAGCGACTCGTCGCCGGCCGCCTTGAGGGCGGTGTACTTGCCCAGGGCGAGCTCGCTGACCTCCCATTCCCGGTGCGCGATGAACCGGCCGTGAAGCACCGGCACCGGCATCGTCAGGAAGTTCAGGCGGAGGCCGGGCGTGCGCACGGTGCCGTCGGTCAGGTCCTTGACGTGGTCGTACTCCTGGAGCGCGACGGTCAGCGCGACCTCATTCCCCATGTGTTGGTCCCTCTCGAGTGAATCGATTCGTTGGGTGGAGGCGCTCGTCACGCGCCCACGTTGCCCTCGGGCCGGTGCCAGGGCGTGAGCCGATGGTGGAGCCAGGTGGTGAGCGCGTGGATGGTCACGCCGATGGCCATGATCACGAGGATCGGGACGAGCATGTCGGCGGTGCGAAAGGTCGCCGCCGCGCGCAGGATCATGCCGCCGAGGCCGGCCAGCGCACCCGTCATCTGGGCGACCACCACGCCGACCCACGCCGCCGAGAACGCGATGCGGATGCCCGCGAAGATGAAGGGCAGCGACGCCGGCACGACGATCGTCCGCATGATCTGCCACTGGGAGGCGCGGAACGAGCGGCCGCCGTCGATCAGGTCGGGCTCCACGTTCTGGGCGCCCGCCGCGGCGTTGATCATGATCGGGAAGAGCGCGGATTCGAACACGAGCGCGATCTGGAACGGCTGGTTGAAGCCCAGCCACAGGATCAGCAGCGGCACGAACGCGACGCTCGGGATCACGTACAGGAACGTGACGTAGGGATCCAGCACGAAGTGGATGCGCTTCGAGCGGCCCATCACGAGGCCGAGCGGGATGCCGAGCAGCAGGCCGCCGCCCAGGCCCACGAACAGCACGAAGACGCTGTCGCGAATGGGAGCCCAGATCGTCCGCTCGGTGATGAACTGCCGATTGGCGGCCGCCAGGACCTCGCTCGGCGGAGCGAAGAGCGCCCGGTTCATCGGGCCGGCGCTGTACTCCCAGAGCGCGATGACGGCCACGAACGCGATGATTCGCACGGCCCATTTCGTGGATCGGCGATCGATCCGCGGAGTGCGTACAGGGGCAGGCAGCGTGATGGACGCACCGGCCGCAGGCGCCGTCGCCTGCGTCATCTCGCCCGCGCTGCGGCCGTCCACGGCGCGAAGCGACGCTGGATGAACGCAAGACCCATGGTCAGGACCAGGCCGAGGATGCCGATCGTGATGATCGTGACGAAGAGCTCCCCGACCTTGAAGAAGCGGCCGTAGTTGCCGAGGAGGCGCCCGATGCCGCTGATCGATGCGGTCATCTCGGCCACGATCACGCCGCCCAGCGCGCGGGCGACCCCGAGCCGCAGCCCCGTGAAGATGTACGGCAGCGACCCGGGCAGCACGATCGTGCGCAGCCGCTGCGACCGGTTGGCGGTGAACACCCGGCCGACGTCCAGGAGGGCCTGGTCGACCTCCTTCATGCCCGCGTACGTGTTGACGATGATCGGGAACACGGCCGAGAGGAAGACGATCGCCACGCGCAGCCTGAAATCGAGGCCGAACCAGAGCACCAGCAGCGGGATCAGGGCGATGCGCGGCGTCACGTACAGCGCGTTGACGTACGGTCCGAGGATCAGGTCCACCAGGCGGTTGCGGCCCATGGCCACGCCGATCGCGATGGCCGCGGGGATGGCCAGCAGCAGCCCCACCGAGTAGCCGGTGAGCGTGGACCCGAGGGCGGGAACCAGGCTGGGCAGGAAGATCCGGGGCGCCGCGGCGAGGATCTCCGTGGGATACGACGTGAACAGCGGATGGGAGCGCCCGTAGGCCTCCCAGGCGGCGAGCACGACGAGGATGGAGAGGACCATGAGGCCCTCGCGCGATCGGAGCGCGCGGCGGACCACGCCCAGGGGGCTGAAGGGCTCCAGTCGGCCCGCAGGCTCCGCCTGGAGCTTGCTCACGAGGCGATCGCCTCCGCGCGCTGGAGCTGCTTCTCCAGCAGCGCCCAGATCTCTCCGCGGACGGCGCCGTACTCCTCTCGCGCCCGGAAGTTGTAATCGGCGCGCGGCTTCGGCAGATCGATGCGGAACTCCGCGATGATCCGGCCCGGCCGCACACCCATCACCACGATGCGATCCGAGAGGTAGATGGCCTCGTCGATCGAGTGCGTCACGAAGAGCACGGTCAGGTTGCGCTCGAGGCAGATGCGCTGGAGCTCGCCCTGGAGGCGCTCGCGCGTCAGCGCGTCGAGCGCGCCGAATGGCTCGTCCATGAGGAGCAGCTTCGGGCTGATGGCCAGCGCGCGGGCGATGCCGACACGCTGCTGCTGCCCGCCGGACATCTGCCACGGGTAGTGCCCGAGGTGCGTGTCGAGCCCGACGAGGCGGAGGTGGTCCACGGCGATCTCGCGGCGCTGGTTGCGGCCCATGCCCTGGATCTCCAGGCCGTAGGCCACGTTCTCGAGCGCGCTGCGCCACGGGAAGAGGTTGAAGTGCTGAAAGACGATGGCCTTGTCACGGGACGGCCCCATGCTCGGCTTGTCGTCCACGAAGACCTGGCCGGTGTTGGCTTCCAGCAGGCCCGCTGCGATGCGGAGCGCGGTGGTCTTGCCGCAGCCCGAGGGACCGATCAGCGTCACGAACTCGCCGCGTGCGACCGTCAGGTCGAAGCCCTCGAGGACGAACTGCCCTTTGGAGCCGAAGGCCTTGCCGAGGTTCTCGATGCGCAGCACGGTGCGGTCCCAGCCCTATGGGTGGACGCGAGCCGGGCGGGGAGTTCCCCGCCCGGCGGACGCGCCAGATCGATCGGCCAAAAGGTTACTTCTTGCCGTTACGCGCGACGTAGTCATCCACGTACGAGGTGTCCACCCACTTGTCCGTGGCCGGGACCTCGCCGGTGATGACGTTGGTCTCCTGGGCGTAGCCGAGGTACGTCTGCACCAGGGCGTCGTCGATCCCGCCGTTGACCGGCCAGAAGCCCGCGTCCACGAAGTAGTCGTAGGCCGTGCCGGCTTCCGCGGGGTCCATGTCGGGAACCCAGGTCGCCGCGTAGGTCAGGTAGGTGTCCTTGTCGGCGACGGCCCAGCGCATCGCGTTGACGTACTCGTCGACCAGGACCTGTGCCAGCTCCGGGTGGGCCGTCAGCCATGAGCCGGCGGCGACCATGCCGGTGACGGGGTACTGCCCGACGGCCTTGCCGCAGTCGACCAGGATCTTCAGTGACCCGTTGCTCTCGCCGACCGCGGCCAGCGCGTCCGCGATGTGGGCCGCGCCCACGTCGATCTGCCCGGCCAGCAGCGCCGCGACGCGCGCGCTCGTGTTGCCGATCTGCACGGTCTGGAGCGTGCTGTAGTCGAAGCCCAGCTTGTTGAGGCAGATGTGCGCAACCAGCTCGCTTGCGTCGCCCGGAGCGCTGATGCCGTGGACCTTGCCCGCGAGCGCGGGGACGTCCGCGATGGACGCCTTGGAAAGGAGCTGGTAGTCGCTTGCCGCGGTGTCGGCCGCGATCAGCTTCACGTCCGAGCCCGACTGCTGGACCAGGTTCACGAGCGTCGTGAGCGACATCGTGATGGCCACGTCATCGGCGCCCGAGACGATCGCCCGCAGGGAGACGTCCGGCGAGCCCGTGACGTCGAACTGCACGTTGATCCCGTACTTGGCCTTGAGCTCGTCCGACCAGTGTCCGAGCGTGGCATCGTCGAACGAGCGGTCTCCGGACTTCGCGACCTTGAGCGTCAGGCCCTCGAACGAGACGGGGCTGGCGGTCGGCTCAGGTGTCGGCGCCGGGGTCGCGGTCGGGGCGGCGGTCGGCGCGGCGGTCGGCGCGGCCGTTGCGGCGACCGTGGGGGCCACCGTCGGTGGGTTCGTCGGCGGCTTCGCCGTCGGTTGCGCGCCCGTGCACGCGGCTGCGAGGGCCAACACGGCCAGGAATCCCGTCAGGCGCTGGAATCTCATCGTTCCTCCTCCATGCCGCGTCCGCCGTCAATGGACGGAACGTTGCATTCCTGGCGCAGCATGCACGCAAAGATTGTTGCGGTCAACCACAAGAATGGCGCCCAAAGGGTGCACGAACGGTACTCAGGCCGGCTCGGGCGCGGGATGCGAATCGTCGCCGGGAGGCGGCGCGTAGATCTCCAGGGCGCGCGCGGTCACGTCACCGCCGTTGGTCGTCTTGTGTGGCGAGCCCGCCGGGATGAACAGCAGCTCGCCCTCCGTCAGGGTGTGGGTCTCGCCGTCGACGACGGCCGTGATCGTGCCCTCCAGGACCAGGTAGATGTTGTCCGAGCGCTCGTGCAGGTGGTACGTCCCGAACGCGGCCCCCACGTTGAACTCCTGGACCTGGATCGACACGTTGCCGAGCCCCTCCGCGGCTTCCACGAGCACGTGGTTCGTGCCTCGCTCCTTGCTCATGGGCACCTTGCGGGAGCCCTCGATGCTGGTGCGCGTTGCGGCCATGGCGTGCAGTGCTCCTTGGGTGAGTGGCTGGACGGCGAGTGGCTAGACGGAGTGGCGCAGGGCGAGGAAGAGGTTGGCCGCGGCGACGGCCAGGATCATGGCGAAGAGCAGGAGCGCGACGATCAGCGCGGCCACGCCGGCCTGCACCAGCAGCCAGGCCACGCCGAGCGCGACGATGGGACCCACGAAGAGCTCCCAGCTGTCGCCCACGAGGAAGTCGTAGAGGAAGTCCCAGAACTGGCGCAGGTAGCTCATCG
>JAXDKU010000093.1:0-3101 GCA_034667005.1 Chloroflexota bacterium
CGTGCTCCGGCGTGCCGGTGAACTTGGCGCGCAGGTCCTCGCGCTGCGTGGCGATGCCCGTTGGGCACGTGTCCAGGTGGCACTGGCGCGCCATGTCGCAGCCGAGGGCGACCAGGGCGGCCGTGCCAAAGCCGTATTCCTCGGCCCCGAGGAGCGCGGCGACGAGCACGTCACGCCCCGTCTGCAGACCGCCGTCCGTGCGCAACGAGACGCGATCGCGAAGCCCGTTGCGCATCAGGACCTGGTGCGCTTCCGCCAGGCCGAGCTCCCACGGGATGCCCACGTGCTTGATCGACGAGAGCGGGCTCGCACCCGTCCCGCCCGAGTGGCCGCTGATCTGGACATAGTCCGCGCCGGCCTTCGCAACGCCGGCCGCGATGGTGCCGACGCCGAGGGCCGCCACCAGCTTCACGCCGATCCTGGCCCCCGGGTTGATCGCCCGGAGGTCGGCGATCAGCTGGGCCAGGTCCTCGATCGAATAGATGTCGTGATGCGGCGGCGGGCTGATGAGGCTCTGGCCGGGCTGCGCCTTCCGCAGCCGCGCGATCAGCTCGGTGACCTTCTTGGCCGGCAGCTGGCCGCCCTCGCCGGGCTTGGATCCCTGCGCGATCTTGATCTCGAGCTGCTCGGCGCGCGACAGGTAGGTGGCTGTGACACCGAACCTGGCAGAGGCAACCTGTTTGATGGCCGTGTCATGCCGAACGCCGTCCGGGCCCTCCACGTACCACGCTGGATCTTCGCCGCCCTCGCCGCTGTTGGAGGACGCGCCGATCCGGCGAAGGCCGATCGTGAGCGCCTGGTGCGCCTCGGGAGACAGGGCTCCCAGGGACATCGCGGCCCCGACGAAGCGTCGCATGATCGCTTCGACCGGCTCCACCTCGGAGATCGGCAAGGGGCGAGTCGCGCCCATCAGCTCCAACTGGTCGCGTACGGTCGCGGCGGACCGCGAGAGCGAATCTCGATAGGCAGCGAGCGCCTGCTCGGGCGTGCGCGGCTGATCACCGGCCCCGGCGGCGCCCGCCGCCAGCTCCTGAACGGCCTTCACGATCGGCGGCGCGTACAGGTGGTGCTCGCCGTCGGCGCGGAAGCGGACGAACCCTGGGTCGGGCAGCCGGTCGCCTGCGGGGAGCTGCGCGGCGGACGCGAGCCGCCGGATCTGCCTCGCTCCGATCGCGTCGAAGCCCACCGTGCCGGCCCAATGCGGAGCGGCCGGGAAGCAGCGTCCCGTGATCTCCGGCGCGAGCTCCAGGACCTCGAAGAACTGCCCGCCGATGTAGGACGACACGGCGCTGATGCCCATGCGGGCGAGGACCTTGCGGAGACCCTTCTCGAGGGCATGGACCAGGTTGCCGACCGCCTGCGCCGGCCGGACCTCTTCCGCGCCACGCGAGCCGGCCAGCTCGGCGGCGAGCTCGATCGCGAGCCACGGCACCACGGCACCCGCCCCCGCGGAGAGCGCCATCGCCGCCGCGTGCACGTCCTGGATGTCGGCCGCGTCCACGAGAAGGTCCGTCTCGCCTCGGAGGCCCGCATCGGTGAGCGCCGTATGCGCAGCTCCAACGGCGAGCACGGACGGCACGGGCAGCCTGTTGCCGTCGCGGATCGCGCGGTCGGAGAGAATCAGCAGCTCCACGCCGGATGCGGCGGCGGTCCGAGCCGCCCCGGCGAGCACGTCGATCGCGGCCGCGAGAGCCCCCGGTCCATCTGCGGGGTCCCATGTGGCATCGAGGGTGGCCAGACGCCTTCGGCGGCCGTCCTGCGCGCCGCCGAAGGCGCGCTTGAGGCCGTCCAGGTCCGCGACGAACGGGGAGAGCAGCCGCAGGGAACGCGGGCGCGCGGGCAGGCGGCTGAGCAGCGGGGCGCGGCGGCCGAGCTCGACGGCCATGTCCATGACGATTCGCTCCCGCTCAGGGTCGATCGCCGGGTTGGTCACCTGGGCGAACGACTGGCGGAGGTGGTCCACCGCTGGACGGTCGAGCCGCGCGAGACCCGGGGTCGGGGTGTCGTCGCCCATGCTCCAGAGCGGCTCGTGCCCGTCCAGGGCCATGGTCTTGATGTCCAGGCGCTGCCGCTCGGCATCCAGGCCGGCCAGCCACCGGACGCGCGGGCTGCTCCGGGTCGGGAGGACGGCCGCCGGGTCGTCGGCGAACGCTGTGCGGATCGGACCGGCCCCGCGCCGCGCGACGTGACCCGCGACGGCGATGCGCTTCGCCGCCGCGTCCCGATGGATGGCGTTCCGCAGCGTGTCCACGACGAGCATCTCGCCGGGGCCGAGACGGAGACGGTCGGCGGTCTCGGCCGCGGCGATGGGGATGGCGCCGGCCTCGGACGCGACCGCGACCAGGCCGTCGTGGGTGATCGTCACCGCCGCCGGCCGCAGGCCGTTGCGGTCGAGCATTACGCCGCACCCGTACCCGTCGCTGAAGCAGAGTGCCGCGGGCCCGTCCCACGGCGACAGCAGCCCCGCGGTCCGCCGCCGGAACGCGTCGACCTCGGGAAGTGGCTCGGCACGCATCTGCGGCGCCTCGGGGATCGCCAGGGCAAGGGCTGCGTCCAGGCGCCAGCCCGCGGCGAGGAGCATGTCCAGCGCCTCGTCGAGCGACAGCGAGTCGGAGCCGTCCTCGATCAGGAGCGGGCCGAGCTTCGCCAGACGTTCGCCCAGCGCGCCGCCGAGGCGCGCGGCCCGCCCGCGCAACTCGTCCCGGTTGCCGCGGACGGTGTTGATCTCGCCGTTGTGGGCGATCAGCCGGAACGGCTGCGCCAGGCTCCAGGTCGGCCGCGTGTTCGTGGCGTAGCGCTGATGGAACACCGCGTGGCTGAGCGGCACCCGGAGGGCGGCGGCCGAGGCGATGTCCGGGTAGAGGTCGGCGAGGCGCGCGCCGGCGACGAGGCCCTTGTAGACCACGGTCCGTGACGAGGCGGACGTGACGGAGAAGTCGTCGAGGCCGGCGGCCGTCGCCGCGATCTCCATGCCCCGCCGCGCCAGCAGCAGCCGCCGTTCGAACGCGAGCCGCGACCCGCCCGGCGCGGCCACGAAGGCCTGCGCAACGAGCGGCAGCGAACCGCGGGCCTCCACGCCGAGCGCCGACGCGTCCACCGGC
>JAXDKU010000094.1:0-37889 GCA_034667005.1 Chloroflexota bacterium
CTACCCCGTTGACGGCGCCGCGGGCGGTCTGATAGGTTCCGCTGAACCGGTTTGCTAAACCGGTTTGGCGATGCCCGGCATCGCACGCCTGAGGAGGCGAGGAGGCGGCCGACCGAGCCTGCGGGCCAGCCGGCCGATTGAGGAGGCGCGTGGTCCAGAGCCGTCGACGCCCAACGATCGCGGACGTGGCCGAACGGGCAGGCGTCTCCAAGACCTCCGTGTCGTTCGCGTTCAACAAGCCGCATCGCCTGGGACCGGGCACCGCCGAGCGGATCCGCGGCGTGGCGGCGTCGATCGGGTACCGGCCGCACCCGGTCGCGCGAATGCTCAGCGAGCGCCGCACCGGCACCATCGGGGTCCTCACGCCGCAGGCGCTCGCGATCATGTTCGAGAACCCCTTCTTCGGGGCGTTCAGCGCGGGCGTGTCGGCGGCGGCGGAGGAATCGGGCTACGCGTTGCAGCTCGTCTCCCCGTTGCGCGGCTCCCTGGCCCGGGCGATCGGCCGCGCGACGGTCGACGGCTTCGTGGCGATCGGCCTCTCGTCCGACCATCCAGAGGTGGAGGAGATCCGCCGGGCGGGGCTGCCGATGGTGGTCGTGGACTCCACCTGGCTGCCCGATCGTCCGGCCATCGACGTCGACGACGAGAAGGGCTCCCGGGAGGCCGCCGAGCACCTGACCGCCCTCGGCCATCGCCGCGTGCTCGTCCTCGGCATCGAGGCACCGCCCCCGGATCACGTGCCGCACCCGGACAGCGTCATGAGCCGGCGCCTGCGCGGGTATCGCGCCGGCCTCGCGGCCGCCGGGATCGAGCTCGCCGACGACCAGATCGTCTCCGGCTCCGCGACCATCGAGAGCGGCCGTGCCTGCTTCGTTCGCGCCTGGAAGGCGGGCCTGCGCCCAACCGCGGTGCTGGCCATGAGCGACGCCATCGCGATCGGTGCCATGCGCGCCATGCGCGATCTCGGCCTCGAGGTCCCCACGGACGTGAGCGTCGTCGGGTTCGACGACATCGAGATCGCCCAGTACGTGGATCCGCCCCTCACCACGGTGCACCAGCCGGTGCGCCTGAAGGGAGAGGAGGCCGTACGCCTGCTCCTGGCCGTGATCGACGGGCAGGAACCCACGGAGACCCACGCCACGCTCGCCACGAAGCTCGTCGTGCGCGAGTCAACGGCGCCGCCGCCCCGGTCGGCCGCGGCCCATGACGGAAGGGGGTGAGCTCGGACCGTCATCAAGTCGAGGCCGAAACGGCTCCAGCCACGGTCGCACGCCGATGCGGCTGGGTCTGTCGGAGCCGGCGGGCCACGGGGTCCGCGCGGCGGAGGCTCGAAGTGCCGGTCCTGATGGCCGGACGCTCGAAACATCTCATGAGGAGGCAGTCAGCAACATGTTCCTGAAGACCCGTTCCGCACCGCTGCTCGCAGTGGTGCTCCTGGTCGCCGCCTGTGGTGGCGGGACCGCAACCAAGGCACCGACCGTGGTGCCCGCGACGGGGACGCCCGCAGCGAGCGCACCCGCCGCGACCTCGACGCCCGCGGCGTCGGCCCCGGCCCCCACGGAGACCGCAGCGGCTCCCACGGAGACCGCCGCAGCTCCGACCGAGACGGCAGCGGCGCCGACCGACGCTCCCGTGGTGACGCCGGCGCCCACGCCGAGCGCCAACTGCGTGGAGACGGCCGCGTCCGATCCCGCTCCTGCGGACATTCCCACCGGACTGTCGGGCAGCCTCACGGTCTGGGAGGCCTACGGCGCTTCCGGCTCCGCCGAGCGCGACGCCTTCTGCACCATGGTCGCCAACGTCAAGGCCGCCAACCCGGACCTGACCGTCGACGTCCTCGACTACCCCTTCGGCGCCCTGTTCAGCACCTTCGAGCTGCAGGCTGCGTCCGGCGGCGGCCCGGACCTCTTCATTGCCCCCAACGACAGCCTTCCGAGCGAGGCGCGCGCCGCCCTGCTGAAGGACATGACCCCGCTCATCGACCAGCTCAAGGCTGCGCCGTACAACATCTCCGACACCGCGCTGACCGCCGACACCGTCGACGGCAAGCTGTTCGCCATCCCTGAGTCGATGAAGGCCGTCGCGACCTTCTACCGCAAGGACATCTTCCCCAAGGCACCCGCGACCACGGACGAGTGGATGGCCAACGCCAGCAAGCTCGGCTGGGTCTACGGCGCCAACGGCGGCGGGGCTTACTACAACTGGGGTCTCTACGGCGCCTTCGGCGGCAAGATCCTGGCTGACGACGGCAAGTGCGCCGCGGCTGCCACGACCGGTGTGGCCGACGCCCTCAAGTGGCTCCAGGACATGAAGGCCGCCGGCATGAAGTTCTACCAGGGCGACAACGACGCCAAGACGGACTTCATCGCGGGCACGATCGGTGCGTTCATCGACGGCCCGTGGCAGTCCGGTGACCTCAAGACCGCGCTCGGCGACAAGCTGGCCGTCGCTCCCGGACCTTCGGGCCCGAATGGCGATGCGTTCCAGCCGATGGCCGCTCCTGACGGCTACTACATCAACGACTCGTCACAGAACCCCGACCTGGCGATGAACTTCGCGCTCGCGATGCTGACCCCGGCCAACGAGCAGATCTTCGTCGACAAGGCCGGCCACATCCCGGCCAACACCACCATGACCATTTCGGATCCCATCGCGGCGGGCTTCCAGACGGCCATCGAGACGGGCTTCGCCCGGCCGACGGCCAAGGAGCTCAACAACTACTGGGGCAACTTCGGCGACGCCATCGTCAAGGCTGTCGACGCAGGCACGGACCCGACCACGCTGGTGGCCGATGCGTGCGCCAAGATGGACCAGGCGAACGCCGGGAGCTAGCACCCGGCACCGATACTCGGGGACTCGGGCCGCGCCCGGGTCCCCCACCACTCCGGCACATCACCGCTGAGGCAGGAGGAGCGGAACGAGATGACCGCGATCGCTACGGTCAGAGCGGCCACGCCGCGGCGACCCGGGATCTGGCAGCGCACCAGGAAGACGCGGACCGCCTACCTCTTCCTTCTCCCGGCGCTGCTCGTCATGGCCATCATCACGTTCTACCCGCTGGTCTTCCAGGTCTGGATGTCGTTCACCGACTACGGCCTGACCAACCTCAAGTCGACGGCCCCTCCGCCCAACCTCGTTGGCTTCACGAACTACCAGCGGATCCTCAACAACAACATCGTCCTGCCCAACTTCGACTTCGTCCGGATCCTCGTCTTCAACCTGTGGTGGGCCCTGTCGAACGTGGTGATCCACGTCGTGCTCGGCGTCGCCATCGCGCTGCTGCTCAACGTGGAGGGGCTCAAGGCGAAGCGCTTCTACCGCGCGATCTTCATCCTTCCCGTGGTCATCCCGCCGATCATCGTCGCCACGGTCTGGAAGAACATGTTCGACCCGCAGTACGGCGCGGTGAACCTCCTGTTCAACGGCACGATCGGGGCCCTGTTCAAGCTGCCGCCGGTGACGCTGGACTGGATCAACCAGCCCAATCCGATCTTCCAGGCGGGCCCGTTCATCCTGCCGCTCGCGTACTTCGCGCTCCTGGCGGCCAACTCGTGGCTCGGCTGGCCGCTCAACTCGGTGGTCGCGACCGGCGCTCTCCAGAGCGTGCCGAAGGACCTCTACGAGGCCGCCGAGATGGACGGCGCGGGCTGGTGGGCGCAGTTCAAGACGGTCACGCTTCCGTTCCTGCGCCCGGCCATGCTGCCGTACGCGATCTACGGCTTCGTGATCACGTTCAACCTCTTCTACCTCTCGTACTTCATGTCCGGGGGAGGCCCGTTCGGGCAGACGGAGCTTCTCGTCACGGTCGGCTACCGGCTGGTCGCCGAGCAGCACCTGTACGGGGTCGCGGCCGCGTTCGCCGTCTTCCAGTTCTTCATCCTCCTGACGATCACGATCGTGACCAATCGCCTGGGCAAGGCGACGGCGGCGGCCGATGCGTAACCCGCCCAGCCAGTCGATCCGCTCCGCGAGCCCCTGTCGGAGGACCAGGCGATGACCGAACAGATCCAGGTCGCCAAGGCGCCGGTGCTCGCCACACCCATCGCGCGCATGCGGACGCGCGATCGTCGGCAGCTTTCGATCAGCCGCCAGGTCGTGCTCCAGCTGCTCTGCCTTCTGATCACGGCGACCGTCATGTTCCCGCTGCTGTGGGTCGTGAGCATGGCGCTGGACCCGCGCAACATCTCCCGGCCGACCGACCTGTCGCTGATTCCGCCGGGAGCGTCGCTGGACGCCTTCAACCGCGTGCTGGCGCGTCCGACGCTGAACCCGGTGTCGTTCGCCCAGCTGGCGTTCAACAGCCTGTTCATCGCCTTCCTCATCTCGGTCACCAGCGTCGTGCTGGGCATCCTGGCGGCGTACGCGTTCTCGCGGATGCGCTTCCCCGGGCGAGCCTTCCTGATGATCGCCGTCCTCGCGGTGCTGATGCTGCCCGCGATCGCCACGCTGGCCCCGCTCTTCACCTCGATGAACAAGATCCAGGTCGGCACCTTCAACCTGCGCAACTCGCTTGTCGGTGTCGCCCTTGCCGTCACGGCCGGGCAGCTGCCGTTCGCCATCTGGAACATCAAGGGCTACCTCGACACCATTCCACGCGAGCTGGAGGAGGCCGCGACGGTCGACGGAGCGGGGGCGTTCGCGGTCTTCCGGCACGTGATCCTGCCGCTCTCGACCCCGGTCATCGCGGTGACCGCGTTCTTCGGGTTCCTCGCGGGCTGGACCGAGTTCTACTTCTCGTGGTCGTTCCTGTCCGACCCGAAGAGCTGGACGCTGGCGATGGCGCTCAACGGCATGGTCGGCCAGTACGCGGCGAACACGCGCTGGTCCGAGTTCGCGGCCTTCGCGATCCTCGTGGCGCTGCCGGTCGCCATCGTGTACCTGTTCCTCCAGCGCTACATCATCAGCGGGCTCACCGTCGGCGGGGTCAAGGGCTGAGCTCCCTGTTCCGGCGAATCCGCGGGCGCTCGGCGCTCGCCATCGTCGCGTCCGTGGTTCTCTGCGCGTGCTCCGCGGCTCCGGCTCCGCCCGCCTCGGCCCCGTCCGCATCGGCTGCGTCCGCGTCGCCTCCGGCCGCCTCGGCGTCGGCGCTTGCTTCGGGTGTCGCGAGCCCGGTCGGCTCGATGTCCGCGACCGGCCCAACGCCGCCGGCTGCGAGTGGACCGGCCTGCGCGACCGCTCCCGGGTCCCCCGCGCCGGCGAGCGCCGCTTCTCGAGCCCCGTCAGGGCCGGCCGGCTGGCTCGGCGGCCGAGTGTTCTACGAGGCGTTCGTGCGGAGCTTCTCGGACAGCAACGGAGACGGGATCGGCGACCTGCCCGGACTGACCGCGAAGCTCGACTACATCAACGACGGCGACCCGACCACGAGCAGCGATCTCGGCGTGACCGGGCTCTGGCTGATGCCCACGTTCCCCTCTCCCTCGTACCACGGCTATGACGTCACCGACTACCGGGCCGTGAATCCCGACTACGGCACGCTCGACGACCTCCGTGGACTGGTCAAGGCAGCCCACGACCGCGGCGTTGCCGTGATCCTGGACATGCCCTTCAACCACACCTCGGACCAGCATCCGTGGTTCCTGGACTCCCAGCAGCCGGGCTCCGAGCATGCCGACTGGTACGTCTGGGCCGACGCCCCGCAGGGCAACGGCTGGCATCGCTCGGGCGATCGCTTCTATTACGGGGCCTTTGGACCGAGCCTGCCGGACCTCAACCTGCGGAATGCGGACGTGACGGCTGAGCTGACCTCCGTCGCGGCATTCTGGCTCGACAGCGTGGGTGTCGATGGCTTCCGGCTCGATGCCGCCAAGCACCTCATCGAGGACGGACCCGTCACCGAGAACACGCCGGAGACCCACGCCTGGTGGCACGACCTGCGCGACACGCTGCGGCAGTCGACGGCAGGGCCGCTCCTGGTCGGCGAGGTCTGGGACACGCCCCAGATCAGCTCCAGCTATGTGCCGGACGACCTGGACATGACCTTCGACTTCGGACTGGCGTCTGTCTACGTCTCGGCCGCCGGCACCGGTGACGGCCAGACCCTCGGCCGCGTGCTGACCCGGATCACCGGGCTCTACCCGCCGATGGGCTTCGGCGCCTTTCTCACCAACCACGACATGGACCGGGTGGCCAGCCAGCTCGGCGGGGACGCAGCCAGGCTGCGGCTCGCGGCGGGGTTGCTTCTGACGGGCCCGGGCGTCCCCTTCGTGTACTACGGCGAGGAGATCGGCATGACGGGCCAGAAGCCGGACGAACGCATCCGCACGCCGATGCGCTGGGATGCGAGCGGCCCCGGCGCCGGGTTCAGCACGCACGCGCCGTGGGAGGAGCTGTCTCCGGACCCGGCCTCGGTGAACGTGGCCGACGAGTCCGGCGATTCGGGCTCGCTCCTGTCCTGGTACCGGCAGCTCATCGCGCTCCGGAGCGCCCACGAGGCGCTCTCGACGGGCACCTATTCGACGGTCACGGCCAGCGACCGGAGCGTCACCGCCGAGCTTCGCACCGCGCCTCAGGAGAGCCTGCTGGTCCTGGCGAACCTCTCGCCATCAGCGGTGAGCGGCCCGAGCCTGCGCCTGGAGTCGAGCGTCCTGTGCGGTTCACCGTCCGCGCGGATGGTGCTGGGGGACGGCGTGCCTGCCGCGCCAGCCCTGACTTCCTCCGGCGGCTTCTCGGACTACCGGCCGCTGGAGAGCCTGCCCGGCTCGAGCCTGTCCGTCATCTCCCTGGGCCGATGACTGAGTACCAGGGCGGGCCCGTCGTGATCCAGACGCCGGCGTGGGTGCGGGACGCAGTCTTCTATCAGATCTTCCCGGACCGCTTCGCCAGCAGCGCCCGGGTGCTCAAGCCCGGCCGGATGGAGGACTGGGACGCGCCTCCCACGCAGCACGGGTACAAGGGCGGGGATCTCCTCGGCATCGCGGAGCGGCTGCCGGAGCTCGTGGACCTCGGCGTCAACGCGCTCTACCTGACGCCGATCTTCTCGTCGGCCTCCAACCATCGCTACCACGCCTACGACTACCTGGCCGTCGATCCGTTGCTCGGTGGGAACCCCGCGCTCCGGGAGCTCCTGGACCGGGCGCACGAGCTGGGTATGCGGGTCGTGCTCGACGGGGTCTTCAACCACTGCGGCCGCGGCTTCTGGCCGTTCCACCACGTGCTCGAGAACGGCGCCGACTCGCCGTATCGGGACTGGTTCGTGCTGGATCCGGACGTGCTGGCGGGGAAGCGCCAGCTCAATGCCTATCCGGACCGCCACGCCGGCGGGCGGGACCTGCCCCTCGGCTACGCGTCGTGGTGGGGACACCCGGGTCTCCCGAAGCTCAACGTGAGCCACCCACCGGTGCGCGAGTACCTGCTCAGCGTGGCGGAGCATTGGCTGCGCTTCGGGATCGACGGCTGGCGGCTTGATGTCCCCACGGAGATCGACGACACGACGTTCTGGCCCGAGTTCCGGAGACGCTGCCGTGCGGTCAACCCGGACGCCTACCTCGTCGGCGAGATCTGGGACGAGGCACCCGAATGGCTGACCGGGGAGCGCTTCGACGCCCTCATGAACTATCCGCTGGGCGCCGCGATCCTCGGCTTCGTCGGACGCGAGTCGCTCAACCGATCGGTCATCGAGGCGCACGACATCTACAGCCGCACCATGTTCCCGCTCGATGGTGGCGCGTTCGCCGCCCGGCTGCGGCACCTGATGGCGCTCCACCCACCACAGGTCACGGCCGTCCAGCTGAACCTCCTCGGAAGCCACGATGCGCCGCGTGCCCTGACCGTGCTCGGCGGCGACCGGCAGGCGTTCCGGCTCGCGACGCTCCTCCAGCTCGTGCTGCCCGGAGCCCCGTGCATCTACTACGGGGACGAGGTGGGCATGGAAGGCGGCCTCGACCCGGACTGCCGGCGTGCCTACCCTTCCGATCCGGCCAAGATCGACGGCGAGCTGCGGGCCTTCGTGGCGGCCGCACTCGCGATGCGTCACGCCCACCCGGCTCTCCGCGCCGTCGACGTCCGGATCTGCGCGTCGGATACCGCGGCCGTGGCCCTGCTGCGGAGCGCTGAATCGGAGGAGGCCCTGGTGTGCGTGAATGCCGGCCGCGAGGCCAACGCGCTGGACGTGGACCTGCCGTTCGCTGCGCACCGGCTCGTCGAGCTGCCGTTGCCTGGGATGCCTGGCGCCGAGCTATCCGAGGCCGGCGGGCGACCGGGAGCGGTTCGCGTGTCCCTTGCCCCGCAGAGCGCCGCGGTCTTCGTCCGCGCCAAGACGAATGGAGCCGCGACGGTCAGCGAACGGTGACGGCCACGCGCTGAACGAGGTTGTTCCCAAGGCCCTGGTAGTTCCAGGCCTGCTCGATCGGCTGCACGTTGCCGGCGGCGTCCGTGGCGCGGCACGACAGCTCGTGCTCACCTGGGTCCGCGTCCCAGTCGTATGACCAGCCGCGCCAGGCGAAATCGCCGGCGCGCGGACCGAGCTCCGCGTCCATCCAGCGCCCGTCGATCCCGACCTCCACCCGCTCGATCGGCGCGGATCCCGACCACGCGCGTCCGGACAGCCGCGTCCGTTCCGCATCGAGGAACCGCCGCCGCGTGAAGTAGTCGGGGATTCCTGGCGGGGCCATCAGGGCCCGAACGCGGATCCGGCTCACGGGCTCGCCGGGATCGTCGGCGTCGCGCTGGAACCGGTACGCAGTCGCCTGCTGGTACCCGCCGAATGCGCCGCCGATCGCCTCGATCGAGGTCAGCCACTTCACGCTGGTCATGCCGTACCAGCCGGGCACGATCAGTCGCAGCGGGAACCCGTGCTGTGGCTGGAGCGGCGCGCCGTTCATCTCGTAGACGAGCATGACCTCCGGCCGCATGGCCTCCGCGATCGAGAGGCTGCGCGCGTAGTCGTGCTCCTCCCCGCCCTGGACTCCGCGATCGGCGCCGGTGAACACCAGCTCGCGGCACTCCGGCAGCAGCCCCGCATCCTCCAGGATCGGGCCGAGGGACGTGCCGGTCCACTCGGCCGTGCCGATGGCTTCGACGAGCCACGGCTGGCTCAGCGGGCGTGGCTCCAGACGAGCACGACCGTTCCCGGCACATTCGAGCGTGACGGCGAGGGTCCGCGCGGGGCGCGAGCGAATCTCGTCCAGATCCAATCGCAGCGGCTTCCGCACCAGGCCCCGCAGCTCCAGCTCCCAGCTCGCGGCATCCACCAGCGGGATGTCGAAGTGGATCAGCAGGTAGTGCAGGCCAGTCGGCGTGAGTTCGTAGCGCAGCGCCTCGAGGGGCATCCCGCGGTTGCGGCCGGCGAGCTGGAGCTCCTCGAATGTGAGCGGGCCGTCCGTCGGCGGCAGGGGCGCGGGGGTCGGGGACGGTGGGCGCGGTGCGGCTCGAACTGCTGCCATGTGCTCAGGCTAGCAGCGCGGGCAAGCACCACCTGGACTGTCGCGCAATCTTGAAAATTGCGAGCGTCGGAGGACTACGCTGCATCCGGGGGCAGGGGGACGGAACAGGAGGGTGTCATGAGTCTCGACATCGTCGACCTCAACTGGCTCGGAGTGATCGTGGCAACGGTCGTCTACTTCGCGCTCGGGGCGGTGTGGTTCGCGCCCCAGACACCGATCGGCAAGGCGTGGATGACGTCGAGTGGCTACAAGTCGCCGACGTCGGGGACGCTGTCCACCAACGTGTTCTACATCTTCCCGGCGGTCTTCTGCCTCATCGCAACGATTGCCACAGCGCTGCTGGCGCGCGCAACGGGTACCGACACGATCGGCGAGGGCGTGATCCTCGGCCTGGTCGTCGGGCTCGGCTACGGCCTGACCCTGATCGTCGCGACCGCAGCCTTCGAGTTCAGCAAGCCGGCGCAGTGGACGTGGGGCCTCGTCACCGGCAGCTATCACGCGGTGGGACTGCTCATCGCCGCAGTGATCGTGTCGATCCTGCACTGACCGGCCCGCGCGCTTGGCGGGAAGTGGCGGCTCGGCGGCAAGTGGCCGCTCGGCGGGGAGTGGCCGCTCGGCGGGAAGCAGCCGCTCGGCGGGAAGTGGCCGCTCGGCGGGGAGGGCTGGGCGGCGGGGTTCCTTCATTCAGTCATCCGCAGACTGCGAGAGCAAAGACCGAGCCGCGGGAAGCGCAGTCAACGATGCGAACCGCGCCCCGCTGAGCGTGGATTCCGGGTCTGGAGGTCGCATCGGTCGGGTGACAGGACGGGGTGGCGGCCGAACTTGGATCGCGTAGTCCACCGGCGACTGGATGAAGGAAACCAGGCTCCATCGGTCCGTTGTCAGTCACGTCGTGACTAGCTGACGAATGCCCGAGCAAAGGCACGATCCGGTTCCGTAATTCGGCCCGCCGCCCGTCGCTGCCGGCCGCCGCCGGTCGCTGCCGCCCGTCCCTCACGGCCCGTCGCCTGTCCCCGCCGCCCGGGTCGCTCCGCCTCGCCGCCTCGCGCCTCCCGTCCCTCGCCCCCGTCGCTGCCGCTCGCCGCCGTCGCTGCCGCCCGCCGCCTCGCCGCCGGCCGCCTGGCCGCCTCGCGCCGCCGCGGCCTGTCGCACCGCGCCGGAGCGTGCTACCGTCCGCCGCCCGTGAGCGCCCTTCCGATCCCCCTCATGCTGCCGCGTTCCGCAGAGGCGGCCGCCGCCGCCCTCCTGCGGTCCCATGACCTGCCCGATCTCGGGCTTGCGCCCGACTGGAGGGATCAGCCGCGACTCTGGGGCCACAGCTTCCACCCGATGTGCAGCTACCTCGGCTCGTTCCCAGCCGCGCTGGCACACGGGTTCATCGGTCGGTTCACCCGGCCGGGCGACGTCGTCCTCGACCCCTTCGCCGGGCGCGGAACGGTGCCGCTCCAGGCCTGCGTGTCCGGCCGGATCGGTGCGGGCAGCGACGCGAATCCCCTGGCCAACATCCTGACCGCGGCAAAGGTGGACCCGCCGCAGCGCATGGAGGCCGAGGCGCGGCTGGCGCGCCTCGCGATCGACTGGAGCGAGCAGGCAGCCGACTGGCTGCGTCTGGCCGACAGCCCGGCTGGCGCCTTGATCGAGGGACCGGGCGGAGGCTTCGAGCCCCTCGCCCTCCAGGTCTCCGGCGCCTTCCACCCGCGATCCCTGGCCCAGGTCCTGTTCCTGCGCCGGCGGCTGGACGCCGCGAATCGGACGGATCGGTTTCTCATTGCCGCGCTCCTGGGCATCCTGCACGGCCGCAGCGCCGGCTATGTATCGGATGCGATGCCCAACGGCTTCAGCCTCGCGCCGGGCTCCACGACGCGCGCCCTCGCCGCGCGCGCCGGGTCGCTGCCAGAACGTGACGTGCTGCGCCTGCTCGGGGCCAAGCTCCGGCGGCTCTACCGCGACGGCGTGCCGCGGACCCGGGGCGTGGCACTCGCCGGAGACGCAAGAGGCGCGGGGGCGACGCTCCGCGCGGAGCTGCGATCACGCGGGCTGCCGGATCGCGCGCGTCTCGTGATCACCAGCCCGCCGTACCTGCGGACGCTCCGCTACGGCTCCGCGAACTGGCTTCGCCTGTGGTTCCTTGGAGCGGACCCTGCCGACGTCGACCGACAGATGGACGCCCCGTCGAGGCCGCTCGACTACGTGCGGTTCATCGGCGAGGTGCTGGCCGGCCTGCGCGAGACGCTTACCGACGATGCCGTGGTGGCGCTCGTCATCGGAGACGTGGCCACCGACCAGGGCCGGCTCCGGCGAGGCGATCACGGCCTCGCGGCGGCAGTCTGGGAGGGTGCCGCGGAGCCGCTCGGATTCCGGATCGCGGGCGCGATGAGGGACGCGGTGCCGGCGAACCGCAAGCTGACGCGCCTCTGGGGTGTCGAAGCCGGCCGCGCGACCGACACCGAGCGGATCCTGGTCCTCGGAGCGACGGAGATCGGACGCCGCCGAGCCCTCGCGTCCCTCGGAGCGCCGATCGACTGGGCGTGGCCGCCTCGGCCGAGGCCCCTCCACCCTATACTCGGACCCGATGCAGCAGATGTATCACCCCGACGATCTCGCGGCCATGGATCCGCTCGTGCTCATGAAGAATCTCGACCACGTGCGGATGACCTCCCGCCGCCTGAGCTACGTGCTCCAGCAGCAGGTCCACCTGTACGTGCCTGAGGCGAACGAGCTGCGCGTGGAGATCGACCGGTACGTCGAGGCCGAGCGCCAGATCGAGACCGAGCTGGCGCGGCGCCAGATCCGCGCGTAGCGTCTGCCGCGATTCGCCCGTTCCACTTCCTGGCCGATGCTCGCGCGGCCGTCAGCGCGCGTGAGCTCGGGGAGACAGCCCGCCGCGCCGAAGGCCTCGGCTACCACGCGCTGGTCGTCCCCGACCACCTGATCGACCAGCTCTCGCCCGTGCCGGCGATGGCGGTCATCGCGGCCGCGACGTCCACGCTTCGCGTCGCCGCCTTCGTCTTCAACAACGATTTGCGGCATCCGGCCGTCCTGGGGCAGGACCTCGCGTCGCTGGACGTCCTGAGCGAGGGGCGCCTGGACGTGGCCATCGGCGCGGGCTGGAACATCCCCGAGTACGAGGCGATCGGCATCCCGTTCGAGCCGGTGGCCGTCCGGCAGGAGCGGCTCGAGGAAGCCGTCGCCGTGCTCAAGGGGTACTTCGGCGACGAGACTTTCAGCTTCTCCGGCAAGCACTACACGATCACGGGTCTGGACGGCCTCCCCAAGCCGGTCCAGCGCCCCTATCCGCCGTTCATGATCGGCGGCGGTGGCCGGCGGACCCTGGAGCTGGCCGGGCGTGAGGCGCAGATCGCCAGCCTCGCACCGCGGATCAAGGGTGGACGCAGCGACCTCACGAGCATCACGTCGGCGGCCGTCGAGGAAAAGATCGGCTGGGTCCGCGAGGCCGCCGGAGCACGCTTCGACGAGATCGAGCTGAACATCTACCCGACGATGCTGGGACCCGTCCTGGACGAGGATCCGAAGCGGGCGGCAGCGCAGAACGCGCGAGAGGTCAGCGAGCGGCGCGGCTCGGAGGTGACGGCCGAGCAGCTCCTGGAATCACCTCACGTCTTCATCGGCTCGGTGGAGAGCTACGTCGAGAAGTTCCTCGGGCTGCGCGAGCGCTTCGGGATCACGTCGATCATGGTCGGCGAGCTGGGGCCGCTGGACCCGATCGTGGAGCGGCTCTCGGGCAGCTGACGCCGGAAAGACCCGCACACTGGCTGGCGGCAGGTGCCTCCCGCCTGCGCGACCCGCGCCGCCCTCAGCTTGGGACGGGAGCCAGATGCGGGTGCGGCCGGCCGGCCCCGGAAGGCCCGCTCGTCATCAGGGATCCGCGGGCGATGGCGCGCTCCTCGGCGACGATCCGATGCGCGAGCTGGATGAGCGGCGGCACACCGGTGAGCGTGAAGCTGACCCCGACCTGTTCCAGGTCGTCGTAGGTCATGCCCCGGAACGCGCCGCGCGCCGCGACGAGGCACATCTCGTCATACAGCTCAGGCCACGAGACCCGGCGCCGCAGGTAGCAGAACCGAACGAACTCGACGGCCCGCGGGTCGACCGGCCGGGCTGCCTCGACCGGGACGACAACCGGCCGTGTCTCGACGGTTTCGAGGCGGCGAAATCGGTTCGTGGCCGCACTGCGGCCGCTGCTCTCGATCGACACGCTACTCCCACCCTCTGCGCGCGGCGCCGTTGGCGCCCGCCCTGAAAAGAATCAGACACCGCTGCACGCAGGCCGTGCGAACGGTGCCTCTCACCTGGCCCTCCCTCCCGGGCCACCGCCCGACTCAAAGGCCACTTCCGGCATGGTACGCCCGCGCACCGGACCGGGGAAGGGGTAGGTCCACGAACTTCTCCACGGTCTTTTCCACACGCTCGGAAACGCCCCTCGGCGGACCCGGAACAGGCCGACGAAGCCCTCAGGCGGCAGCTCCGCGGCGGACGCCGAGGCCAGGTTCCCGACCCAGGCGCCAGCGGCAATCGTCGCCGAGCTCGAGGCCGGTGAAGGGATCGTCGGCCAGCAACAGGTTGCCGTCCAGGTCGACCCAATCGGCCAGGGACGCCACCGCCGCGCCCGCGGCGATGCCCAGGCTGGACTCCTCCATGCAGCCGAGCATCGTCTTGAAACCGAGCTCCCGAGCCCGTCGCAGCATGCGCAGGGCGGGACCGACGCCGCCGCACTTGGCGAGCTTGACGTTGACGCCGGCGACCACCCCGACGAGTCCCTCCAGGGCGTCGATCGACACGGCGCTCTCGTCGGCCACGATCGGGAGCGAGCTGCGCTCCTGGAGCCAGCGGAGCTGGCCCAGCTGGTGCTGCGGGAAGGGCTGCTCGATCAGCTCGACGCCAAGCCGCTCGAGCTCGGGGATCAGGGCCGCGCCCTGCTCGGGCTCCCAGCCGGTGTTCGCGTCCACGCGGATCGGTCCGCCGTACACGGCCCGAACCGCCTCGAGCGTCTGGATGTCGGACGGCCCGCCGAGCTTGATCTTCAGTGCGGGGAAGCGGGCGGCCCGGGCGGCCCGTTCGGCCACCAGCTCCGGCGTGTCGATCCCGATCGAGAAGTCCGTTGGCGGGATCTGCTGGCTCGTGCCGAGCAGCTCCCAGACCGGGATGCCCATGCGCTTCGCCAACAGGTCGTGCAGCGCGATGTCCAGCCCCGCCTTGGCACCGCCGTGGTGCCCGACCCGCGCATCCATCGCCGCGGAGACGGCCTCGAGCCACGTGCGTGCTCCGTCCGGCGTGCCCCCGGGTTCCCCGAGAGCGGCAACCGCGTCGAGCAGCACCGGCATCACCGCCGCGACCGTGGCCGGCGTCTCTCCGTAGTACGCCACCGGGAAGGCTTCGCCGAGGCCCTCGTGATACGGGGCGCCGTCGTGGGAGATGGTCACGACGATCGTGGTGGTCCCGGCGTGGTCCTCGGCTCGGGCGATGCGGAATGGATCGCGGAAGCTGAGGCCCACCGCATCCAGCGAAAGCCGCCAGCCGCCGGCGGCGACGTCGGTCACGAGGCCGGTGTCGATGCAGCCTTCGTCGGTGCCTCCAGCCCGGCCCTGATCCCGTCGAGCAGTCGCTCGGCCCCGAACCGCACCGGGTCGTCCACGGGCAGGCCCGTCTCCGCGGCCACGCGCGCGATCTCTGCGCGGGCCTCCGACTCCGGCAGCTGCGTGGTGTTCAACGCCACGCCGACGACGCGCGACGGCGCCACCAGCGCCGCGACCTGCTCGTGCAGCCTGATCATCTCCGGCAGCGGATGCAGCCCGCCACCGGGCTTTCCCTCCCAACCATGGTGCTCGGTGCGCGTCGGCTCGTGGACCAGGACCATGCCGTGCGGGGTGGCGCCATGGATCAGCCCGAGGGTGACGGACGAGTAGGCAGGGTGGTCGATCGAGCCCTGGCCTTCGACGAAGATCCAGTCGCCCTGCCGCTCCGCCTCCTCCACGAGCCACTCGACGGTGCCCTGCGTGAAGTCGCTGACGAGCCGGTCGACCGCGACGCCCCAGCCTTCGATCATGATCCCCGTCTGCCCCGTCGCGACGAAGACCGCAGGTAGGCCAGCGTTCACAGCGGCCCTGCGCAGCTCCAGCGCGACGCTCATCTTGCCGATCGCGCAATCCGTGCCGACGGTCAGGATCACCTGCTTCCCGGGAGCGTGGCTCCGCCCTGCCGACACTTCCTGGCGCGCGGGCGGCCGGCGATGATCGATGAGCTCCACGCCGCGTGCCGCCGCAGCCGCGCTGAACTCAGCGTCGTCGCCGAGGAACTCATGGAGTCCGGAGACCACGTCGAGTCCGGCGTCGATCGCGCCGAGGATGGTCCGCCGCCAGGCGGGTGGGATCTTGCCGCCCTGCGGGGCGATCCCGAGGAGCAGCGCCGTCGGCCGGTGCTCGAGCGCCTCGTCGAGCGTGGCCACGACCGGGATGTCGTACGAGTCGCCCATCCAGTCGCGGACGTTGCGGCCGGCCTGGGTCGAGTCGAGCACGGCGACCACCGCGTCGCGCCCGTAGCGGATGACGCCCATGGCGGTCTTGGAGCCGAGCTGCCCGAACTGCCCCTCGGCGAGGATCGCGTAGCGCCGCCGCGCCCCACTGGCCTGAACTTCCATGCTCCGAGTCTAGGCGACTCGGAGCGGCGCCCGGGCGGAGGAAAGACTCGCAAGTGCCAGCCTGAGGCCTGCGGCTCGCAGGACTCAGGGTCATGGCGCGCGCAGCCCGCGCCGAAGGCGCCCGGGCGGAGGAAAGCTATGACGCCCCCGGGGCGCGGTCCGGGGGCGTCGGGAAAAGTCGTCTGGTACCGCATACCGGATTCGAACCGGTGATCTCCGCCTTGAGAGGGCGGTGTCCTGGGCCTCTAGACGAATGCGGCTAGGGCTCGCGTCAGACCGAGAGCGCGGCCGAGTTTATCACTTGGCACACGCGGATCGCCCTCGGATCAGAGCCGGTAGCGCTCCAGGAAGCTGCGGATCGCGTCGGCGACCTGCTCGTAGCTGTCCTGGCCGGCGACCAGGCCGTAGTGCGAGTGCGCCCCGAACGGCTGGTACTCGGCGCCGAGCCACTCGGCCAGCCGCTCGGCGTCCTGCTCCGCGAAGAGCCGGTCCATGCCGCCGCCGATCACCAGGGTCGGGGTGCCGGCCAGGACATCCCGGTCCACGAGTGGTCCGTCCAGCATCTGCCGCCGCGCGGCGCCCGACTCCGCGCCCATCAGGTGCTGGACTTTGAGCACGTCGCGGTGGGTGAGGTCGGGGTTCTGCCGCTGGATCTGGTCGGTCGAGCCAGCCCAGCCGATCAGCTCGCGGCGGAAGCTTGGTGGCACGAGCCGTGAGACCTGCGTCGGGGCGTCCGGACGGATCGGACGGGGGAGCGCGGGCGCGATGAGGACCATGCCCTGGAGCGGCTGCCGTGCCGCGAGGAGCATCGCCAGCAGCGCGCCCATGCCGTGGCCGACGACGACCGCCGGCCTCCCCAGTGCCAGCAGGCCCGCCTCAGCGTCCTCGAGGTACGTCTCGAGGTCGAGCGACTCCAGCTCCGCCGTCTCGGACCAGAAGTGCGCACGAAGATTGAGCGCGTGCCCCTCCCACCCGCGCTGCGCGAAGTAGCCGAGGTAGCGCTCCCAGACCCACGAGCCGCCGAGCTCGCCGTGGAGGAGATAGAGCGGCCGCCGGCGTGAGCGGCGCTCGGGCAGCCACGACTCCACGTACAGCCCTCGGGACTCGATCACGATCTCGTCCTTGCGCACGGGCCGCGCCACGGGCCGCACGTCTCCGGCCGGCGCGCCCCCAGCGCCGGTCGTCCCCCCGGGGCGGCCTGATGGC
The DNA here is from genome assembly GCA_034667005.1 of Chloroflexota bacterium. GTDB lineage: Bacteria > Chloroflexota > Limnocylindria > Limnocylindrales > CSP1-4 > JAFMJV01. Next base: position 17,242 of record JAXDKU010000094.1, read on the forward strand.
CCGGTGACGTTCGTCACCGTGAAGCGCTGCGGCCGATCCGTGGAGTCCATCCTCACCACTCCAGGGGTGCGAAGAGAAGCCCGGTCGGGGCCTTGGGGAAGAAGTAGGTCGACTTCTGCGGCATGACCTCGGACGCCGCAGCGACCTCGGTGACCGCCGCGACGGGAGTCGCGTCCAGCAGGAACGCGCTGGCCGCGTTGCCGTCCTCCACCATGCCGACGGCCTCGGCCGGATCCTTCACATAGCTGAGGCGCCCGCCGGCCGCGAGCGCGACCGCGTCCACGCCGAGCATGCGCTCGAGCGCCGTCGCAAGCAGGTTCACATCGAGCCATCGGGAGGCGGCCGACCGTCCGGTATCCAGCAGTCCGTCGAAGACGTCCCGTCGGGCGCGAAGCACGCCCCCAACGCCACCCGTCCAGAGCCCGAAGCGACCTGAGCCCTCGTCACCTGATGCCGTCCGCGGATCGATGGCGTCGGTCCGCATCCGCTCCAGCAGCTCCGCGGCCGAGTCTACGCGCCGGATGCTGAAGAGCGGCGCCAGCGCGTCGAGCAGCTCCTGGCCACGCGGACCGTCCAGCACCACGCGGTGCGTGGGCAGGATGGTCGGGGCCTCGGGGATCGCATACACCAGGGCCATGACGTAGTCCCAGGCTGGGTCGCTCTCGCAGGCGCGATTCTGGCCGCGCTCCTCGCGGTAGCGCCACGCGGTCTCGTAGCGGTGATGGCCGTCCGCGATCGTCAGCGGCCGGGCGGCGGCCAGCGCCAGGAGCGCCGCGACGTCCGCCACTCCGCCGGACGGCGGTGGCCGTTCGATGCCCGTCTCGTCGTCGTGCGGCTGCGGTCCCTCCGCGATCCAGGCGCGGTGGGCGATGCCGTCAGCCGTGGTCGTCTCCACGTCGGGCGGTCGCTCCGTCAAGCGGTCCAGCAGCGCGGCGGTCCCCCGCGGATCGCCCGCCTGGAGCAGCACGACCGGGCTCAGGTTGGCGCCCGTGGCACGCAGCAGCTTGTGGCGGTCCTCCTTCGGCCCGCTCATCGTCCGCTCGTGCGGCCGCACGCCGCCGTCCGGACCGAATGGTTCGAGCCGCAGCCGCGCCACGAAGCCTCGCGAGACGGACTCCCCTCCAGGCACCGAGGCCGGCGTGCGCATCTCGTGGATCGTGATTGTCGGCACGCGGTCCTTCCGCAGCGTCCCATCGGAGCGCCACTGCGCGAGCGTGCGCGCGGCGTTGCGGTAACGGGAGTCCTCGTCGCCCTCCTCGGCAGGTTCCGGCAGCTCGAGGCGGACGGCATTTCGGGAGTCGCGCTGGCGGAGCGCGGCGGCCTCATCCGGGGTAATGACGTCATACGGCGGGCACAGGACGTCGCCGAGATCCGGGACGCGGGCAGGGTCGTAACGGAGCGCGCGGAACGCTCGAAGGGTGGGCACGGCCGCTCAATGGTACCGGGACGACGCCATCGAGCCGGCGCGCCTGCCGGCCCCACGCCCGGCCGCGGCGGGCTGGTCGCCCGCAGCCGCCCGGCTCACGCAACTTTCCGGCCGGCCCAGGCGTCTAGCATCAGTCGCCACCGCCGGCGAATCCGCATGGAAGCTCGACCGACCGCCCGAGGGACGATGGACCACTCCCCTACCGGATTCCGCCTTCGCAGCCTGCGCCTCGTCGCGCGCGCCACGGGCGCGCTGCTGCTCTGCGGCGCGATGTTGCTGCCGGCCGCGGCGGTGCACGCCGCCGACATCACCATGACGGCCCAGCCCATGCTGGGCGGCAACGTGCGCCCTGGCGCCTGGGCCGGTTTCCGCGTGCACCTCGAGAACAGCGGGCCGGCGATCCGCGGCGAGCTGCGAATCAGCGGCGGCGCGCAGGGCTCGTCGACCTACGGCACCCCCATCGAGCTGGCCACGGGCGCGCGCCAGGACCAGCTGCTCTACGCCCAGCCCATGTGGTTCGGCGCGAAGCTGACGCTCCAGCTCGTCGCGGAGGGCGCGGTCGTCGCGACGCAGGACCTGAAGGTCACCATCCTCGACGCCTACACGCCGACCATCGTGGTCGTGGCCGAGCGCCCCGAGGGCATCGTCCGCGACCTGCGCGCCGCGACGCGCAACGACCAGTTCGGCCAGGCGCCCGCCGTCCTCACGATCAGGCCGGAGGACCTCCCGCCGCGCGCCGAGGCGTGGTCGGCGATCGACCGCCTCGTGTGGCAGGACTCCGATTCGAGCCGCCTCAGCACCGAGCAGCTCGCGGCGCTCGCGACGTGGGTCTCCGCCGGGGGCCGCTTCGCCATCGTCGGCGGCACGACCGGCACGACCGGTCTCTCCGCGTTCCCCGCCGAGCTGCTCCCCTTCGTGCCGACCCACACGGCGGACGCGCAACCCTCGGACATCACGCCGCTCTTCGGCACGCTACCGGCCAACGCGACGGCCGCGCCGGTCCTCGCCGGAACCCTCCAGCGCGGCTCGATCCTCGCACGCGTCGGAGACGACGTGTTCGCGGCCCAGTCCAGCTACGGCCAGGGGCTCGTCTCGATCGTGGGGCTGGATCCCGCAACGTCCTGGGTGGCCGGCACGGCGGCGGCCGAGTCGCTCTGGCGCCGGCTCCTGCCCTCGATTCCCGGCGGGGCCGTCAGCAACCCGTTGATCTTCCAGGACGACAGCCTGCTCGTCGGCGCGCTCAACAACCTGCCCGCGGTGGAGCTGCCCAAGATCGAGCTGCTCTTCGCGGTACTGCTCGGCTACATCGCCGTCGTCGGCCCGCTCAACTACCTGGTGCTGCGGCGCCTGGACCGGCGCGAGTGGGCGTGGGTCACGATGCCCGTCCTCGTCGTCGTCTTCGCCGTCGCGGCCTACGGTCTCGGCCTTGGCCTGAAGGGCACGGACGTGATCATCAACCAGGTCGGCCTCATCCGGGGCGCGACCGGCACGGACCGCGGCATCGGGGCCTTCTACGTCGGCGTCTTCGCTCCCAGCCGCCACGTCTTCGACGTCCGGGTCTCGAACTCGGCGCTCATCGCCAATCCCGTCTACCTCCAGCAGCAGGGCCAGGCCGGCGTCCCGCTCGACGTCGTGGAGGGCGATCCGAGCCACCTCCGCGGTTACGAGGTGGGCTTCGGCGTGCTGCGCAGCTTCCGGGCCGAGGCATCCGTCGCGGCCCCCCGCGTCGAGTCGGACCTCGTCTACGAGGGCGGCCGGTTGAAAGGCAGCATCACCAATCGCTCCGATCGCACGCTCGAGAACGTGGCGGTGGTCTACGGTGGCAACGTGGCACTCGTCCCGAACCTCGAACCGGGGGCAAGCTCCCAGATCGACATGGATGTCACGACGCGAGCATTCGCCAACTCGGGCACGCCGCTGTCGCAGCGGATCTTCGGCGCGGCCAACTTCCTCGCCACCACCCCGAGCTCGAGGACCGAGGCCACGCGGCGAGCCGTGATCGACCAGATCACCGGCTACAGCGACACGCTCGGCGGCTACGGCGCGGTCCAGGCCGGCCCGGTGATCCTCGGCTGGCAGCCGACCTCGCAGCTCTCGATCGAGGTCGATACGGAGGCCCAGCGGGTCGGCGAGACGCTCGCGATCCTGGCCGCTCCCGTTCGGCTCGCGGGCGCGGCGATCTTCACGCCGGCGTTGTTCCAGCACAGCCAGCTCGACTCGACGGCGAACGACGCCTCCGACCAGGGCGGCAGCAACTTCTCCCTGAGCCGCGGAACGATGAGCGTCGAATTCCGGCCGATCGGCGTATCCGGCTCCTTCGTGACGGATCACCTCCGGCTCGTTCTGTCCCAGGGTGAGATCCAGAGCATCGGGAGTGCCGGCGAGGTGCTGAGTCCCCTGCCCGAGGCGGACCAGCCCAACCAGGAAGACCCGTTGCTCGCCGCGGATGGCAGCACGCTGACCTCCACGGGCGGCACGGATCCGACGACGGGCGTGGACACGTCCGCCGGAGGCGGCACCGATCCGGACCCGAGCGGCGGGGCGGTCCCTCCTCCTCCGGATGACCAGCTGCCCGGTGGCGGCAAGCCCGGGGTGTTCGACGGGCTCCCGGAGCTCCAGCTGTTCGACCGCACGGCCGGTCGCTGGGTGGAGTTCCCGCACCTCGTGTCGGGCAAGACGTACGAAGTCGCCGACGCCGCCCATTACGTGGACGCCACGGGCGGCTTCCTGATCCGCTTCGTCAACCGCGCGCAGGAGGGCGAGTCGGCGTACTTCAACGTGATCCAACGCCTGGAGGGCAGCGTCCAGTGAGCGTCGCGCTCCGCACCGAGGGGTTGACCAAGCGGTACGGCCGCACGCTGGCGGTGGCCGGCTTCGACCTGTCGGTCGGCGAAGGCGAGATCTTCGGCCTGGTAGGCCCGAACGGCGCCGGCAAGACGACCACGCTCAAGATGCTCGCCACGCTGATCGTCCCGTCCGCGGGCGATGCGGAGATCTGCGGCTTCAGCGTCCGCCGGCAGCCGTCGGAGATCCGTCGCGTCATCGGCTACATGCCGGACACCTTCGGCGTCTACGACGACATGCGGGTGTGGGAGTACCTGGACTTCTTTGCGCGCTGCTACCGCATCCCCGCCCGGCGTCGCCGCCAGATGATCGGCGACCTGCTGGAGCTGGTCGACCTCGGTGAGAAGCGCAACGACTACGTGCAGGCCCTGAGCCGCGGCATGCAGCAGCGGCTCTGCCTCGCCCACGCCCTGGTCCACGAGCCGCCGGTGCTGCTGCTGGACGAGCCCGCGTCCGGCCTCGACCCACGGGCCCGCGTCGAGCTGCGGGAGCTCCTCCGCGAGCTGCGCGCCATGGGCAAGACCATCCTGATCAGCAGCCACATCCTCCCGGAGCTGGAAGAGCTGTGCACGTCGGTCGCCATCGTGGACCGCGGCCGCGTGCTGGCCAGCGGGCCGCTCGACGAGGTCCATGCCCGCTTCAGCCGCGGGAGCGTCGTCAAGGCGCACGTGCTTGGCGAGACCGAGGACGTGGCGCGGGCGCAGGGCTTCTTCGCAAGCCAGCCGGAGGTCGCGTCCAGCGAGCTGCTGACGGACGGGCGCATCGAGCTCGGGCTGGTGGGCAGCGATGCCTCCACCGCGGACCTCCTGGCTCGCGCCATCCGCGGTGGTCACCGCGTCGCGAGCTTCGCTCCGGCAACGAGCGACCTCGAGGAGCTGTTCCTCCAGATCACCGCCCGGAACGACGCACCATCCGACTCGCCAGATCCGGGACTCGAGACCAGGGAGGTCGCCGCATGACCGCAACAGCCGCGCCCGCTCCGACACGGCGCGTTCGAGGGGCCGTCTGGCGTGCCGGCGGCCGCGTGGGCGGACGTTTTGGCGGGTTCTGGTCGAGCGTCACGGCCGTGGGGGCGAAAGAGCTTCGCGGCCGCATGCGCGGGCGCCGCGCGTTCGTGGTCATCACGATCTACCTGCTGCTCCTGAGCGGCTTCTCGTTCGGCATCTATGAGTACCTGCGCCAGCAGTCGATCCAGGCCGCCCAGATCCCGATCTTCAACGGCGGGGTGGACGTCGGCTTCCAGCCGGGCATGTCGACACAGGGAATGGCCCTCTCCGCCACCGTCGGGCACGCGATCTTCAGCGGGCTCCTGCTCGTGGAGACGCTGCTCGTGCTGGTATTGGCGCCCGCCTTCACCAGTGGCGCCATCTCGCTCGAGCGCGAGAAGCAGACGATCGACCTCCTCGTGGCCACCCCCCTGAGCACCTTCGGCATGGTCCTGGGCAAGCTGCTCTCGGCGCTGACCTGGGTGTTCCTCCTCATCCTCGCGTCCGTGCCCCTGGCGAGCATCGTCTTCGCGTTCGGCGGCGTCGGCCCCGAAGACCTGCTGCGTGGCTACGCGATCCTTTTCGCGCTCGCATTCGGGATGGGCGCGCTCGGCATGTTCATGTCCGCGCTTGTGCGCAGGACGCAGACGGCAACGGTCCTGACGTTCGTGGCCGTGCTCGTGCTGACGCTCGGGAGCATGGCCGTGCACGAGTTCTGGCGCGTCGTCACCACCCCCGTGACGACGTCGACGAACGGCTTCGTCTCCGTGTCGGCGCCCAGCCGGCCGCCCGAGGCGCTCCTCTGGCTCAACCCGTTCGTCGGCGACATGGACCTCATCTGCACCACGGCGCCCGGCGGCTATGAATCCCGGACCTGCGGCTACGTGGCGCAGGTGACCGGCACGCCCTACTTCGGTGGGTCGACCCCCGTCGACAACTCCTGCCCGCCCATGAAGTGCGGCGTGCGCCTCGAGGGAGCCTTTGGCGTCGGCGGCGACGTGACGGTCGCTTGCCCGCCGAACGCACGCTGCGCGATGGCGCCCGTGCCGATGCCGGCAGGCGGCGGCGGCGTGGTCTTCGACGACAGCAACCCGGGGCCGATCATCCAGCCTCCGGTCGCCACCCCCGGCACGACCGCGACGCTCGGCTTCCCGCGGGACACGTTCTGGCCCCACAACGTGGTCGGGTTCGTGTCTGTCGGCGTGCTCCTGACCCTCGTCTCGTCGCAGCTCGTCGCGCCGACGCGACGCCTGCGGCTGGTCCCGTCCCGTCCCGGATTCCTGCGGCGACGACGCTCCGCGCCGGCAGCTCCGCTCGCGACTTCGCTGCCCGAGGAAACCATTCCGGCCTCCGACGCGTCCGGCACATACACAGCCCCCGATCTCGATCCCGCCGTCCGATCCGAGGAGCAGTCATGAGCTTCGACCCAGCGCTGCTACAGCTGCGCAACGGCCTCCGACCCTTCCGCCGCCGCCTCTGGGCACGCCGCCTCGTCCGTGACGCGGTGCGCATCGGCGCCGTGGTGGCGGTCCTGGAGCTGGCGCTCGGCGTGGTCGCACGGGTCTCTCCGCTGGAGTGGTATCTGCCGGCGGCCATCGCGCTCGTGCTCGCGGGCCTGATCGCGCTGGCCGGCGACGCCGTCCGGGTGCGGCCGACGCTTGCCGAGACGGCGCTGGGACTGGACAGCGAGCAGCAGCTGCGGGACCGGCTCTCCTCCGCGCTCGAGCTGGCCATCCGCCGGCCCGACCTCGCCACCGAGGCGGACCCCTCCGAGATGGCGGCCGCCGAGCCCCTCACCGACGAGCGACAGTACGAGCGGTTCGTGCGCCTGCAGCGCCTGGACGCCGTGCGTGCCCTTCTCGTGGCCGACCGGCGCGCGTTCCGGCCGCAGCTGCCACGGCGATCCGGCGCGACGACCATGCTGGGCATCGCGCTCCTCGTTCCCCTCCTGCTCCTGCCGAATCCTCAGTCATCCGTGCTCGCTCAGCGTGATCGCATCCGCGACGCAGCCGCCCACGAGGCCGACAAGATCGAAGAGGTCGCGGACAAGCTGGGTGAGGGACGCACGTCCCCGGATCCCCGCGCAGACGTGGCTGACGAGCTGCGACGGCTTGCCAGGCAGCTGCGCGACCGACCGCAGGACCTCGATGCGCAGCTCGCCCGCCTCGGCTCCCTCGAGGACGCCCTCCGCAGCCGTATCGATCCCCGGACCGAGCAGCAGGCGGCCGCCGTCGCATCGCTCTCGCGCTCGTTGAGCCGCGCGGCCACGGGCACCGACAGCAACCCGACCGGCGACCCGAAGAAGACCACCGAAGACCTGAAGAACCTGGGCAACCAGCTGCCGCAGATGGATCCCGCGGCCCGGCAGGAGCTCGCCAGGCGACTGAGCGAGATGGAGTCGACCGCCCGGCAAGCCGGCCCGGACGCCCAGACCGCCCTGCACGACGCGGCCAGCGCGATCTCACGCGGCGACAACGCGGCCGCGCAGGAAGCGCTCAACCGGCTCGGCGACGCGCTCAAGGGCGCCCAGGACAACGTCGACCTGAACCGCGACCTGACGGGCGCAGCCAACCAACTCGAGGAGACCCGCCGAAACCTGGCCAACGCGGGCCAGCAGGGTCAGCAGGGCCAGCAGGGCCAGGGCCAGCAGGGTCAGCAGGGCCAGCAGGGCCAGGGCCAGCAGGGCCAGGGCCAGCAGGGTCAGGGCCAGCAGGGCCAGGGCCAGCAGGGCCAGGGCCAGCAGGGCCAGGGGCAAGGGCAAGGTCAGGGGCAAGGGCAAGGTCAGGGGCAAGGTCAGGGCCAGGGTCAAGGTCAGGGCCAGGGTCAGGGTCAAGGCCAGGGCCAGGGTCAAGGCCAGGGCCAGGGTCAAGGTCAGGGCCAGGGCCAGGGCCAGGGCCAGGGCCAGGGAAGCCTTGGTGGCGGCGGCTCGAACGCCCAGTACCTGGGCAGCGGCAACGGCGGCAACAGCGGCTTCAACGGCCCAACCCGCCCCAACCGGCAGTTCGGCACTGACCAGATCGACACCGTCTACGCGCCGTTCGACCGCCTCGGCGGCCCGGGCGACCCGTCGTACATCGCCGGCAACGGCGGCGACGGCCAGACCCAGACGGGCAACGGCCAGGGACAGGGCACCAACAACCAGAGCGTCGTGCCCTACACGGACGTGTACCAGGACTTCAGCGACTTCGCCATCCAGTCGCTCGACCGTTCCTACGTCCCGCTGGACGTCAAGGACTACGTGCGCGACTACTTCTCGTCCCTCGGCGACACGGCACCCTAGGCGGCCGCGATGACACAGCCCGCGCTCGAGGCGCGACCCGCCGAACAGGTCTCGCTGACCTCGGAGGCCTTCGCGGACCGCGCCCGCGAGATCGAGGCCGAGATCGGACGGGTCATCGTCGGCCAGCACGAGCTGGTCCGCCAGGTGCTGATCTGCCTGATCGCGAACGCACACGCGCTCCTGGAGGGCGTGCCTGGCCTCGGCAAGACGCTGCTCGTGAAGACCATCGCCGAGGTCCTCGACTGCTCGTTCAACCGGATCCAGTTCACGCCTGACCTCATGCCGGCCGACATCGTCGGCACGAACGTCCTCGTCGAGGAGGGCGGCCAGCGCGTCTTCCGCTTCCAGCCGGGGCCCGTCTTCGCGAACCTGCTGCTCGCGGACGAGATCAACCGCGCGACGCCGAAGACCCAGTCCGCGCTGCTGGAGGCCATGCAGGAGCACCAGGTGTCCGTGGCGCGCGATCGCCACAAGCTCGAGGCACCATTCTTCGTGCTGGCAACGCAGAACCCTCTCGAGATGGAGGGCACCTATCCCCTCCCCGAGGCGCAGCTCGACCGATTCCTCTTCAAGCTCTGGGTGCCCTTCCCGTCGGAAGAGGACCTTGCGTCGATCATGGACCGGACCACGGGCGTGTCCACCGCCACGGGCCGGAAGACGGCTGACGCGACGCAGATCGTGGCCATGCAGCAGCTCGCGCGGAGCGTGCCCATCGCGCCGCACGTGACGGCATACGCCGTGTCCGTCCTCGCCGCGACGCACCCGGACAACGCACGGGCTCCCGAGCTCGTGCGCTCGTTCGTGCGCTACGGCGGCTCGCCGCGCGGCGCCCAGGCCCTGGTGCTGGCGGGCAAGATCCACGCCCTCATGGAAGGCCGCTTTAACGTGGCCGTCGAGGACGTCCGCGCGGTCGCCATGCCCGCCCTGCGGCACCGCGTGATCCGGAACTTCGAGGGAGAGGCCGAAGGAATCTCGAGCGACGCGATCGTCCGGGCCGTGCTCGACGCGGTCGCACCGCCGAGCGTCGACTAACCGGCCATCCGATCCTCGGCGCCCGGCAGCGCGGAATCCAAACCATGACCGAAACACGAACGGCGGCCTCGCCGAACCGGCGCCCCGATCTGCTCCCGTCCACCGTCGATCCGACCGTGTTCGACGAGGCGTTCCTGCGCCAGTTGGAGCGGCTCCAACTGGTGACGCGGAAGGCCGTGCGTGGCGGGCTCAAGGGCGTGCGTCGCAGCGTGAAGCGCGGCCAGTCGGTGGAGTTCACGGACTACCGCGACTACGCGCCCGGCGACGACCTCCGCTCGCTCGACTGGAACGTCTACGCCCGGCTCGAGAAGCTCTTCATCAAGCTCTTCGTGGAGGAAGAGGACGTGACCGTCCACATCCTCCTGGACGCGTCCGCCTCGATGGACTCGGGCACGCCGGACAAGCTGGTTTTCGGCAAGCGCGCGGCCGCGGCGCTGGCCTACATCGGCCTGGCTTCCTACGACCGGATCAGCATGGCGGTGCTCCAGGGGCGCGTCGCGCGGCGCTTCCCCGCCGTGCGCGGGACGGGCCGGGTCTTCCAGGTCCTCTCCGACCTCTCCGGCGTCAAGCCCGCCGCCGGCCCCACCGATCTCGCCGCCGCGTGCCGGCACTACGCCGCGCAGCTGAGCCAGCGCGGGCCGCTGATGCTGATCAGCGACCTCTTCGATGCGAACGCCGACCGCGCGATCAGCGAGCTTGCGGGCACCCGCTGCGACGTTGCGGTCATCCACACGCTCAGCCCGGAGGAGCTCGACCCGCCGCTGGAGGGCGACCTCCGGCTGGTGGACCGGGAGACCGATTCCACGGTCGACATCACCGCCGACCTCACGACGCTCGACGCCTACCGCGATCGCCTCGCGCGCTGGCAGGCACAGCTCGACCAGGTGAGCACGAAACGCCGCGTCTCGTACCTCCCCACGCCCACGACGCTCCCGCTCGCGGACCTGGTGTTCGCCGAGCTGCGCCGCCGTCGCGTGGTGGCCTGAGGCCGGCCGATGGGACTGCTCGCACCCCTCGCGCTGATCGGGCTGATCACCCTGCCGATCATCGTGGCGTTCTACATGCTGCGGCTGCGGCGGCCCGAACGGCCGGTCAGCAGCACATTCCTGTGGCAGCAACTCGTGCGGGACGTGGAGGCCAACGCGCCGTGGCAGAAGCTGCGCCGTTCGCTGCTGCTGCTGCTCCAGCTCCTCCTCGCGTTCCTGCTGGTGATGGTCGTCGCCCGCCCGGTCTCGGAGCGCACCGCGTCCCTGGCGCACGACATCGTGCTGGTGGTGGACGCGTCGGCCTCGATGTCGGCCACAGACGTCTTCCCCGACCGGCTCACGGCCGCGAAGCAGGCGGCGATCGACGCGTTGCGCGACCTTCCCTCGGACGGCCGGGTGAGCGTGATCGCGGCGGCAGAGACGGCCCGCGTCGTGTCCAACGAGGCCACGGACCAGGGACGCGCGGCGCGGGCGATCCAGTCGATCCAGCCCACGACGGCGGCCGGCAACCTCGGCGATGCGCTGAAGCTGGCGGGCGCGCTGGCGGCACGTGCGCGCGGGGCGGAGATCCTCGTCGTGACGGACGCGGGCGGGCCCGCGATCGCCGGCTGTGGCTCCACGGGCCCCTCGTCGACCGCGGGCCCCGGCGCGTCGCCGGCGGCGAGTGGCGGCTCCGGCTCGGGTGCGCCAACGGCGTGCCCGCTCGGCTCGATCGCGCACATCGACGCACCCATCAGCGTGATCACCGTCGGGGCATCGCGGGACAACCAGGCGATCGCCGCACTCGCGGTCCGGACAGACCCCAGCGGCCTGAAGCGGACGCTGTTCGTGAGCGTCGCCAACTACAGCACCGAGGTGGTGGCCCGCCGACTCCAGGTCCTCGCCGACGGGACGCCGGTCTCGGCGCGCGACCTCCAGCTCGCCTCGCTCAGCCGCTCGGACGTGGTCATCGACGACCTGCCGCCCGGCGTGCGCGTGGTCGAGGCGCAACTGGGCACGGCGGAGGACGCGGGCGGCCAGCCGATCCCGTCCGCTCCCGACAAGCTCGTGCTGGACGATCGCGCCTGGGCAATCGTCCCTGACGACCGTATCCGGCGCGTGCTGCTCGTCGGTCCGGGCAACGTCTACATCCAGAACGCCTTCTCGCTGCTGCCCAACGTGGAGCTGTACGGCGCCACGCCGGAGCAGTGGCCGACCACGACCGGCAAGGACCGTTTCGACCTCTTCGTGTTCGACGGCTTCCTGCCGGAGGACCTGCCGCGGGCGCCGATCCTGGCGATCGCGCCGCCGCGAACCTCCGTCCTCGGCGAGGTGACGGGCTCGCTGACCAACCCGATCGTCGGCCAGACCTCGCCTGAGGAGCCGCTGCTCGCGGGCGTCGACCTGAGCCGCCTGCACGTGGCCAAGACCCAGCGCATGAAGCTGCCCGACTGGGCTCGCATGGTCATCCCCAACGCCCCCGACGTGCCGCTGTTCTACAGCGGTCTGCGGGAAGGGCTGCCGACGGCGGCCATCGCCTTCGACCTGCGCGACAGCGACCTGCCGCTCCAGGTGGCGTGGCCGATCCTGGTGTCCAACATCGCGGGCGAGCTGCTCGGCATCGACCAGGCGGCCAACGACCCCGTGCCGCCGTCCTCGCCCGTGGAGATGCCGCTGCGACCCGGTGTCGTCGGCCTGCGCGTGACGCTTCCCGACGGATCGGTGACGGAGCTCACGGCCGGTGCGTCGGGTGCGTCGTCGGCAACGTTCGTGGCCACGTCACAGCTCGGCGTGTACCGCGTGGAGGAGATCCCCGACCCCAACGCGAGTCCCTCCCCGGAGCCCACGGCAACGCCGCTGCCGACCCCGTCGCCGGCGGGGAGCCCCGGCACCGGCTCGAGCCCGGGCGCCTCAGCCATCCCGGGCGCCTCGGCGAGCCCGGGCGCCGTGGCCACCGTCGAGCCGGGAGCTTCAGGCCCCGAGGACGGGCCGCGGCTCTTCGCCGTGGATCTCTTCGCAGCGGGGGAGTCGAACATCGCGCCCGGTGACGGCAGCGCGCTCTCCGCGCTCGGAGCCGTCGATCGGCCGGAGCAGGCGTCCGCCGGGCTTGCCCGCGACGACTGGTGGCCGCCCATCGCATTCCTCGTCCTCGTCGTGCTGATGCTGGAGTGGCTCGTCTACGAGCGCGACGGCGGGCGCCGGCTCTGGCAGGGCGCCCGGTCCCGGCTGGTGGCGCTGCGTCCGCGGCGGGGAGCCCACTGATGCCCTTCTCGGTCGCCTCGGTCGAGGTCCTGCTGCTTGGTGCCCTGCTTCTCGGCGCCACGCTGCTGCTCAGCGCGGCGGCGCGCCACCACCTCTCCCTCGGCCGCAGGCGTGCGAGCCTGGTCCTCCGCACGATCGTGCTGTCCGCGCTCGTCCTCGCCCTTGCCGGCTTCCGGCTCGACCTGCCCGTGGACCGGCTGACCACGGTATTCGTGGTGGATCTCTCGGACAGCGTCGGTGCGGTCGGGCACAGCGCCGCGCTCGACTTCCTGCGCAAGGCCCTCGACGCGCGACGGGGCGACGACCAGGCGGCCGTGGTCGCGTTCGGGCGCGACGCCCTCGTTGAGCGGCTCCCCGCGGAGCTGGACGACATCGACCGGATCGCCTCGGTGCCCACGAAGAGCGCCACGGACATCGGCGGGGCGCTGCGCCTCGCGTCGGCGCTCTTCCCGGACGAGACGCAGAAGCGGATCGTGCTGGTCAGCGACGGCAACGACACGACCGGCGCGGGCCAGTCGGAGGCGGCCCTCGCCGCGTCGCGCGGCGTCCAGATCGAGACGTACGAGGTGGGCCTCGGCGGGGCGGACGAGGTCATCGTCCAGCGGCTCCACACACCGGCGACGGCTCGGGTCGGCGAGGAAATCGAGGCCGAGGTCACGATCAGCTCCAACGTCGCGCAGAGCGCCAGGGTGCTGCTGTTCGGCGACGGCGCGGCGATCGGCTCGCAGCAGGTCAACCTCCAGGTGGGCCTGACGCGCGTCGTCTTCACGGTCAGAGCCACGGAAGCCGGCTTCCACACCTTCCGCGCGCTGGTCGAGGCGGGCCGCGACACGTTCGGGCAGAACAACCGCGCGGACTCGGACACGGTGGTGAAGGGCGACCCACGCATCCTCCTGGTCTCGGGAGAGGGCATCGTGGCTGCCAACCTTCTCGGAGCGCTGCGCGCCGAGCGCCAGCAGGTCACGCAGATCACGGCCGACGCCATGCCGCGGGACCTCGCCACGCTGGCGGGCTACGACTCGATCGTGCTCGTCGACGTGCCGGCCACGGACCTCGGCGCCGACCGCATGAAGGTGCTCCAGTCGTACGTGAGGGACGTCGGCCGCGGCCTGGTCATGGTCGGCGGCAAGGAGTCGTACGGGGCCGGAGGCTACGCCCGGACGGCGCTCGAGGAGGCGCTGCCGGTGAACATGGACGTGCGCGACCGCAACCGCCAGCCGGACGTCGCCCTCGTCGTGGTGATCGACAAGTCGGGCTCCATGGACGCCTGCCATTGCAACACCGCGAACCGGGACACCGGGACGGCCATCGGCGGGGTCCGCAAGGTCGACATCGGCAAGGAGGCCATCCTCCGCGCGGTGTCCGCGCTCACGCAGCGCGACCAGTTCGGTGTTGTGGCCTTCGACGAGAACGCGCACTGGATCATCAACACGCAGCCGCTCTCGGGGGTCGGCGACGTGGAGGCCCAGATCGCCGGCATCAATCCGCTGGGCACCACGAACGTCTTCGCCGGGCTCGCGGCCGCCGTGGAGCAACTGGAGCACGCGAGCGCGGAGCGGCGCCACATCGTGCTGCTCACCGACGGCTGGTCAAGCAGCGGCGAGTACACCGAGCTGATCGCGCGCATGAAGGCGGCCAACATCACGCTCAGCGCGGTCGGCGCCGGCGGCGGGTCCGCGCCGTTCCTCGCGAACCTCGCCGAGCAGGGCGGCGGTCGCTACTACTCGGCGGCCAACCCGGCCAGCATCCCGGACATCTTCCTCAAGGAGACGCAGCAGGTCTCCGGCCAGCAGATCGTGGAGGAGCCGTTCTTCCCGATCCAGACGGGTGACTCGCCGATCCTGACCGGTCTCGACCAGGGCCTGCCGCAGCTGCTCGGCTACAACGGCACGACCGTGAAGTCGGCGGCGCAGTCCGTGCTGGTGACCAGCCGTGACGACCCGCTCCTTGCGCAATGGCAGTACGGGCTCGGGCGGGCTGTCGCGTGGACCTCGGACGCATCGGGCACGTGGGCGAAGAACTGGGTCGCCTGGACGGGCTTCAACCGCTTCTTCTCGCAGCTCGTCCGCTGGACGTTCCCGGGCGAGGAATCCGGCGGCCTGGAGGCCGAGTTCATCACCGACGGCGACCAGACCCGCCTGCGCCTGCACTCGTCGGAGACGGACGGCACGCCGCGCAACTTCTACGACACGATGGTGCGGCTCACCTCCCCCGAGTTCGATCCCGTGGCGATGCGGCTCGACCAGGTGGCCCCAGGCGTATACGAGGCACCGCTCGGAATCCTCAGCCCGGGCGCGTACGCGCTACGCATCGACCAGACCAAGGCCGGCTCCACTCCCCTGGGGCGAACCGTGGTCCTGGTGGCGCCGACGCCCGCCGAGTACCGGCTGCTGGGCACGAACCAACGACTGCTGGCCGCGCTGCGCGGCGGCACCGGCGGCTTGGCACTCACCGGCGACGAGGCACCGCTCCAGGTCTGGGCGCACGACCTCGGCACCACCACGGCTTCCCGCGATCTGTGGCCGTGGCTCCTGCTGCTGGCACTGATCCTGTGGCCGCTGGACGTGGCGATCCGCCGCGTGTCGATCGGCCGGCGCGACCTCGTCGCCGGACGAGCCTGGGCCGGGGACCGCTGGCGCGGCTGGCGTGGCCCCTCGGGCCGCACGGCACCCGTCGGCGGCATGCTCGCGGCGAAGGAACGGGCCAGCGGGACGCGCGCGCGAGGTGCACTCTTGCGTGGGGGAGGGACGTTAGAGGAGGCGTCTCTCCCCCTCCACGCCTCGGCACCGGATCGAGCCGCGACGGCCACCACGACGGCGGCTGCCCCCAGTGCGGATGCGCGACGCGGGGCGGCGCCCGTTCCGGCCTCGCCCGGCGCGACGCGTGCGGCCGCGGCCAACTCCGCGGGCAATGCCGCCGCTGCCCCGAGTGCGGATGCGGGACGCGGGACGGCGCCCACGGCCACCCCGCCCACGGCTCCGCTCGCGGGGACGCCGCCGCCCGCCACGACGCCTGCCGGGGCGCCTGCCGCGGCGCCTGCCGCGGCGCAGGGACCCACCGACACCCTCGCCCGCCTCCGCGACGCCAAGCAGCGCGCCCGCCGCTGACGGTCTCGGCACGCGAGGGGCGTTGCCCAACAGGTGCGCGCGTCGGGCCAAATATCGATGCGAGCGCTGCCATTCACAGCACGCGACGCTCATGTCCCGTGGTGGGCGCGTGACGTCGCACTCCGCCGCACGAACCCGCACTTCATTCGCGGCTGAAGGCCGCCCCGCGCCGTCCTGGAGCCGCGACGGCGGACATGCATCGCCCCGATCGATATCTGTCCCATGGTCGCGCGCGGGTCCGCTTCACGCAGACCTGGTGCAACGCTCGCCGCTGGGCGGCTCCGGGGCTCGACGCCGGCGGAGCCTGGAGCGCCACGCCGCTGGCCCGGAGGTGGACGCTTCCCGTTCCGCCGTTCGTGCCATCCGGCGACGTAGGCCACGGGTTGCACTGGACACGAATCGCGGCGGCCCAGCCACACTGGTGGCGTGCGGAAGCTCCTCATTGCCTGTGCGGTCGCGGCCCTGGCCGCCGCCGGCTGCTACGGATCGACCGAGCCGTCGTACCGGCCGGGCGATGCCAGCCAGCTGGTCCAGGCCGTCACGCGCCGAGGCGTCACGGTCGCGGCCACCGTCAGCGGAGATTCGGCCTGTCCGGCGGACGCGTCGTTAACGAACAACGCGCTCCACCTGACAGTCAGCGACCCCACGGGCGGTATGCCGCGCGACGCATACGTGTACGTATTCCGCGAGAAGACCTGGGACGCCAGCCGTGCTCAGATCGACCAGTGCCAGGCCGAGTACGCCGCCGCTCACCCCGACCAGGCCGTGAACCGCCTGGACATCCCGATCTACCGCGTGCTCGGGGCGGGCTGGTCGCCGGCGCTCACGGAAGTCCTCACCGCCGCGGTCACCGAGGCCAGCCACTCGGGCTGAGCGAACGCCGTCCGACCCTCGGCGTCCCTGCGCTCCGCCCGGTACGATGCGCCGCGAGGGCGAGGCCGCGACGCGAGGGCGTCCGCCTACCGCCCGTGGAGGGGAATGATGCGCATCCATCGGTCCGTGGGCGTGGCGCTGCTGGGGGTCGCCGCGGCGATCCTGGCTTCGGCGTGCAACTCGTCCGCCCCAACGGCCGTGCCCACCGGCTCCTTGGCTCCCGCCAGCGCGGCAGCCAGCGCCGTGGCATCGCCCAGCGCCGTCGCGTCGCCCAGCGCCTCGCTCGTGGCGTCGCCGAGCGCGCTTCCCACGGCGCTCGTCACCGCGGTGCCCTCCCCGACCGCGCCCCCCACCGCGACGCCGGTCATCACGCAGCCGCCGACCGCGGCGCCCACCCAGACAGCCGCACCGACGACAGTGCCGACCGTCGCCCCGACCGCCACCCCCGGCCCGACGACGGCCCCGACGCCCACGCTCGGCGTCGGCGAGGTCACCCTGGGCGCACCCGACTCCGCGGCAGCCGACACGGCGTTCCAGGTCAGCTGGACGGGGCCCAACGCGCAGAACGACTACATCACGATCGTGCCCGCGGGCGCGGCGGACTGGAACGGCGAGCAGTATTTCTACACGGCCGCGGCGAACCCGGGCACGCTGACCACGCCGACGACGACCGGCAGCTACGAGCTGTGGTACGTCCGCGGTGCCGATGACGCGATCCTCGGCCGCCGGCCCATCACCGTCACCGCGTTCGTGGGGTCCGTGACCGGCCCCGACGAGGTCGAGGCAGGCTCCTCCTTCGACGTGGGTTGGACCGGGCCGAGCTCGCAGGGCGACTACGTCACGATCGTGCCGGTGGGCTCCCAGGGCTGGGACGGGGAGAGCTATTTCCGCACCGACAGCGGGACGCCGAGCCCAGGGACGCTGGTCGCCCCGATCGATGCCGGCGACTACGAGCTCTGGTACGCCGCGGGCTCGGACGACAAGGCTATGGCTCGCTCGCCGATCCACGTCCGGCCGTATCAGATCGTGCTGAACGGGCCCGACAGCGTGAAGGTCGGCCGGGAGTTCACGGTCAAGTGGAAGGGTCCGGACGGGCCGTCCGACTACATCACCATCGTGCCGGTTGGGTCCAACCCGGGCGTCTACGCCTCGTATGCGTACACGCGCGACGGCACCCCGGCGCACCTCGTGGCGCCGGACCTGGCGGGCGACTACGAGATCCGCTATCAGTCCGACCGTGTCGGGGACGTCGTGTTCGGATCCGAGCCGATCACGGTGCGGAACTAGCCTCGCGCCGTCGACCCGGCCGGGCCACCGGCTCGAGCGGCCTCCCCGTACGTCCGTCCGGTCCTCGGCCCCGGCCGTAGGGACCACGGACCGGCGGCCGACTGCCCGGTAGCATGGCTCCATGACGGACGGATGGCCGGTCTTCGGACGCGACGTCACCGACGCCCCGTGGCGACCCTCCGCCGAGGACCTCCACGACAGCCGGCTGGCGCGCTTCCTCCGCGCGAGCGACGAGCACGACCTGACCGCGCTGCAGCGCCACGCCGAGCGTGACCCGGCCTGGTTCTGGGGCGCGGCCGCGGAGGACCTCGGCCTCGCATGGCAACGCCCACCCGACGGCATCCTCGACCTGAGCCGCGGCGCCGAGTGGTCGCGCTGGTGGACGGGCGGCGCGTTCAACTACGCGGCGGCGGCCGTCGACCCGCGCGCGGCGGCCCATCCGACCGGCATCGCCGTCACGTGGGAGGGCGAGGACGGGGAGGTGCGCCGGCTGACCAATGCCCAGCTGAAGCACGCGGTGGATCGGGCGGCGGGCATGCTTGCCGGCCTGGGCGTGGAGCCAGGAGACCGCGTCGGGATCTTCCTGCCACTGCTTCCGGAAACGGTCGTGGCGGTTCTTGCGCTCGGCCGGCTGCGGGCGATCTACACCCCGATCTTCTCGGGCTACGCCGGTCCCGCCGCGGCCAGCCGCCTGGCCGATTGCGAGGCCAAGCTCCTCATCACCGCCGACGGCTTCCTGCGCCGTGGGTCGGTCGTCCCGCTCAAGCATGCGGCCGACGAGGCCGTGGCCGGGGCGCCGTCGATCGAGCGCGTGCTGGTGGTCCGGCGGATCGGCGGACGCGCCTCCGGCGCAATGCCCGATGCGGCGCCGACTCCGTGGACGGAAGGCCGGGATCTCTGGTGGGACGAGCAGATGGCCGACCCGTCGATCGTGCCGCTGACCGACGCCCCGGAGACGGACCCCGAGACGCCCTACATGATCATCTACACCTCGGGCACGACGGGCAGGCCAAAGGGCGCCGTCCACGTCCACGGCGGGTTCCCGATCAAGAGCGCGCAGGACCTCGCCCACAGCTTCGACCTGCGCGTCCACGACACGCTGTTCTGGTTCACCGACCTGGGCTGGATGATGGGCCCGTGGTCGATCAGCGGGTCGCTGCTGCTCGGCGCGTCGATGGTGCTCTACGAGGGCGTGCCGGACTACCCGGAGCCGGACCGGCTCTGGTCGATCGTGGCACGCCACCGGGTCACGCATCTGGGCCTGTCCCCGACCGTGATCCGGGCGCTGATGGCCCACGGGGTGGAGCCGGTCCGGTCGCACGACCTGTCCACGCTGCGCGTGCTCGGTTCCACCGGCGAGCCCTGGAACCCGGAGCCCTGGTGGTGGTACTTCCGCCAGGTCGGCGGCGGACGCTGCCCGGTGGTGAATTACAGCGGCGGAACCGAGGTCAGCGGCGGCATCGTGTCCGGCAACCTCCTGACACCGGTGCGTCCCACGTCGTTCAGCGGACCGAACGTCGGGGTCGCTGCGGACATCCTCGGCCCGGACGGCTCGTCGGTGCGCGGCGTGGTCGGCGAGCTGGCCATCCGCCAGCCGCTGCCGGGGATGACGCGCGGCTTCTGGAACGACGAGGAGCGCTATCTCGAGGCGTACTGGACGCGCTTCCCCGGAGTCTGGGTGCACGGCGACTGGGCACTGGTCGACGAGGACGGCTTCTGGTACATCCACGGCCGGTCGGACGACACGCTCAAGGTGGCGGGCAAGCGCGTCGGCCCGGCCGAGGTGGAGAGCGCGGCCGTCAGCCATCCCGCGGTCCTGGAGGCCGCGGCCGTCGGGATCCCCCACGAGCTCAAGGGCGAGGTCATCGTCCTGTTCTGCGTCCTCCGGCCGGACCAGGCGGACGATCCGACCCTGCGGGCGTCGATCTCCGCGCAGGTCGTCGCCGAGATGGGCAAGGCCCTCAAGCCGGAAGCGGTCGTGGTGGTGCGGCTGCTGCCCAAGACCCGCAGCGGCAAGGTGATGCGCCGCGTGGCACGCGCTGCCTACCTGGGCACGGACCTGGGCGACATCTCCTCGCTGGACAACCCGCTCGCCGTGGACGCGATCCGCGCCGTGGGGCTTGCCGCGGTTCGGTAGAGCCCGCTACAGACGGGACACGATCTCGTCGAGGTCCACCTCGGGACGGGCCTTCAGGTCCATTCCCGCGGCCACCTTCTCGGGCATGTGGCCGAGGTTGATCCAGCCCAGCAGCGTCTCGCGAGCGCCGAGGTCCAAGAGGTCGCGCAGGGCGTCGCCGTCGAGGTGGTGGGCAGACTTCC
The DNA here is from genome assembly GCA_034667005.1 of Chloroflexota bacterium. Taxonomy (GTDB): domain Bacteria; phylum Chloroflexota; class Limnocylindria; order Limnocylindrales; family CSP1-4; genus JAFMJV01. The sequence continues at coordinate 37,623 of JAXDKU010000094.1, forward strand.
AGCCGGCCGCGAGGCCCAGCGCCTCCGCGGCGAGCAGCATCGCGTAGCCGGTCAGCGCCGCCGAGGCGACCTGCTCCCATTCAGGCGTCTTGCCGTCGTCCTTCGGTGAGGAGATGAGCACGACGAACAGCGGGGCGACGAAGGCCTTCAGGCGGGCCTTGACCATGGCCTCCGGCGGTGAGTCCGGGCGCGCCTGGAGAATCGACCGCACGAGCGCGTCGCCGAAGCGCGCGCGGGCCTCTCCGTCGACCACGACGAAGCGCCATG
>JAXDKU010000095.1:0-9652 GCA_034667005.1 Chloroflexota bacterium
ACGGCGTCGCCGCGGAGAGCGTGCCCGGTGGCTTCGGACAGGTGTATCCCATCCTGCGCGAGATGGAGGAGCGGGGCCGCGTGCGCCGGGGCTACTTCGTCGAGGGCCTTGGCGGTGCCCAGTTCGCTCTTCCGGGCGCGGTGGACCGCCTCCGCGCCGAACGCGCCGATCCATCCGGCGAGCGACGCACGGATCCCGAGACCCTGCTGCTTGCGGCCACCGATCCCGCCAATCCGTACGGCGCCACGTTGCCGTGGCCGCGATTCGGCGACGACGACCGGCGGGTGCTGGCCCGTGCTGCCGGTGCCTACGTCGTGCTGGTCGACGGCGAGCCTGCCGTCTATCTCGACCGCGGCGGGCGCTCGCTCCAGACGTTTCCGGCGTTCGCCGCGTCGCCGTCCGTCGCCCAGGCAGCGCTGAGGGCACTCACGGCACTGACGGACGACGGCAGGCTTCGCAGCCTTCAGATCGAGCGGATCGACGGGCTGCCGTCATCGACGTCACCGCACCGGGAGGCGCTGGAGGCGGCCGGTTTCAAGGCCGCCTACCGCGGCATGCAGTTCCGGGCACCCGCCGGCGGATATCGCTGAAACGACCGGGGACCGCAAGGTCGCCAGACGAAAGGGCCATGCCCGTTGACTTGCGCAACGCCCGCCGACCCGGCATCCTACGGGTCAGTGGGGTCAGCGAATCGCTTCGTCCCCTCGACTGGGGGACGGCCGTGATCTCTCGAACGCTCAAGGCTCTCGGTTCGTCTGTCCTGCTCGTGGCCCTCCTCGGGCTGCCCGCGAGCGTGACGGCGACCGGGACCGATGTGCGCGCGCGCCAGCTCGAATCGGTCTCGCGCGGCCTGAGTGACTTCACGTTCCGGACCACCGCCGCCGCCGATGAGCATCCGTGCTCCGGGCGCGGCGTCGACAACCCCGCAACGCCACCAGTGACACCGGCACCGGTGACATCGCCGCCGGTGACGAGCCCGCCGGTCACCACACCGCCGGTCACCACGCCGCCGGTCACGAAGCCTCCGGTCACGAAGCCGCCGGTCAGCAAACCGGGCGTCAATCCCCCCTCGCACGGGGCGAACGCCATCCGCAAGATCGGGCTCGGCGTCTCGATGGTTCCGGGCTCCTCGCTCGAGAACAACCTGAAGGCATACAACGCGTACAAGAGCGCCGTCGGCCGCCCGCCGGCCACTTGGTCGATCTGGTCGGACTGGGGCTTCGCGACGAACCGCGAGTTTCCGACCGGTCCGATCATGAAGGCGCTCAAGAACGACGGCACGACACCGCTGATCTTCTGGCAGCCCGTTGGTCCCACCGCCGACTACAGCCGGATGAAGGTGATCGCCAACGGCGCCTACGACACCTACATCCAGCGGTTCGCCCAGGATGTCAAGGCGTTCGGCAAGCCGGTCATCCTGCGATTTGCCCAGGAGATGGACGGCGGCTGGTTCCCGTGGGGCGACAGCCGGTACGACAACACGCCGAGGCTCTTCGTGAAGGCGTGGCGTCACATCGTGAAGATCTTCCAGAACGAGGGCGCGGGCAATGCCCGCTTCCTGTGGAACCCGCTCTCGCCGAACGTCAACGAGGGTCTCTACCCGGGCGACGCCTACGTCTCGTACGTCGGCTTCACGTTCTTCAACTGGGCCGACAACAGCCACCCGTGGAAGGGCATGCTGGCCGGCTACTCCGGCCGCTATGCCGGCATGCGCAGGATCACCAGCAAGCCGATCATCGTCGCGGAGACGGGCTCCGCCCCCGACAAGTGGGGAAACTCCAGGGCGGCCTGGGTCGCGGACGGCTATCCCGCGGTGTACGCGAAGCTGCCCGGGATCAAGGGGATCATTTACTTCAGCGTGGACATGAGCCAGGACACGCATCCCCCGCAGCCCAACTGGATGCTCGAGGGCCAGTCGCTCAACGAATACAAGCTCCTGGTCAACCAGCCGAGGTTCAAGGGCACGCTCAAGTAGCGCGACGAGCGCGGATCCGCCTCCACAGATAGCGGCGCTTCCGGGCGGCTGACGGCAGCAGGCGGATGAGCCCGGGCACCACGCTCAACCGCCGCGGGTCCGCCACCAGGATGAAGCCGAGGGACAGGACCTCGCGGCGTGCGATCCACGGCAGGTCCCTGAGGTAGTCGCTCAGCGACTCGTTCTTGAGCTGCATCAGGCGCTGGTTCCGCCATGACACTTGCTTGATCCAGCGAGGGATCAGCCGGTTGGATCGAGCGATGGCGAGCAGGCCGTCTCCCGGAGGCCCGGCGGCACCACGTCCGTGCCAGGCCACGGCCCGCGGCTCGTACCACGCGTCCCAGCCGAGCCGGCGCAGCCGCCACGCCAGGTCGACATCCTCCTTGTACATGAAGAAGTCCTCGTCGAGCACCTCCCAGCCGCCGCCGGTCCGGGGCAGCCGCGCATCGCGGAGCGCCGCGGTCCGGTAGACGGGTGCCGGGCCGTCGGCGCCGAAGACGCTTCCCGCCTGGTCGTGGACGGTGCCGTCGAGCCGGCCCTGCGAGCGGCTCACGAACCGACGGTCGCGCCGCATCTCCAGACCGGTCGTGTCCAGGACGTCGGCGCGTGTCCCTCCCGGCTCGAGACGCCGGATACGCCCCTGTATGGCCGCGACGGCGGGCCGCTCGTCCAATGTCTCCAGGGCGGCGGCGAGGAAGCCCCCGTCCAGCTCGACGTCCTGGTTCAGCAGCAGCACGAACTCCGAGCGCGCCGCGTGGACCGCCAGGTTGTGCGCCGCGGCATAGCCCAGGTTGCGCGGCGATTCGACGATGCGTGCGCGGGTGTCATCGGCCAGCCGGGAGCGGAGCAGCTCCACCGTGCCGTCGGTGGATGCGTTGTCTCGGACGATGAGCTCGTAGTCGTCGAGCGTCTGGGCCCGCAGCGACGCCAGGCAGCCGTCCAGCCAGCGCACGCCGTTATAGGTGACGAGAGAGACCGTCACGCGCGGCCCCGCCACCTCCGCGGCCTCAGGGGGCCGCGTCTCGCAGGGTGGCCAGCAGCTCGGAGAGCGGCGGCGCGGCCGCGTCGCGGCCGGAGACGATGGGGTCCCGCGCGGGCCACGGAATCGCCACGGACGGGTCGTCCCAGGCGAAGCCGAGCTCGTCGCTGCCGTCGTATTCGGTGGTCACGAGGTAGACCAGCGTCAGCGGCTCGGGTGCGTAGAAGCCGTGGGCCACTCCCTCGGGAAGGAAGAAGGCGTCGCCGGCCGAGGCTTCGACGGTGTGGACCTGGACGGGGCCACGGCCGTCGAGCGCGGGGCGGACGTCGACGAGGGCGACGAACGGCCGGCCCTCCAGCACGACCCAGAGGTCGGCCTGGCGGCGGTGGACGTGGAGGCCGCGGAGGACGCCGGCAGCGGACCGCGACACGTTCGCCTGGCGCATCTCGAGGGCGTGGCCGGATGGTTCCGGAAGCTGCTCCAGCCAGCTCTGCCGCCAGATCTCCGAGAAGGATCCGCGTTCGTCCGGGACGCTCGCGATGGTGCGCCGCCACACGCCTGGCAGTCCCGATTGGGACCAGCCATCGCTCACGGCAGTCGGTACCGGATCGCCATGTCCTGGTCGGACTCGAGCGTGGTCGACACGAGAACGTCCCCGCCCTCGATGGTCGAGCCTGGCGGCGACGACAGCACCACGGCTCCCGGCGGCAGGGACACGCGGACCGTCAGCGGCTCGGCGCTCATGCCCGGCTGTTTCTGGACCGTCAGGCGGTACAGCCACGCGCCATCGACGGGCTGCGCGACGCCGTCGGAGTGCCAGCGGTACGTGAGATCCGCGCTGCCCGGCGCGATCAGCAGGTAGTTCGCAACGCTGGCGCGCCCGGCCTCCTCCGCGATCGACTCGGCGCCCGTGATGGGGCCTCCGCTATTGCCGCTCACATCGACCACCTCGGTGCCCGATGGGCGCAGGACTCGGACGTAGGCGCCGTAGAGTCCGATCTGGCTGGTCGAATAGCGCCGCAGCGATCGATATGGGTCCCCACCCTTGTCGGCATCGTTCTGCCAGTGCAGCGCCAGGACGTCCTCCGCCGAGCCATCGGCGCCGAGCGTGACGCTGAAATCGCTCGTCCGGCCGACGACCAGGTTGTACTTCGAGGTTGGCGCGACGTTCGACTCCACCACGTAAAGGTAGTCCCCCGGATCGCGCCGGACCGGGCCGCCGACGGGCCCCGCGGCGAGCAGCGCCTCGGCTGCCGGATCCGCGCTCCAGGCCATGAGCAGCCGGCGCTGGAAGACGTCCTGCATCGCCGACCACATGGGCTGCCACTGCTCGGGCGGCAGGGCGAGCAGCCGCTCCATCACGAGGTTGGCAAAGGCGTTGAGGAAGGCCTTGCGTTCGCTCGGGTCGCCCGACAAACCGCGCGTCTCATGCAGGGCGGTCATCGTGACCTGCCCTGCGTGGACCGTGACGCCGTATTCCGGCACGTCGACGGGCCCGATCACCTCGAGGATCCGGTCGAGCGCAAAGGTCGTCAACGCGATGACGCCGTCGATGTGGGTGTCGCCGGTCTCGAGCGAGTAGAGGCGCATGGCATCCTGCGCCGCCGTCGGCCAGTCGGGAGACCAGTTCGCGTCCGCCAGCTGCCAGGACGCGTCGCCCAGGAGGTGACTGCGCAGGCCATCCGGCGGCTCGACGTACGGGTTGGTGGCGGTGACGTCGAGCGTGATCACGTCCCGGAACTCGTGCGAGGCGAGCCGCCCGCCGGAGAACGTGACGATGCCGATCGTGCCGGAGAAGCCGCCTGTGGGCCGCAGCTCGGCGGGGTCCTGCGCCAGCACCAGGTAGCGCTTGTCGGCGCCGTTCCAGCCCACCATCCCGGGAAGGACGTCGTCGACCTGCCGGTACAGCTCGACGAGGGGCTTGTAATGCGCGGCAGCGGCGGAGATCGTCCCGGCGGCGGCGCGGATCTCGCCGGCTGCGTCGGGGCCGACGGCCGCCAGCTGTTCGTCCGCGGCCTCGATCGAGGCGTGCAGCCGGTCGACGTCCGGCGTGGACGTGGCAATGATCCCGACGAGGCCCGACAGCAGCCCGCCTGCGGATCCCTCGCGGACGGCGACCACCCGGCCGGCCACGTCCAGCGCGGCATCGCCGGCATCCAGCATGTGGGCGGCGGCACCCGTCACCGAGGCGGCGGCCCGGAGCTGCGTGCCTACCGCAGGAACGCTCCGTGCCAGCCCGACGAACGCATCGGCCGTGACCAGCATCCGGGCGGAGGCCAGGTCGTCACGGATACCGGAGATCTCGGCGCGGAGCCTGCCGACGGTCGAGCGGTTCAGGTCCTGCGGCCGGACGCTTCGGACGTCGGCCTCGAGCCGCCTGGCGCCGTCAAGGGCCGAGCGTGCGGCGAGGACCGGCGGGAGGTAGTACGCCACCAGCATGATCGCCACGGCCGCGGCGCCGGCGAGCACGAGCTTGACGAGGGTCGCACCGGTGCCGGTGGATCGCGGGGCCGCGGCAGCTCCTTCCGGCAGCCCTTCGCCGGTCGTTTCTTCGGCGTCGGTCAGAGCGAGCGCCCCCGGTCGACGGCCCGGCGCCGCCCGCGGAGCACGTACAGCCCAGCGGCAAGGGCGCCAACGCCACCGACCAGGATGACTGTCCCGGCCGTCGTTCCGTCGATCCCGCTCCCGGTTCCTCCGGTGACGGTTCCGTCGGCCGTGGGCGACGGGCTCGGTCCGGGGCTCGTGACGGGCGTCGGGCTCGCGGCGGCAGGCGAGGGCGTCGGCGGCCCGGCCGTCGGCGTCGCCGTGGGCAACGGCTCGACGGTGGGGCTTGGCACCGGGGTCGGAGAGACGACCGGGACCGTGGTCGAGCAGCGGACCACCAGCTCGATCGGGAAGTCCGCGATGTCGGCGCGGACCACTCGCTTGCCCGTCTCCGCGCCGAACGTGAGCGTCACGGAGGTCGTGCCGTCGTCGGCCGTCGTGGTCCTCGCGTGGCTCAAGCTGTCGCGGCTCGAGACGGATGTCTTCAGGTCCCACAGCACGAACTGGTGCGCAACCGGCTCGCCGGTCGTGGCGTCCCGGACGAGCGCAGTGATGACGACGTCCTGCGCGCAGGCGACGATGCCGGTGGGTCCGTCCAGTCGCACCGCATAGGGGTTCTGCCCGATGTACGCGTTCGCGACCGGCATGAGCGCCACCCACGCGCCGAGGCAGAGCGCGGCGGCGATCGACGCGCGGACGCGGACGGACAGCGTCGGGAGCCGAGGCAGGGATCTCACGTGCCGGTATTCTCCGCCAGTCCCCCTGGGGCCGCTGCCGGCGGACCGGGGCGGTAGCAGGGATTCTTCTGGCGTCTCGGCGCCGGGTGCGACCGACCGAGTACCGTTGAGCGCGATGGCCCGCCGCTCGAACGAACGAACGCCAGCCCGGAATGCCTGAGGGCGACACCCTCCACCGCACGGCGACCGTCCTGCGTGACGTCCTCGCCGGCAGGCCCGTCCTGGCTGCGCGTGGGCGCCCGGACGGCGCGGCCCTCGGCAGGACGGTCGGCAGTCGCGTGGAGCGGGTCGAGTCCCAAGGCAAGCACCTCCTGATCGGCTTTGACAATGGATTGACGCTGCACACCCATCTTCGGATGCATGGGTCGTGGCACCGCTACCGATCCGGCGAGCGCTGGCAGCGGAGCCCCTCGCGCGCCGTGGCCGTCATCGAGGTTCCCGGCGCGGTCGCGGTCTGCTTCGACGCCCCCACGGTCGAGCTCCTGGACACACGCGCACTGGCCTTGCACCCGGGCCTCGCGGCCCTCGGACCCGACCTGGTCGCACCCGAGCCGGACCTCGCGGCGGCGGTGGCGCGGCTCTCCACGCCGGAGCGCGCTTCGATGACGGTCGGGGAGGCGCTGCTCGATCAGCGCGCGCTGGCCGGGCTGGGCAACGTCTACCGCAGCGAGCTGCTGTTCATCGAGCGCGTCGACCCGTTCCTGCCCATGGAGCGCGTCTCTGCCGAGGTCGTGGAGCGGCTGGTCGCGACCGGGGCACGCCTGCTCAAGGCGAATATCAACGATCCGAGCCGCATCACGGTGCCGGACGCGCTCGGCGCGCAACCGGGGGCCATGGGCACGGTCGGACCCCGCGGACCCCGCAGCCGTCTGTGGGTCTACGGCCGCGCTGGCCGTCCCTGCCGCCGCTGCGGCACGCCGATCCGCTCGATGATGCTCGGCTCGGAGCTGCCTCGGCGCGTCTACTGGTGCCCCATCTGCCAGGCGGCAGGCGCCGGAGCGCGGAGTGAAGCCGGAGACTGACGCTTCGGCGGTGTTCGAGCCGACCCGTCCGGCTGCTTTGCTCAGGCCACCCCGAACCAGGCGCGAACCCGGCGGCCGATCGTCTGGCGCGCCACCTCCGTCGGCTCGTCGGAGGCTCGCAGATCGCGCCACGCCGCCGCCGCGCGGCCTCGCCACATCCGGGCGAGCCTCGGCACGTCCCGGCGGTTCAGCCACCAGAGCGGCTGCGGATGGCGCCACAGCCAGGGGATCGCGGCCCAGGCGAGCAGGAGGTAGTCGATCCGCAATGGTCGGGGGAAGTTGAGCGCGAGATCCATCTGGACGATCGTCTGTGGCCACGTCGCCAGCGCCAGCACGACCGCCACGCTCAGCCCGATGACGCCCCACAGTCGAGCGCGAGGCGGCAGCAGGAACACGAGCACGGCAGGGAACCACTTCAGGGTCGCGGCGAGCGCCCACAGCGCGCCGCCCAGGCGCGGTCCGACGAACTGCGCGGCCCAGATGGCCAGGGCCAGGAGCAACGTCACGTTGCCCGTGTCCAGCGTGGCCGCGATCGGCGCCGCGAGGATCGCAATGGCCGCGGCGGTCGCGAGCGGATGGCGCTGGTACGCCCAACCGGCCGTCCAGAGCAGCAGCAGCACATTGACGCCGCGCCAGACGAACCACGCGATGCTCCACGGGAGCGCCGCCCAGGGAAGGAACAGCGGCAGCGTCCAGGGCGCATAGACGTAGGGCAGGTACGGCCCCTCTGGGTGAAGCGGGTCGCCGCCACCGACCCAGGTCCGCACGCCGGCCCAGTAGGCCAGCGCGTCGGCGCCCGCCAGCTCCCCGCGGACGGCGAGGAATGCCAGGATCGCGCCGCCGGAGAGGGCGAGGATCACCACCGCCAGCAGCCGCCGCGGCTGGCGCAGAGATCCAAGACGGAGCCGCGAACCCGATGGTGAGGCGAGGGGAGCGGTCGCGGCGTCGATCGCCCGCGCGTACGTCATGGCGCAGGAATCCTACATGGCGCGACGTCCCACACCGAGTGAGCGCGTCCGGTCCTGTATTCTCCGGCGATGGCCGAAGGGCACGTGATCGTGATCGGGGGCGCGGAGGACAAGGTCGGAGAGCGGGCCATCCTCAGCCGCTTCATCGCGCTGGCGGGCGGGCCGGACGCGCGGATCGCGGTCATCAGCAGCGCATCGTCGCTCGGGCCGCTGGCGGGACAGATGTACACGCGCATCTTCAAGGAGCTCGGCGCGCACGAGGTCCATGCCATCCACGCGCTGACGCGCGCGCAGGCCAACGACGACCATTCCGCCCGCATGGTCCGCGATGCGACGGGCGTGTTCATGACCGGCGGCAACCAGCTGCGCCTCTCCTCGACGATCGGTGGCACCAACCTGGCCCAGGCGATCCTGGAGCGCCACCGCCACGGGTCGGTGATCGCGGGCACGAGCGCCGGGGCGTCCGCCATGAGCTCCCACATGGTCGCGTTCGGTGCGAGCGGAAGCAGCCCCAAGCAGCGGATGGTGCAGATGGCGGCGGGGCTCGGACTGCTGGCCGGCGTGATCATCGACCAGCACTTCCAGCAGCGAAATCGCCTCGGACGGCTGCTCGCCATCATCGCCCAGAACCCGTCGTTGCTCGGCCTGGGGATCGACGAGGACACGGCCGGCGTCGTCGGTCCCGACCACGTCATGGAAGTGATCGGCCGCCGGAGCGTCACGATCATCGACGGCGCGGGCTCGGACACGGACGCCTGGGAGGTACGTGCGCACCGTCCCCTGATGATCAGCAACGTCGTGCTGCACTCGCTGCCAGGCGGCTACCGCTTCGACCTCCACCGGCGCGTGCGCGTCGCGGCGCCGATCCTGCGGGCCGTCGAGAGCGGATCGCTCGCATCCAGCTGACCCCCGACCAGCCGATGGCCGGAGCGCGCTGATGGCTCGCTCGCGAAAACCCGCGTCCGCGGCGGGCGCGGCCGGAGCCTCGGACGGCCCCAAGCCGACGCTGCGCATTCTCGAGACGCGCGTTCTGCGGGGGCCCAACTACTGGGCGCGCGTCCCGGTCGTGCGGATGCTCGTGGACCTCGGCGTCCTGGAGGAGTTCCCCAGCAACAAGATCCCCGATTTCAACGTGGCGTTGGAGGCGCTCATTCCGACGCTCGGTGACCACGCCTGTTCGCTCGGCAGACGCGGCGGCTTTCTCGCCAGGCTCGCGGAAGGTACGTGGGTCGGCCACGTCGCGGAGCACATCGCCCTGGAGCTCCAGAACCTTGCCGGCACGCACGTGGCCATCGGGAAAACCCGCGGAGCCGGCGAATACGGCCAGTACCACGTGATCTACGAGTTCCGCGAGGAAGAGGTCGGCCGGGAGGCGGGCCGCATCGCGGTCGCGCTGGTCAACCACCTCGTCGCGCCGAACGACGAGA
>JAXDKU010000096.1:0-3445 GCA_034667005.1 Chloroflexota bacterium
GACGACGGATGCCGGGTGATCACGAAGTTTCCGGCCGAGGAGCTGCTGGTCTGCGGCACGACATACGTGCGCGGCGCCGACCTGCGCCCCACGCCCGCCCGGACGGACGGGGACCTGACACGACGGAACGGAGGCTCGACATGAATCGTGTGCAGGATCGCGTCGTCGTCGTAACCGGTGGCGCCGGCGGCATCGGCGCGGCCGCCTGCCGCGCGATCGCCGCCGAGGGCGGCAAGGTCGTCGTCGCCGACCTCAACCCCGATGCAGCGCGCGCGGTTGCCGACGAGATCGTCGACGCGGACGGGACGGCCACCTCCGTCGGGGTCGACGTGACCGACCGGGCCCAGGTGCAGGCCATGATCGCGGCGGCGGTCGACACGTACGGCGAGCTGAACGTCATCTTCAACAACGCCGGCATGAACCGCCCGCGGAGCTTCATGGACGTGGACGAGGCGAACTTCGACGAGATCGTGCGCGTGAACACCTGGGGGGTCATCGTCTGCACCCAGGAGGCCGCCAAGCAAATGATCGCCCAGGGCCACGGCGGCAAGATCGTCAACACCGGATCGATCGCGAGCCGGCAGGGCTTCTGGGACTTCGTCCCGTACTGCGTCGCCAAGTTCGGCACCCTCGCGATCACGCAGGCCACGGCACGCGGCCTGATCGAGCACGGCATCACCGTGAACGCGTTCGCCCCGGGAGTCGTCGACACGCCGATGTGGGTGGGCCTCAACGAGGACATCCGCGCGATCCACGACGAGCCGCCGGACGCGAACCCGATGACGTCCTTCGCCACCGGCACGCTGATCGGCCGGCCGGCGCACCCGACGGAGCTCGCGCCGTTCCTCGTCTACCTCGCATCGCCGGAGTCGGACTACATGACCGGCCAGATGTACATGGTCGACGGCGGCCAAGTGCTCGTCTGAGACGGGACAGCGACGATGACAGCCAGGTCCGTGACGTTCCAGAGCAAGGGGCTGCGGCTCGCCGGCGACCTGTACCTGCCGCCCGGTGACGGCCCGCACCCGGTCGTCGTGATGGCCGGCGGCTGGTGCTACGTGAAGGAACTCGTGATGCCGCACTACGCCCGCGTCTTCGTCGAGGCGGGCATCGCGGCGCTGGTGTTCGACTACCGCTGCCTCGGCGCCAGCGAGGGCGAGCCGCGCCAGCACCTCGATCCCTGGGCGCAGATCGAGGACTACCGCAACGCGATCTCGTTCGTGCGCACGCTGCCCGAGATCGACGCTGACCGGGTTGGGGTCTGGGGCATCTCGTACAGCGGCGGCCACGTGCTGGTGCTGGGAGCGCTCGACCGCCGGATTCGCTGCATCGTCGCCAACATCCCGGTGATCGATGGCTGGCGCAACATGCGTCGCGTCCACGGCACGATCGGGTTCCGCAAGCTCCGGGCCGCGCTCGAGGACGACCGCGAGCGCCGCTTCCGCGGTGAGCCGAGCGGGGCGATCGCGCACTCCACGATCGACTACGCGACGGAGCTCAGCAGCTGGCCGTTCCCGGAGACGTACGTGACCTTCATGCAGCTGCGCGAGACCGAGGCGCCGCTGCACGAGCACTGGAGCACGCTGGAGTCGACCGAGCTGCTGCTCGCCTACGACGTCATGCCCTACGTCGCGCGGATCTTCGACACGCCCACGATGGTGATCGTTGCCGAGGAGGACGACCTGACGCTATGGGACCTGGAGATCGCCGCGTACAACGGCATCGCCACGGCGCGCAAGGAGCTCGTCGTGCTGCCGCACACCACCCACATGACGCTCTACAGCGACCGCTCCCGCCTGGAGCTGGCGGCTGGCGCGGCCCGCGACTGGCTGGTGCGCTACCTGTAGCGCCGAGGTCGAGCGGCCGGGCTGCGATCCAGGGGGACCGGAATCCCCCTGGACCGGCGGCCGACCTATCCCGTGAAGCCGCCGCTCGTGAGCCAGCCGGCCGGCATCGGCGTGACCCCCGGCAGCTGACTTGCGTACTGCGGCGTGCACGAGTTCTGCGAACCGGCGAGTACGAGCGCCTTCGGGCCGCCGAGCGGTGCGACGACCTGGATGCGATACGAGTTGGCACTGCTGTCGAGCTGGAACCGGATCTTCTCGTGGACGACGCCCGAGGCGCCGACGAGACGGTTGTTGACCCGCACCGTCTGCGCGCCGCGCGGGCGGCTGACCTGGATCCAGACCTTCGATCCGGCGGGCCAGCCGACGGAGTCGAACGTGAAGCCGGCGCAGTGGGCGACGAGCGTGTACGCGGGCGTCGGCGGCACGACGGGCGGTGGCGGGTCGAGCGCGGATGCCACCGGAGCAGCTAGTGCGACAGCGGCAATGGCAGCCGTGATGGCTGCGACGAACTTCGGCATGTTTCCCCCCCGAGCTGTTGGAATCGATCGCCCGGGGGGCCCTTGCACGGACCTTCCGTGCCGTGACGACCTCCGAGTAACCGGCCGGACGGTGTACGGATACCCGTTCCACCTCGGGAGATCACTGGGACATTGGTCGTACGACCTTCGGTCGGATGACTCCTCTTGGGTGAGCCGTTAGGCTCGGGGGGCCATGGGCGACTACGGCCACCCGATCGAGTTCGGGGTCTTCATCACGCCCGCCAGCCGGACCGCGGCCGGCGTCGTGGAGCTCGCGACCATCGCCGACCAGGCGGGGCTGGATCTCGTCACCTTCCAGGACCACCCGTACCAGGCGCGGTTCCTCGATACCTGGACGCTGCTGTCCTTCGTGGCCGCGCGGACGAGCCGCGCGCGGCTGTCGACGAACGTCCTGAACCTGCCCCTGCGCGACCCCGCGATCCTGGCCCGCGCCGCCGCCAGCCTGGACATCCTGAGCGGCGGCCGCGTCGAGCTCGGCCTCGGCGCCGGTGCGTTCTGGGATGGGATCGAAGCGATGGGTGGGCGGCGGCTCAGCCCCGGCCAGAGCGTCGATGCGCTGGACGAGGCGATCGACGTCATCCGGGCCCTGTGGGACGCCGGCCAGCCCGAGCCGGCGCGGTTCGATGGCACCTACTACCGGCTTCGCGGGGCGGATCGCGGACCCGCGCCGGTGCACGACATCGGTATCTGGGTCGGCGCGTACAAGCCGCGCATGCTGGCTCTCACGGGACGGAAGGCCGACGGGTGGCTGCCCAGCCTGCCGTACCTGAACGAGGGCGATCTCTCCGCCGGGAACGCGGCGATCGACCGCGCGGCGCAGGAGGCCGGCCGCGACCCGTCCGCGATCCGGCGGCTGCTCAACCTCCCGGCGCCGACAGGGTCGCCGCAGCAGTGGATCGAGCAGGCGACACGCTTCGCCGTCGACGATGGCGTCAGCGCGTTCATCGTCATGTCCGACGACGCCGACGTGATCCAGCTCCTGGCGGAGGAGATCGCTCCGGCCGTCCGCGCGCAGGTCGCGGCAGCTCGCGCCGAAGCCACCGCCCGCCCGGCGCCGGC
>JAXDKU010000097.1:0-10735 GCA_034667005.1 Chloroflexota bacterium
GGCATCCACAGCGTCAGCCGGTTCGTCGAATCGATCGTTCGCAGGGACCTGCTGGACGGCGATCGCGGCTGGCGGCCGACGCTGGAGCGGATCCCGGACATCGTCCCTGCGCCGGAGCGGCCGCGCCTGGGCCGCGCGGAGGCGTCGATGATGGCGGAGCTGCCGCGCGAGCCGTACATCCTGTTCGTCGGCGTGCTCCAGCCGCACAAAGGCGTCAACGTTTTGCTGGAGGCGTACGAGCGGCTGCGCTCCGGGGACGTGCCTCTCTCCGGGGGCGCGGCTCTCTCTGAGGACGTGCCTTTGCCGCGGGGAGCGTCGCTGGCCGCGGATGTGCCGCCGCTCGTGCTCATCGGGACGCGGCACGACGACACGCCCGAGCGCTTCCCCGACGGCGTCACGGTCCTGAACGACGCCCCGCACTCCGTGGTGATGGCCGCCTGGGAGCGCAGCCTTTTCGGCGTCGCGCCATCGATCTGGCCCGATCCGCTCCCCGGTGTGGTGCGGGAGCCGATGACCGTCGGCCGGCCGGTGATCGCGACGGACATCGGCGGCAACCCCGACATGGTCACGGACGGCGTGAACGGCCTCCTCGTGCCGCCGGGCGACGCGGCGGCCCTCGCCGAGGCCATGCGACGGCTCGTGGAGCAGCCTCGCCTGCGCGATCGGCTCGGCGCCGCGGCCCGGGAGTCCGTCGCGGGCTACACCGCGCCGGAGATTGCCGCCTGCTTCGAGCAGCTCTACGCGCGGGCGGCGGCCGGATGAGCCTGGGCAGCGACCGGGTCGCGTCGCCTGGCGCGGCCGTCGGCCGCTTCCCCGGCCCGCGGCGCATCCACGTCATCGGCGGCCCCGGCAGCGGCAAGACGAGCCTGGCAACCCGGCTGGCGGCGCGCACCGGTCTCCCGGTGCACAGCCTGGACGACGTCGCGCGGATCGGCGGCGGCAACGGACCGATGCGGTCACCCGATGAACGCGCGGCGCTCGTCGCGGGGATCCTCGCGGCCGACGGCTGGATCACCGAGGGCGTGCACCTTCGCTGGACAGACTCGCTCCTGGAGCGCGCGGACCTGATCGTCTGGCTCGACTACGTCTCGTCCGCGGGCGCGACCGGCCGGGTCCTGCGCCGCTTCGTCGCCGGCGCGATCCACGAGGTCCGCCACCGGCCGATGCGCGAGCGCTTCACCCGCTTCCGGGACTACGGCCGGCAGCTGCGGAACCTGGGCGGCGCCATCCGCGAGACACGCGACTACTACGCGGACGGCGGCGCGACCCTCGCCGACCACACCGCCGGCGCCGTTTCCCCGGCCGACGGGGCCCAGGACAGCTCGCACGAGACGACGGCGGAGTCGAGGGCCCGGACCCGCGAGCAGCTCGCGCCCTTCGCCTCCAAGGTCGTCCACTGCCGGGACGCCGCGGATGTGGCCAAGCTCCTGGAGCGGCTCGGATGAGGCAGCCGCAGACCGTCCGGGCCGCCATGATCCACGTCCGCACGCCCCTCTACCTGAACGCCTACGCGCTGATCGTGAGCAACGTGCTGACGTCCGGCCTCGGGCTCGTCTACTGGAGCCTCGCGGCTCGCCTCTACCGGGTCGAGGAGGTCGGCGTGAGCGCGGCCGTCATCGCGGCGGCGACGTTCCTCACCGGCATCTCCCAGCTGAACCTTCGTATGGCGCTGATCCGGCTGGTGCCGGCGTCAGGGGCGCGCACGCCCCGGCTCGTGTGGAGCGCCTACGCGCTCAGCCTCGCGGTCACGGCGGTGGTCTCGATCGTGGTCTTCGGGGCGATGGCCGTCATGGGGACGTCCACGCTCGCTCTCGAGGGGCTCGCCACGCCGCTCGGCGTGCTGTTCCTCGTGCTCGGCACGATGGCCTCGACCATCTTCAACCTCCAGGACGGCGTCCTCGCGGGGCTCCGCCGGACCGTCTGGGTCCCGGTCGAGAACGGCATCTACAGCGTCGTGAAGATCCTCGTCCTGGTGGCGCTCGCCGTGGGCCTGCCGACCCTCGGGATCGTGGTCTCGTGGTTCCTCCCGATCTTCGTGATGGTCGTGGTCATCAGCATCGTGCTCGCGACCCGCTGGCTGCCCGCGCACGTCGCCGCGAGCGGCGAACGAACGCTGGGGCTGGCCGGCCGGCGACTGCTGAACTTCGTGGCGGCCGACTACGTCGGGTCACTGTTTGCGCTGTCCATCTCGTCGCTGCTGCCGGTCCTGATCGTGGCTGCCGTCGGGCCACGGCTGGGCGCCTACTTCGCGATCGTCTGGACCATCTCAGTCTCGCTCAACCTGCTGCCGATCAACATGTGCGCCTCCCTGACCGTCGAGGCCATCCACGGGGGCGGGCACCTGGGCGCGGAGACACGCCGCGTGGCGATCCACATGGCCCGTCTGCTGGTTCCGGCCGTGGTGGCGATCGTCGTCTTCGCGGAGTGGATCCTGCGCATCTTCGGCGCCGAGTACGCGGAAAACGGCGCGCTCCCCCTGCGGCTGCTGGCGCTGGGCGTGCTGCCCGTCGGCGTCAACACGCTCTTCATGGCCACGGCCCGCATCCGCGGCCGCGGCCGCCAGATCCTGGTCGTCCAAGCGGTGCTCGCGGGGCTGACCCTCGGCGGCAGCGCCCTGCTGATCGGACCGCTGGGCATCGTCGGTGTGCCGCTGGCCTGGCTGATCGCCCAAACGGCGGTGGCCGTCGTCCTCGGCTTCTGGCGCCTGTTGCCCCTGCTCAGATCGGCGTCCGTCGCTTCGGACGAACCGCCAGCTCCGGCAGCCCCCGCGGGTCCGGAGGCCGCGAGCCAGGGCCGCTGAGGTTCCTCACGACCAGCCGTCATGGCCGGCGCCTCTGTCGGACGCGTGGCGGCTCCGCGGCGCGGGCTGGGGCCCGCCAGCCACTGGCTAATGACAACCCCTGTAGCGCAAGCGTCACGGCCAGCGCCAATCCGGCTCGTGTACCGGGTGATTCCGCGCACAACGCCACCCCGGTTGGCATAGGGCCGCTCGACGGGCCTTTCCTGAGCGCGAACGCTACGGGGATTGGCGTTAGGCCGACGGCGGGCATCACGGAGGGGCGACGCCACGGGGATTCGCGTTTGACCGCCGATTGGCTGGCGCCGCGCTTCCCCGACCGTGAACGCCACGGGGATTCGCGTTTGACCCCGGACTGGCCGCCGACGCGAGACGGACCGCTGACATATGCACGCCGAGCGCACGCCCATGCGTCGAGTCGCGTAGGAGAAGTAGAGCCGGACTCCGGCCCCGCAGACCCCAGCCCCACCCGCACCCCCGAAAAAACGCCGATCAGCCGGCGGGGAAGATCCCGAAGACTGCGTTCAGGCCGCCCTGCTCGAGGTCGATCTGGGCGAGGCAGCGGCGCTCGTTGAGGTCGTACAGCCCGACGTGCGTGCCGTACCAGTGGCGGAAGCCGTTGCGCACCCAGGCGACGTTCTCGCGGAACTTTGTCGGCCGCATGTGGGAGAAGCCGATCCACAGGCGGTCCCCGTCCAGCATCAGGCCGCGGCACCAGCCCAGCATCGTGTCGCTCTCGTGCATCGTCGTCAGGTCGATCACCTCGGTGACCTGGAGCGTGCGCGTGTCGGCGATCACCACTTTGCCGTTGACCGCCGTGAACAGCACGCGGTCCCCGTAGACCACGCCGTCGTGAAGCCGCTCGACACCGATGTCGATGCGCCGCGACGGGTCGACCAGGGAGATCGCGTCGCGCTGCTCGAAACGCGTGGCCCATGGCTCGTCGCCGATATAGAAGACGTGGTTGGGGTGCGCGAGGTGCGGCTTTGTGGTCGGCACCAGGCGGTAGTCGACCTCGGGGGAGAAGCGCCCGCCCCAGATGCCCGCGCTCGGATCGTGCACGTTCCACGAGCGCACCAGGTCTCCGCCGTGCGTCACCTCGGCGACCATGTCCAGGCCCGTGACCGCCACGAGGACGTTCCCGTCGGGTGTCGGGCGTGCGTGGTGGACGTCGTTGAAGAACGGCGGCGAGATGCGGGTCTCCAGCTCGAACGAAGGCACCCGGTAGATCAGCACCTCGGTCTGCGTGGTGACGTAGAGGCGATCGCCGACGAGCGTGCCGGACTTGTAGAGCACGGCCGGATTTTCGGGCGGGGCTTCCGCGGCCGGCGTCGTCCATTCCGCCACCTGCCGCGTCACGCCGGTGCGCACGTCCACGTGGAGTGCCACGGCCTTCTTGTACTCGTACCAGTTGCCGGTGAAGTGGGCCAGCACCGGTCGCAGGCCGCGCTGCTGGCCGCCCACGACGTACAGCTCCCTGACGGTCGAGCCAGCCGGCTCGCTCGTCTCTGGGCCGCGCAGTCGCGCCGCGCTCTCGATCGCAGTCCCCGTCATCGATCCCTCAACTTGGTTTTGGGGTGATCGTTCCAGAAGTCCGGTCACGGCGCGATGACCCGGAAGTTATCGAAGCTGAGTAGGACCGCTCGCGTGGCACTGCTCGAGATGTAGCCTCGAAGACCCACGCCGCCGGGGGCCTGGAGCACCGCCGTCGAGTCCGTGGTGGTGTACTGCCAGGTCGCGGGCTCGGTGCCGGTCCCCGACCACGCACGGGCCGTGAGGGTCGTCGGGGAGGTGCCGGTGATTCGGGCGCGGACCATGATGTCCGTGCCGGGCACGTACGTCAGGCTCGGAACCTTGGCTTCGACGCCCAGGCCGACCTCGGTATTGCGGACGACGCGCGTGGCCTGGAGGTAGACGCCGCCGGTCGGGCTGATCCGCACCTTGATGCGGTACTCGGTCCCGCCGCCGACCCGCCGGGCCGCCCCGTACGCGAACGTCCCGTTGCCGGTCGCGGCCGAGTCGGCGCTGAACCGGAAGCTCAGGTCCACGTCTGCCGCCGAGACGCCCGCGAGGTAGGCACCCCGCGAGATCCCGCCCGCGCTCAGGAACATCGTCGCGCGGCCCCCGTCGACGTCGTAGTCGGGCACGTTGGTGGAGACCGCCCAGGTGCCCCCCCAGTCGGCCTTGCCCCACGCGTCGGTGACGACGCGGGAGAACGCGTCCGTGGCGTAGTCGGTCGGATCGGGCGGGGGAGGAGGCGGCGGCGGAGGGCCGCCGGTGCCGGGCGTGCTCGCGGAGAGCGCATCGAACGAGTAGATGATGGGCGCGTTGGACGTCCCGCCGCCCACGTAGCCACGCAGGCCGAGCGCGCCGGCTGCCTGGAGGCTGGGCGAAGCGTCCGTGACGACGAGCTGCCAGTCGACGGGCTCGGCCGCCCCGACGGCCCAGGCCTTGACCCGCAGGGTGGTCGGGTTGCTGCCCGTGACGAGCGTGCGGAGCTGG
This sequence comes from Chloroflexota bacterium, assembly GCA_034667005.1. Classification (GTDB taxonomy): domain Bacteria; phylum Chloroflexota; class Limnocylindria; order Limnocylindrales; family CSP1-4; genus JAFMJV01. The sequence goes on from JAXDKU010000097.1 coordinate 5,300, forward strand.
ATCGGGGTGGTCTGGGAGATCGGCAGGTTCACGTACGTGCCGATGTCCTGCTCGGTGGTCCCGATCACGCGCGAGGCGTTCAGTGAGACCCGTCCGAGCGTGTCGAAGCGGAGCTTGGCGCGGTACTCGTCCGTTCCCTGCCGTCGCAGCGCGGCGTACACGTACTGCGTGCCGCCGGCCGCCGGCTTGTTCACGCTGACCTGGACGCTGAAGTCGACGTCGAGTGCCGATGCGCCGTTGAGCAGCTGGCCGCGGTTCTGCGTCGCGCCGGTGAAGCGCATCGTGCCGGCGCCGCCGGCCACCCCGTAGTCCGCGGCCGTGCCGAAGGCCTGGGTCCAGTTGCCGCCGGTGTCCGCAGCCCCCCAGCCGTTCGTAACGCTGCGCTCGAAGGCATCCGCCGCGACCACGACCGCGCTGCCGCCGCCGTTGACGACCGACGTGTTCGTCGCGAACTCTGAGGTGTTGCCCGGCCCGTCCGTGGCGGTGGCCGTCACGACGTCCCCGGCCGCGAGGCCCGGCACGCCGATGTTGAACGAACCGCCCGCGTCGGCGTTGCCGGCGAGCATGAACTCACGGCCCTGGCCCGCGGCGCCGGGGGCCGCCTGGGTCCGGAAGATCTCGACGCGGCAGCTTGCGCAGGCCGAGCCCGTGACTGCCGAGGTGCTCGCGAGCGAGATCACCGGCACGTTGAGGTTCTCGTTGGGGCCGCTGTCGGCATCGCCGGCGTCGTTGGGCGTGATGCCCTCGGGGCTCAGGTCGATGCCCAGGTTCGCGTTGTTGTGGATCGAGTTGCGTGTGATCGTGTTCTGGTCCGTGTCGGGGCCGTCGATCCGCACGCCGATGGGGTTGTTCGCGATGTCGTTGTCCGGCCCGATCTGCGTCCGCATCGCGCCGGCGCGCACCGTGATTCCCCAGTAGCAGCTCGCCAGGGCCGCGCCGCCCCGCGAGATGCCGATGAAGTTGCCCTTGATGACGTTGCCGTCCGCCTTGGTCTCCAGCGCGATGTTGCCGCTGGCGTTCCCGCAGCCGCTGTTGGCGATCGTGTTGCCGATCGCGAGGTTCTCGGTGACGCCGTCCTCGAAGTGGATGCCGGCCCAGTAGTTGGAGGCGTAGGCGGGTGAAGCCTCACCCGTCAGGTCCGTGCCGATGAAGTTGTTCACGGCGCGGTTCTCGTTCGTCAGCCGGTTGTGGGAGAACTCGATGCCCTCACCCAGGTTGCCGCCGATGACGTTGCGTTCCAGGCTGCCGGTGCCGCCGACCGTGGTGAACGAGGTCATGGCATTGATGTCGATGCCGCGGCCGACGTTCCAGCGCTGGCTCAGGCCGTCCGGCGAGAGGCCGATGATCGAGTTGACCACGACGTTGCGGTCGGTGCCCTCGTCCCAGAACCAGATGCCGTTGTGAGCATTGCCGCTGATCACGTTCCGGCCGGCGAGCGTGGCCTCGCCGAGCTGGTTGTAGGACGCTCCGAGCGTCACGGAGAAGCCGTTCGCCATGTTGATGAACGAGGGCGGGATGTAGGACCCCGCGGCGTTCTCGCCCACGAACGAGCCGGTCACCTTGTTGAGCTGCGCACCGGCGCCGGTGAGCCAGATCGGCCGGTGGAGTCCGAACAGCGCCAGGCCACGGATCACGTTGCCGGCAGAGCTGATCGTGACGGCATCGATCGAGGTGTTCCCCGTGATCTGCACCTTGAGCTGCGCATTGCTCGCGAGGGGAGCGCTGTTGACCGTGGCGCCCGCCTGCGTGTAGCCGTCGACGATCGTCGGGCCCGTCTCGTCGGAGATCGTGGGCAGAGGGCCGCCGAGCGTGATCGTCTGGACTCCGCCACCGGGGATCGCGAAGTCGATCTCGTCCGGACCGACCGCCATGTTCGCCTCGACGATCGCGGCGCGCAGCGTGCAGTCTCCGCCGGCCGTCAGGCAGACCCCGTCGCCCGGCACGGCATCGGCCGCATCCCCGTTCGAGTTGACGACGATCGGGCCGCCGCCGGGGATCGTGGCGATCGTGGTGCCGCTGGAGCTGCCGCGCGGGCGCTTCGCGCCGTGGCCGGCCAGGGCCGAGGCGATCCGCTGGATGTCGCGGATGTCCACGCAGCCATCGCCGGTCACGTCCGACTGGCCTGCTGCATTGCCGCACACGGCGGAGCTCTCACGGGCGCGCATCCAGGTGATGGCGGCATCCATGACGTCCGCATGCGTGACGAGCCCGTCACGGTTGAGATCGCGCGACCGGCCGTGGCCCGAAGTGGCGAGCCCGGTGCTGAGCGCGCCGTCGGAGGCGAGTGCGGGCTCAGCGAACGTCCTGCTGGTCGTCGCCGCGCGGGCGATCCGCCGGCTCGCGAGCTGGAGGCTGGCTCCCGACGCCGAAGCCTTCACGCTGACGCCGGCGCTGTTCACGATCTTGACGCGGCCGACCGACAGCGAGATGTGGCCCGCCTTGAGGGCGGTGAACGAGAGGCGCGCCAGGAGGACGTCGCCGCTCGGGCCGTTGGGGGCAAGCCGGCCGGCGCGCGTCACGCAGTCGGGTCGTGCACAGCTCCACGCGCCGATCACGACGCCGTCGCTGCGCTCCACGGGACCGAGGGACTCGACACCGCGGCCCGTGCTGGCGAGGCCAAGGCCGCGCTGCTCGGCGCCGCCGAAGACCAGCGCCTTCGGATCGAAGCGCAGGGTCGCCTCGTAGCCCGCGACGTTCTTCACGCCACGAGCGATCAGCTTGACGGTGAATGGCTCGTTCACGCCCGCCGAGGTCGGGCCCTGGAGCGTCAGGCGGGGTCCGGAGCCCGAGGCGCCGGCGGTTTCCGAGGCAGCGGAGGCCTGCGCCCCGATCGCGGAGACGGCGAAGAGCGCCGCGAGGACGCCGGTGACGACGGCCCGCACGCAGCGCGAGCCGCGGGACGACGAATCCTCACGGGCGCGGCCGGCCGCGGTCCGGCCAATGGAGTGGTACACGAGCTATCCCTCGAGCAGTCGCCGAGCACGACTATCGGGTCATGGGACCCAGTACCTGAGAATGGGAGTGGCAACACAAGGGCGTCAACGAACATCTGACTGCTCTGTTGACTCCCGTCACCAGCGCTATGCGCCGAGCGTCGATCGGCCTCAGAGAGCCTGCCGCCAACCGAATGCCTGTCAATACAAGCGACGACCGGATCCTGGTCGTCGGGATCGCCTGGGCCCTGCTGCTGCTGGGCCTCCTGGTCCTGCGGGAGTTCCTCAAAGCCGGCCGCTGGCCGGCCAGCCGCCGCGTGCTCCCCGTCCTGAATGCGCTGGTGGCCGTGATGATCGTCGCGTTCTCGCTCGCGGCCGTGGCGCGGCTCGCCAGCCTGACGAACCCTCCGCGCACGGCGACCGGCTCCGCGTCACCGAGCCCGAGCTCCCTCGCGAGCCCGAGCAAGCTGCCGACGCGTCCGCCGAGCCCCGGAGCGTCGGCCTCGGCTCAGCCGAGCTCGCCGGCGACGGTGCCGCCTCCGTCGGGACCCACGCCCACTCCGCCGGCCGGCACGCCTGAGCCGACCGCGACCTCGGAGCCGACCCCGACCCTCGAGCCGACCCCGACCTCGGAGCCGACTGCGACCCCGGTGCCCACGCCGACTCCCGTGCCCACGCCCACGCCGATCCCGACTCCGAGCCCCGAGCCGACGCCGACGCCGCAGGCCTCGGGCCAGGTCTCGGTGCCGGCCACCTTCACCGCCTACGAGGTCGAGGGCGACCACGTCACGGGCTTCCACAAGGTGCACGCTTCGTCGCGCTTCACGGCCAGGGCGACGGCGCCCGAGACGTTCCGCAACCCGACGTTCTCGGATCCCAACGGCACGATTCGGCTCGTTCGGATCCTGAGCGGGCCATACGCAGGAACGTGGGTGAGCCCGGACGATCCGGGCGTGGTCTACACGCCCGGCTGAGTGCCTGGCCGGGGTCGCGCGGCGGCACGCGGCTCGCGCGGCGGAGCGGCTCGCGCGGCGGAGCGCGGCTCGCCGGCCGCGGCTCAGACGAGGGCGCGCCCAGCCGCGCGAACGCTCAGACGAGCGGGGCGCCCAAGATCACCTCGTAGGTGTTGAGGACGCCGTCCACCGTCTGCTCCCAGGTCGGGAGGCGCCAGCCCGTCCGGTCGGATGAGCGCCCAGCGGCGCGCGCCCGCTCCATGGCCCTGGCGAGATCCGCGTCGCGCGCATCGACGTCGACCAGCACGATCCGACCGGTGTTCGCGTATCCGGTCACTTCGCGGTGGGCCGGGATGTCGCTCGCCACGACCGGTGCCCCGGCGGCGGCCGCCTCCAGCACGGTGAGCCCGAACGACTCCTCGCGCGACAGCGTCACGAACAGATCGGCGGCCGCGTACCGCTCGGCGAGCTCCTCCGCCGAAACGTGGCCGAGGAGCCGGACGCGGTCCGTGACGCCGAGGCGGGCTGCCTCGCGCGCGATCGGCGCGGAGTCCGGCCCCTCGCCGACAACCGTCAGGACGTGCGTCGAGGGCAGGAACGGCAGGGCCGTCACGACGCGCGCCACCTGCTTGTAGCCGGCCAGTCGCCCGACGGAGAGGATGCTGACCTCGCCGGTCGAGGCGTCGCTCGGCCCCGAGCTGCCAGCCCCATCCGGCGAGCCGCCAGATGCGGTCGTCGCCGGCATGTCGACCCCGTTGGGGATGACGCTGGCCGTCACCCCGAAGTCACGCTCGATCCAGCCGGCCTCGGCCACCGAGTTCGCGATCACACCGTCGGCGGCCCGCATGACGCCTCTGCCGAGCGGCCGGTAGGGGATGTGCAGCAGGGATCGGAACCAGGTGTGGCCCGCCGCGTGGTAGTGAGGCGTCACGACCAGCGGAATGCCGGCGTGCCGTGCAGCGAGCCTGGACGCGGCCGGCACGAGCGTCTGGTAATTGTGGGCGTGCAGCAGGGCGTAACGGCCGGCGTTGCCGCGCAGCCAGCGGAGCAGCCGCGGGGAAACGTAGTAGGTGTCGTCGCCGCGCAGCGTCGGGAAGCGGCGGACGGTGACGCCGTCGCGCATCTCGACACGGGGAAGCTTGCCGGAGGGATCCGTGGCGATCACGTCCACGGGCACTCCCCGACGGACGAGGCCGGTCGCGACGCGCTCGACGTGGCGCTCCACCCCGCCGATCGCCGGCGCATACCTCGGCGAGACGATGGCGACCGTGCGGCCAGGGGAGGAGCTCACAGGGGGATTCTCCCATCGCCGCCGATGCCGCGGGCGATTCGCGGCAGGCCCCCAGTCACGGTGCGGAAAAAGGGAAGCGCCCCCGCTGCTCGGACGGGGGCGCTCCCAGGAAGTGACGGGCGCGACGCCGGGCAGGCGGCCGCGACGCCATCACGTGGGCAAGCAAAGGACTGACACTGTGTACCCCGAAGGTCCTACCGCTGTCCATGACCTGAGTACCCCCCGTGTCGCCCCGCGGCAACAGCGGCTGATCCCGGCG
>JAXDKU010000098.1:0-54603 GCA_034667005.1 Chloroflexota bacterium
GGCCCGGCGCCAAGGTCGTCTTCACGGGCCGCCGCGACGATATTCCCGCGGTGACGGCCGCCCTGGACGTCGCGGTGCTCCCCTCCTATCGCGAGGCGCAGGGGCTGGTGATCCTCGAGGCCATGGCCCTCTCGCGCCCGGTTGTGGCGAGCAACGTGGGCGGCATCCCCGAGATGATCGAGGACGGCGTGACGGGACTGCTCGTGCCGCCGCACGATGCTTCGGCCCTGGCCGCCGCGATCGTCCGCGTGCTGAGCGACCATCCGCTCGCGGACACCATGGCTCGTGCGGGCCGCATCCTCGCGCACGAACGGTTCTGCGTCGACAGGATGGTCAATGCGCTCCAAGACGTCTACGAGGAAGGCGCCGCGATCGCCGAGGCGAGAGCTGCGGCGATCCCTGCAGCACGAGTGTCCACCGCGGCCTGACGCTCCCGGCGGGGGAATGCGGCGCGGGCTCGTCCCTAGGGGCGGATGACGCTCCAGTAGCGTTCGGCGGCCCCGGCTCCAAGGCCTCCGGCGAGGGCAACCCGAGCGTGGTACCCGGCCAAGTCGTCGAGCATGCGCTGGTCGCTCTCGAAGATCCGGGTGATCTGGCTGGCGTACATCCGGAGTCCCGCGGCCTTGCGCTCCAGCATCTCGGAGATGTCGCTGTAGCGCGCCTCGATGTCCAGGCCAGGCGGCAGGTCCAGCCCGCCACCCGGCAGGTCGGCCGGCGTGGAGAAGTCGTGCCACCAGGCGTAGGGGAAGTCCTCGTAGAACGTGGTCCGCCCGGCGAAGTCGGGGGCCGGCATCACCCAGCGGCGGCCCTCGCCGATCAGCGACAGGCCCACGTCGCGGCACAGCTGGTGGTCCACGTGGTTTCCCACGGCCAGCGGGAAGTAGACCATCTGCGGCTCGAGGCGGAGGATCTCCTGCCGGAGCAGGCGGTACGGACCCTCGTCGTCGTCCCTCGGCGTGCCGAGCAGCTCGTCTTCCGTCTCGTAGCCGCGGAAGACGGCATCGGGAAGGTCCAGCTGGACGACGGACGCCTCCATGAACCAGGCGTAGCGCTCGTCCTCCGCGCGGCGGAGCTCCGTGACGTCCGAGGAGCCGTAGTCGATCTCCTCGAACGAGCCCTGTCCGCCGACAGAGTCCGCGAGCGGCCGATCGGGGCTCTCCTCGTTGGTGATGTTCGCGCTGCGGGTCCAGGAGGCCCGCTGCCAGAACTGCCGTGCCTGCGTGTTGGCGCGCTCCTGCGTCAGCTCCAGCCGCTCCGGATCGGCGCTCCACGGCGGCGGCTTGCCGGAAGGTCCCGCGCCGACCATGACGGGCACGTCCGATTCGATGTTGGTGCGCCGGAACGCCTCGCCCACCGGCCACATCGCCTTGGAGCCGAAGCCGAATGCCTGTCGCTGGGCGTCAGTCATGTGGGAGGCGTGCGAGCCGCCCGAGTAGACGGTCAGGATCGTGACCATCTGGCCCAGGTCGCGGAGGCTCGCGATCAGCCCGCCGCACGATAGTGCCGCGTCGTCGGGATGCGGGGAGACGAAGACGTGCGTCATGGGTGTCGGAGGTTGGCGGGCGTCATCGCTGCCGAGGATAGCTCAGCGGAAGCCGTGCTTTCCCAGGAGGGGCACGAAGACCGCCGGTTCCAGCTCGTCCGTCTCGAATCGGCTGCCGCGGCGCCGGACCGCGGTCAGCATCTGCTGGTATCGATCGCCCACCGGTACGACCAGCGTGCCGTCGTCGGCGAGCTGCTCCAGGAGCGGTGGCGGGATCCGAGGCGCCGCCGCAGCCACGACGATCCCGGCGTACGGCGCGTTCGGCGGGTAGCCCCCACTCCCGTCGCCGCGGACCACCTCGACCGCGTAGCCAAGCTCTCTGAGCCGCTTCTCGGCGTCCGCGGCGAGGTCCGGGTCGTACTCGATCGAGGTGACGTCGGCGCCGAGGTCCGCCAGCACCGCGGCCTGGTAACCCGAGCCGGTGCCCACGTCCAGCACCCGGACCGGCTCCCCGGGATGCGCGCGTCGCCAGTCGTCGAGACGGAGCGCATCGGTGGTGCGAGCCACGATGAACGGCTGCGAGATCGTCTGGCCGCCGCCGATCGCCAGGGCGCCGTCCTCGTAGGCGCGTCGTTCCAGGTGCGGCGGCACGAACCGCTCGCGAGGCACCCGGCCCATCGCCTCCAGGGTGGCGCGATCCCGAAGGCCGCGGGCTTCGAGCTGGAGCACGACCATGCGCCGGCGGTCAGCCGCGCGAGCGTCGGCAGGCTCGCCACTTCCGGCCATCGTGGCCGGGATCGCCGCCCGGCGGCTAGCTTGCCGCCAGCGTCGGGCTTGCCGACGGCGACGGCGTCTGTGAGGGCGTCGGAACGGCGCTGGGCGACGGGCCGGCCGAACCGGACGGAGCGGCCGAGGTCGAGGGTGCCGCGGATCCCGTGGGTGCCGCGGACCCGGACGGAGACGCCGTGGGCGAGGCGCTCGGCGATGGGGACGCGGTGGGCAGGAGCGACGGCGTCGGGCAGGGCGGAAGCGGTGGTGCCGCGGATCCGCTCGGCGAGGCCGCTGCCGAGGCCGATGCCGACGGAGCCGGCGATGCCGACGGAGCCGGCGATGCCGAGGGCGCCGCGGACGACGGCGCTGCAGAGGCTGCGGGTGCAGCAGAGGCCGAGGGCGCAGCAGAGGCCGACGGTGCGGCCGACGACGTCGGAGCTGCCGTAGCCGACGGCGTCGAGGACGAAGACGGCGACGCCGAAGCAGCCGAGCCGGCGGCCGAAGACGACGAGGGCGCCGCGGTCGTCGAGGGTGCGGCCGACGACGGAGCTGCCGTCGCCGAAGGAGCTGCCGTGGCCGACGGGGTCGCGGATGCCGACGGAGCCGGCGACGTCGATGCGGACGGAGAACCCGACACAGCCGGAGAACCCGATGCGGACGGGCTGGCCGAGCTGGAGGCGCCTGCGGACGGCGTGGGCGTCGGGGCCGGGGTCGCACATGGCGTTTCGCTCGGAACCGGCGTCGGCGTTTCGTGCGGGCTCAGCGCCCCGCCGTATCCGAACAGCAGCACGTACAGGATGACGGCCCCGAAGAACGCGACGATCGCCCCAACCCAGACCTTCGCGACCGGATCGTCGATGTACGGAACGTCCTCCGGACGCGCGGCTGTCGAGGGCGCGCGTGGCTCGACCGGGCCACCCCCACCGCGGCGGCTCGCTCGTGCGCGAGCGCCGGAGAGTGGCGGCGGCGTGGTGGTCGTGGCCGCAGTCGCCGGGATCGTCGCGGCGTCAAGCTCTCGCTCGGCCAACTCGGTGTCGGTCGGCTCGCCGACGTCCTCGGCCTCCAGATCCTGCGGCTCGGCATCGGCATAGGCAACCGCGTCTTGCGCGGCCGCGCCTTCGATCGGCAGATCCGCCTCGTCAGTGGGCGGCGGCTCAGCCTCCGGCCGATGTGGGTCGGTCATGCGTGTGCATTTCTCCGTGGGTCCAGCGCGGATCGCTGCATCGGCCAGGTCGGATCGTCGTTCCCGCGCTCACGGGCCTGCGCGAACGGCTTCGAGGGCAGGCCATGATCGAGCTGCCAGTTGGGCTCGTGGCGGATTATCCATCCTCGCGCCGCGGACGCGCTCGCTGCGTCCCGTCTCACGCGTCGCGAACGGCCGGCAGGAGCGCGCCGATGAGCCCCGCGGCCAGCGTGATCCCCCCACTCGCGGCGATCACCGTGCCCACGGGGACGTGCTCCGCCGCCACCGACGAGACGGCCATCGAGAGCGTCATCGCGCCGAACACCAGGCTCGAGCGGAACGCGACCACGCGGCCCATGAAACCCTCCGGGACGAGCTCGGCGAACAGGGCCTGCGTCGGGATGACGTAGACAAGGTTGAACACGCCGACGACGAACGAGGCCGCGAGGGCAACCACGATGCTCTGGGTGAGCCCCATCACGATCACGCCCAGCCCCATGGCAACAAACCCGCCGACCACCATGCGACCCTTTCGCAGCCGAGCACCGATCGCGCCGACGACGAACCCGCCGATGAGGTTGCCAACGCCGATCGCCGCGTCGATCGCGGCATAGTTCTGCGGGAATGGAATGAAGCGCCCGTCGAGCGCGTCGCGCCCGTAGACGATGGTCAACGCGATCGTGGTTCCGACGGAGAGTTGCGCCACCGTGCTCACGATCGTGTTCTGGAAGAGCCGTGGCTCGCGACGCAGGACGTGCCACCCGGCTCGCAGGTCGTCGATGAACTCGCGAACCGCGCCCGAGACGCGCGGCCCAACCTCGCGGGCAACCGGCGGGATGGCGATCGCCAGGAGGAGGCCGGCGCTGACGATGTAGGTGGCCGCGTCGAGCCAGAAGGCGAGCCAGATCTGTGCGCCGAGGGCTCCGACCAGCAGCCCGGCGATCGGGTAGCCGGCGATGTCGGCCAGGGTCTCGCCGGTCCAGACGGCCGCGTTGCCGGGCACCAGGTCCTCCTCGGAGACGATGCGCGGAACCACGGCCGCCTTGGCGGGCCGGAAGAACAGGCTCACGGTCGTGACGAGGAAGACCAGCGGGTAGACCAGCGTGATGCTCGCCTGGGCCGCGACCGGGATGATCAGCACCAGCCCGGCACGAATCAGGTCGCTCGCGACCATCACGCGCTTGTGGTCCCAGCGATCCACGAACGGGCCGGCGATCGGACCGAGCAGCAGGTTCGGGAGCGTGGCCGCGAGGAAGACGAGGCCCGTCTCGAGCGCCGATCCGGTCGTCGTCAGCACCAGGACACCGATCGCGATCTGGTTGATGCGATCACCGAACAGGCTGATCGTCTGGCTCGTCCAGAACGCGCTGAAGCGCGCATCTCGGGCCAATCGGACGTACGGATGGCCGCGAACCCGCTGGCCGAGACCCCGACGTGCGGGGACCGGGAGCCCCGGCACCGCGACGTCCGTTGCCCCTCGTGCCGCCGACCCCGCGGAAGGCGCCAGCGCGACGGCGGGCGGCGCAAGACCGGGTCCCATCCCTCCACCCATCACGACGGGGCGATCCAGCTGGAAAACCTCGGGCCGGCCCCGCCACAGGGCCACGCTGGTGGGCGATGCGGCGACCTCGCCGTGGACGAGCGTGGCGAACACGAACCAGCCGAGGCCGAAGGAGATGAACAGGTCCCCGACGCTGCCGACGTTGTTCAGGAACGGCACGGGGAAGGGGATCAGGTCTCCCCATGGCCCCCCATGCAGCAGGAACCCGAGGTCGAGCTCCGTCGGAAGGAGGACGTGAAACTGCGCGGAGAGGTCCTGGGGCCCGAGCCCCGCGGCGGTCAGCGACGGCAGGTACACCGGCATGTAGCCGCCGTTGATGACGATCACCAGCCCGTTCGAGACGACGCCGGCGAGCACCGCCAGCAGCCCCGGCCGGTCCCTGTTGAGCCAGAGCGCGACTGCTAGGAGGCCGAACGCGGCCGCGTACAGCGGCAGGCGAAGCTGGTCCGCCAGCGCGACGCCGTTTGCGATCGCGATCTGCGTGCCGTAACGGAGCAGCAACGCTCCGAGGAGCAGCGCCACGAACCGAAGCCGCGCGTTCAGAAGCGCGTCGATCCGCCCGCCCGCGGCGAAGCCGAGCGCCAGCCCGATGACGATCCCCGTCAGCAGCATGGGTCGGCCCGCGGCTCAGGCGTGCGTCGGCGAAGCCTCATGCCCGCACGGTAACGCGCCGGAGCCGTGGAACGGACGTCCGGTCCGCACGTGTGGTTGATGGCGCCTCGACGCGGCGGCCCAGGGCTCGAAGTGCTAGCCGGCGTCCACGTTCGCGGCCGACGGCGTCGCCGTCTTGACTCGTTGCGCCGCCACGTGGCCGAGCATCGGGATCGGCGCCGGAACCACGTCTTCCACGGTCGGCAGGCCGGCGTTCTGCGCCGTCTGCGTCTTCCCGAACGCCGCGACGATCTGCGGGTCGAACTGGATGCCCGAGTACTTGCGGAGCTCCTCCATGGCCTGGGCGGCGGTCAGGGGCCGCGGCCGGTACGGCCGAACGGCGGTCATCGCCTCGAATGCGTCGGCCACGTGGAGGATCCTCGCGAGGAACGGGATCTCCTCGCCGACGAGCGCGCGTCCGTTCGGGTCGGGCTGGCCCTTCTCGTTGACGCGCGGGTACCCGGAGCCGTTGAACCACTGGTGGTGATGCAGGATCAGGGGGATCTCGGGCCCGAGCTTCTCGACGCCCTGGAGGATCTCGGCACCCTTCGACGGGTGCTCATTCATGATCGCGCGCTCCTGTTTGTCGAGGCGGTCCGTCTTCAGCAACACCGCGTCGCGGATACCGATCTTGCCGATGTCGTGGAGCAGCCCGCCCCACTCCAGCTGCTCGAGCTCGGCCTCGCTGACCCCCATGACGTGCCCGATGTCGACGGAGATGCGCGACACGTTGTCCGAGTGGAGCTTCGTCGAGGGATCCCGCGCGTCGATGGCCGACGCCAGGGCACGCACGGTCTGCGTGAACATCTTCCTGATCTCGACCACGCTGGCATACGACGCCCGTGTCGTGTACAGCGGCAGCGCAAACAGCACCGCCACGAGCGGCCCGACGTGGGTGTACGCCAGCGCCATGAGCCACGAAAGCGGCGCAAGCCCGACGATCGACGGCCCGAACGCCTTCAGGTCGGCCAGTATTACCGCGCGGATCGATCGCCCCTGTCGCAATGCCACTACGAGTGCCGCGAGGCTTTCGGAGATGGCCAGATATGCGACGCCCGCGAGCAACGCTGCGGCCAGACTGGCGATGGTTGACGGCGGCGATCCTACAACGCCCATCAACTCGCACACCGCCCCAGCGACAACAGCGGGTATCAGGGTGGACGCATGGTTGTAGATAGTGCCGTACCACGGGATCTGCAAACGCAGCTCCCGGAGCTCGAAGGTGCCGAGCACGCCGACTATGCCCGCTGCTGTCGGGCCTCCTAGCAGGGCCGCAGCAAGGATGGGAGCAAGCGACACGCTCACGACCGGTCCTCTGGGAGCTTGGACCGGGAACGACGACGCCACGAGCGTAAGGAGCGTCCAAAACGCAATGCCAGAGAGCTCCGTTGGCGTCCCTGGCACAGCGGATCCAATCGGCCAGTTTGCAACGGCCGCGCCGAATAGCAAAGTGGCCGTCACTACGACGGCCACCATCGCTACGACTAGACGTCTGGGCAAAGTCCGCTGGCTCCGTGATCGCGGATTCGGTGCGGACAGTATCGGACGTTAGGTCTCGTTCCCCGAGTGGGACTTTCGTACCGAGGACCTGCTGATCAGAAGGGGCGAACCGTCGCGCTGCCCGCCATCACTGTGAGAGCGAGGGTAGCGATCAGGGTTACCAGCCGGCCCAACCGGGAGATCACCGTGCTACCAGCCCTTGATGTTGGAGTTCGGCTCCATTGCACTTTCCTTTCTCGCGGCGTCCCGTGCCCAGCACGCGAGCCGACCTGACGCTCGACGTCGGTCGGTTGCACTCCCGCTCACCCTCGCCCTAAGTGCCCAATTCAGGCGGAGGGATCCAAGCGTTCCGAACTCTATGTTTCCTACCAGTACGGCGGTACCAGTCGGCAAGCAGGACCTTAGGAGCCACGGGAGACGCTGCCCAATACGCACACCTGCGTACCGTGTGCTCGATTCGCGGCCGTACGGCACCCTCTCGCCCCTGAGGCTGGGTCAAGCGCACCGCGCAGACGGCCGACGCAATGCCCGTCAGTAGCCGGTGAGATCGCTACTAGAGACTCCCAGCGCACTAAACGGAGGCGGCTCCACCCCAAGGTCCCGGCGATAGCTCCTCGCCAGGTGCGTGTATTGCTCGGTTGCAGCAGCTTCCGCACCGAGACGACGGAGAGCGCGGACCAGGCTGGTTTCTACTTCCAAAGCATCGGGATCGATCGCCAGGGCATGCATGAGCATCTCGACGGCTCGGGCGTCGTCGCCACGCTCCCGCAGAGCGCGCTCGGTCCCATGAACCACCAGCAGGAACGTGGCGTGAAGTCTCTCGCGCCAACCGATCGCCCACTCCTCGTACTCAAATTCAGGGGCGAACCGACCCCGGTACTTCGATAGCAACTCCTGCCCGTGCGCCGCGGAGAGGTCCGCCCCCAGTAGGTCGGTCGCCTGACTTAGGAATGCCACACTGTCGATTCTGGTGAGTTCGGGGTCGAGCCAAATCAACTCTGACTCGTTCACTACGTAGTCCGCCGAAGTGGAGTCGTCGTACCACGGGTCAATGTCGCGACGAAGAAAGTAGAGTGTTTGGTTCAGGCTATTCACAGCCGCGGAGGGCTCGAGGTTCGGCCAGAGCTCGTCGACTACCTGCTCCCGCGTCGCCGTTCGACTTGGACGCGTGACCAAGAACATGAGAAGCGACGCGGCGCGGCGACGCGCTTTCGCTAGGTCGGCTTCAGTTGGTCCAATGGCGATGGTCGAGCGACCGAGATCGTGAATCACCAACTTAGGGCTCGCGCGGCGGATGAGCGCCCGTGACAGTCCGTGGTGACGCCCCGATTTTATGTACGTCTTCTCGAAGGCCACAAGCCTGGGAGCGTCGGTCACGGTGCCGTGCTCGGCCAGCAATCTGGCCGCGGCGTGGGCAGATGGAACGTTTCCGCGGCTCATCTGCCGCCGCAATGCGGGAAGCCACCTCCCTGGCCAGGCGTGCATAGAGCTCGTAACAGCCTCTGGCACGGCTTGCAGTGCATTGAGATGCGCGACGATGACATCGGCCATCTCCAGCAAAGCGAGTTGTCCCGATTCGCCGGCATGAGTTATGGCTATCGCAAGGCCGCGGCCGTCGTTGTGCACGGCCGCGAGACCGATCCGCAGACGCACAGCAGTTCGATCGGCTCCCTGCCCCGATGCGAGATCGAGGCCCTTCAACAAGTCTGGAACGACCGTCATGGAACCCTGCTGGACGGCTGCGGCCGACCTCACGAGGCAGTTGCGCACCAGGAAGTCTGGTTCCAAGCCGAATCCAGAAGGTTCGTCCGTCACTCCGGCGACGGACGCTGTGCGTCCGTCTGTCAAAGCGATCGCGGCCTCGCACCGCTGCAAAATGGCTCGCATGCCCTCGTCGGCTGGCGACCGACGTGCGGATGCATACGCCTTATCCAAGAACACCATCGCCAGGGCTGGATCCCCCATCATGGCGATATTCCACGCACAGTCTGCATAGGCATCGGCATCTGCATCCGCGGTGCCGTATAGGGCATGGATCTCTTCGTCGCATCGGGCTCGATATCCTAGCTCGCAGCAGACTGTCGCTATCAGGGCCCGAGTTGAGAACTCTTCGACGTGGCGGCCGGCCAACTTGGCATATTGCGCTAGAGCCTTCTCGGCCAACTGCAGGGCCAGCAGATACTCACCGCGCGCGACTTCGTATTGGGCCGCGTTGTGAAAGCTAATTGCTGAAAAGTAGTGCTGAGACGCGTCTGCTTGTCGCTGTGCCAAATGGATCAAGTACCTTGACGCAGCCTGAATGGAGGCTCCGCGACAGGCCGCGAGCATCAGCTGCCAAGCGCGGCCGATGTCGCTAAGACGCTGTGGGAGCTCTGGATCCTGGCCGATGACCGCGATGTAGCGGTCCATGAGATCGATCCGACCGCTCTTGAATGCGGCGTGAACCTGAGCCAAGCGCAGCAAGGCTCGTTGGTCTGGGCCGGCTAATCGAACGTCGACGGCGTCAAGGATCTCGGTGGCGCGGTCGATGGCTCCGAGGCCGATGAGGTGGCGAGCCTCGATGACTTTCACGACTGACGGGGTGTCGGCGCTGCCGATGCGCGCCACGAGGGCCATTGACGCACCCAGAGCACCTGATCCGAGAGCTGAGGCCGCGGACTCGCTGAGGACGCGCATCGCTTCGGAGCGCTGATCGGCCTCGATGAAGTGGTGGCAGGCGGCCAGCCAGTCAACGTCGGCTTCGGCCACATTCGCCACGCGCAGGTGCATCTCGCGTTGCAGCTCTGGTGTGATGGCGGTGTCGAGTTGCCGGCGCAGGAACTCCCGGAGAAGCGGGTGGAAGCGCCTCGTCGACTCGCCTGCCGCCTTCCGGCCCATGAGGCCGAAGCTGTCGGCTTCCTCGAGGAGGGCGGTGATCTGCTTGGCGGACGGGGGGTTGGGCTCGGTCGAGACGATGGCGAGGAGGTAGTTGGGGACGACCCGCTCCAGGAGCGAGGCTCGGACGAGCACACGCTGCAGCGGCGGGGAGAGGCCGATCAGGACCTCCTCCGCAAGGTAGTCGTAGAGGGTTCCCTCGGCCCCCGAGAGGGAGTGGATGAACGTTCGGGCCTCGCTCGGCTGACGCTCGCGAATCGTCGAGTACACGAGCTGGAGGCTTGCGGCCCAGCCCTCAGCGCGCGCATCAATCTCGGTGACGAGGTCGGCTTCGAGCGGCAGCTGGTAGGCCGAGGCGAACAATTCCGCCGTCTCCTCGCTGGAGAAGCGCAGATCCTCGGTCACCAGCCGGGCCACCTCACCGTGGGCCGCCAGGCGCGCGATGCGAACCGTCGGCGTGACTCGCCCGGAGATCACGAACGTCAGGTTCTGAGGCGCCCGCTCGAAACAGCGCTCCAGGATGGCGTGCACGTCCGGTGAGTCGTCCACCAGGTGGAAGTCGTCGAGGATCACCGCGGTCGGTGCCACGCCGAGAGACGCGAGCTCACTCACGAGCGAGTTGAGGACCGTGTCCAGCGGCGGGTTGGAGGTGGCCATCTGCGCCAAAAGCGACGCCGTCGCCGGCGCGAAGTCTGGCTGCGTCTCGCGCGCGGCGGCGATCAGATAGTTGATGAACGTGACCCAGTCGCGGTCCGTGACGTCGAGGCGGTACCAGAGGCAGCGGACCGTCGTCCGACGTGCGAAGTCGGCGAGAAGCGTCGTCTTGCCGTAGCCCGCCTCCCCGGTGACGAGGATCAACCGCTCCGCGCTGTGCGAGGTGAGCCATTGAAGAAGACGGCGGCGCTCGAGCGTCGAGGCCCGAACCGGCGGTGGCTGCACCTTGCTTCGGATGATCGATCGTTCGAGCTGCCCGAGGGGTTCTCCGTGGTGCGAGGGCACATCCGCACGCGACTCTGGGACGGGCGCGTTGGTGCCCGAGGGCCGGGTGGGCGGCAGACCGGCAGCAGGGACGCGCGGCACAGCTGAATCTTCGGGATCGGCCATCATCCGAGGCTTACGTCGAGCTGTGGACATCCACCTCTTCGTTGTGTCTCGGGCGACTCAGCCGCCCCCCGACACCAAGTGGACTCTCACGCTGCTCCGCCCTCCTCGATTTCATGCCAAGCCGGGCGGCAATGGCGACGCAGAGTGTACCGATCGGTCAAGTGGCACTAGACGCCGATCGGGCGACGGCGCCGCATGTGGACAGCCAGAAGGCCTAGCTGCCCTCGTATTCGAAGTGGATCTTCACCTCGACGCGGTACTCGATGACCTGGCCGTCAGCCACGTGCGCGGTCTGTTTGACGACCTCGACCTCTCGGATGTTGCGGACCGTGTGGGCTGCCGTCGCCACGGCGACGCGCGCCGCGTCGCTCCATGACGTGGGGCTCGTCCCCACCATCTCCCGGATGATGATCACGCCCATGTCGGCGCGGCCCTCCTCGCGTGCTGCCCGGCCGGCTGGCGTCGGGAGGCTGAGTGTAGGGGTGGGTCGGCGGTTGGCCCCGCGGCGCGCGGGAACCGTCAGCATCGCACCGCCGTCTCCGGCCACATGCAGAGGATTCATACGCGCGCGAGCCTGTCCGCCACTGGGCTCACCGTCGCGTTCTCAGTCGTGCTGGCGGCATGCTCAGGCGGCGCGGCCGCCACCCCAGGGTCCTCGAGCCCGCCCGGCAGCCCCGCCACCTCGCCGGGCGGATCTCCGACACCTGCCGGCAGCCCGACCGCTCCGCCCACAGCGACGCCGGTGCCGAGTCCCACCGCCGAGGTCGGCCAAGTCGAGCACCCCACGGGCGCCGCGGACGTGGTCCTTCGCATCGAGTCGGGCGGCGGGTTCATGCCCTTCGGCTTCCTGGCCACCCAGGCCCCCAACTTCACACTGTACGGCGACAACACGGTGATCTTCCGCCCCACGACGGACCCGGGCGGCACCGGCTTCCCGCCGTTCGTGAAGGCCGTTATGAACGCGCAGCAGGTCGACGCGCTGCTGACCTTCGCGCTGACCCAGGGTCATCTGAGCGCGGCGCGCGAGTCGTACGTCATCGGTGGCATCGCGGACGCGCCGACCACCTATTTCAAGATCGATGCGGGTGGCGTGAAGAAGCAGGTCGGCGTCTACGGCCTCGGCATCACGACGGGACAGCCCAACCCCGATGCCGCGGACTTCGCCGCATTCGCGAAGCTCGCCGATGTCCTCAACGGATTCGAGGCCGAGGTCCGGCGGGGCCAGGTGGTCTCGGCTGACACCTACGTGCCCGAGCAATACCGCGCGATCCTGATCGAGAGCCAGGGGATGGAAGGCCGGAACCCGTGGCCCTGGACCGACCTGAAGGTCACCGACTTCAAAGTGGATCCGGACCAGAGCTCGACGAGGCTCGCGGCAATCACCGCTGAGCAGGCCGCCAAGGTCGCGACGGTCCCGTCCGGCGGCGCGCCGGGGATCCCGATCGCGTCCCCGGATGGAAAGATGACGTTCTCGCTCTCGCTGCGGCCGATGCTGCCGGGTGACAAGGTTCAGCCGGAGATGCTGCCCTCGCTGGGCTTCTGAGCCGGATCTGCCTCAGGCGTAGGCGCCCGCCGGCGAGCGATCCTCTTCCAGCGCCACGAAGCGGGTCTGCCGCTTCCTGAACCAGAGCCGCATGTCGCCGGTCGGACCGTTGCGGTGCTTGGCGAGCTTGAGGTTGATGATCTCGCCGTCCTCGTCCTGCCCGCCTTCCTCGTCGGAGCGCTCCTTCTCGCGCCACAGGAACATCACCAGGTCGGCGTCCTGTTCGATCGATCCCGACTCCCGAAGATCCGAGAGGCGGGGCTCCTTGGACTCGCGCATCTCCGCCTGGCGTGACAGCTGGCTGAGCGCGATCACCGGAACCTGGAGCTCTCGCGCGAGACCCTTCAGGCCGCGCGTGATCTCCGAGACCTCCTGGACGCGGTTGGACTCGCGGGATTGGACAGTGGACTGCATCAACTGGAGGTAGTCCACGATCAGCAGGTCCAGCCCGGACTCTGCTTGAAGTCGCCGCGCCTTGGTGCGGAGCTCCATCGTGCTCACATTCGGCGTGTCATCGATGTAGATGGGCGCCTCCGCAAGCGCGTTCATGGCCGGCGCGAGACGGGTGAAGTCCATCTCCTCCAAAAAGCCCGTGCGAAGGCGCTGGGAATCGATGTTGGCAACCGAGCTGAGGAGTCGCAGGACCAGCTGCTCCTTGCTCATCTCGAGGCTGAAGACGCCGACGGTCTTTCGCTGGATGACTGCCGCGTATTCGGCGAAGTTGAGCGCGAGGCTGGTCTTTCCGATGCTGGGCCGGGCGGCCAGGATCACCAGGTCCGACTTCTGGAGCCCGGTCGTCATCGCGTCCAGCCGCGGGAAGCCAGTAGTGATGCCGCTGACCTCGCCCTTGTGCTGGTGGAGGTAGTCGAGGCGGTCGTAGGCGGCGTGCAGGAGGGTACGCAGAGGGGCAAATCCGCTCGCGACGCGCTTCTGGGAGACGGAGAAGAGCTCCTGTTCCGCCTTGTCGATGGACGCGTCAACGTCCCCGCTCTCGTCGTAGCCGATGCCGGCGATCCGGCCCGCGGCGGAGATCAGGTTGCGGAGCACCGCCTTGCGCTCGACGATCCGCGCGTAGTAGACCGCGTTCACCGCGGTGGGCGTCAGATTGATGAGGCTGGTCAGGTAGGCAGAGCCACCCGCGTGCTCCAGCTCCGCATTCCGCTCGAGCACCTCCGAGACGGTGACGATGTCAACCGGCTCGCGACGCTCGTACAGTTCAATGACGGCCCCGTAGATGGCGCCGTGCTGGCTGCGATAGAAGTCGTCGCGGCGAAGGATCTCCGCCACCTCGACCACGGCATCGCGGTCGATCAGCAGGGCACCGAGAACCGACTGCTCGGCCTCGATCGATTGCGGCGGGAGGCGGTCGATGGACACGGCGGCTCCGACAGGTGGCGCGTGAATGGTCAGCCGACAGACTCACATCACGTTGCGGCGAGAAACAGGCTTGACTTGGCCAACGGCGCGAGCAGTGCCGTCGCCTGTCCACAGGTGCTGTCCACGACTTTCCAGCCGGCCGGCAGGAACGTGGACGGGCGGTGGATGAGCGCGTCCCGGGGCGCTCTCCGGCTCAGGCGGCCAGCGACTCCGAGCGTGGCTCCATGCCGTCCATCATCCAGCGGCGAGACCGGTGCTCGAAGCTGAGGCGAACGCGGTTCCATGGGGTCTGGACGACGAAGAGCGTCCGAGGACCTCGCTCCAGCGGATAGGCGGCGGATTCCTCGCGCACCCGCTCGATCGCGAGGACCGGCATCTGCTGCGTCCCCAATCGAATGGTGCGTGGCCGCCCGGTGAATGGATCGCAGGCGACCGAGACGGCCTCCGCGGTTCCGGCGACATTCATCATCTACTTGTCCTCCGTCAGTCCTGTGCGGTCTCTCTGGTCCGGGGCACCGCGGCAGGAGAGAACATCCGTTCGATACGCTGGAGCGAAGCTAACCGAACGTCTGTTCGATTGTCAAGCGCTCCGGACATCACGATGCGCCGGGTCCGTGCCAGCTTGTGTGTCACGCGACTCGCACCAGGACCTTCTCAGGAACGGCGGTCCGCACCGTCGCCGTCGTCGGGAGGCGGCCGCCCGATCCGACGGGCCTCCGGTGCGGTCATCGGATCGCGCTCGAACGGGTCCGCAACCTGGCCCTCGAGCAGGCGCGCCCGCGTGATGGCGCGCGTGCCGAAGCGCTCCCGGATCCGATCCGTGGCCTCCGTCGCGCGTCGGCGGCGGTCGTCGCCCTCACCGAACAGCGCGAGCTGCTCGCGCTCCCCGAGGTGTGTCGCCGCCACGCCGAGGAGCCGTACCCGGATCCCTCGCACGTGCGGCCGCGCCAGCGCCACCGCGGTCCGCCAGATCACGTCCGACTGATCGGTCGGCTCGGCGAGCGTCCGCTGCCGCGTCAGCGTCACGAATGCCGAGTCCCGAACCTTCACACCGATCGTGCCGGCACGGACGCCTCCGTCTCGGAGCCGCCTGGCCACGCCCTCCGACAGGCCCAGCAGCGTCCGCTCGATGACGTCCCAGTCGCTGGAGTCGACGTCGAAGGTGTGCTCGTGGCTCACGGACTTGGCAGCATCGCCATCGCCGACGGGAGATGCGTCGATCCCCAGGGCACGCGCGGCGAGCACCGCGCCCTGGCTTCCGAAGCGCCGTCGCAGCACGTCCTCGGGCAGCCTCGCGAGATCGCCGATCGTGGTGACCCCGTAGTCCGCAAGTGCCAGCCGCGTCCGCTCCCCGACGCCCCACAGCCGGCCGATCGCGAGGGGCGCCAGAAAGTCCGCCTCGTTGCCTGGAGTCACGACGACCAGCCCATCCGGTTTCCGCAGGTCCGACGCGATCTTGGCCACGAGCTTCGTCGTCGCGACGCCCACGGACGCCGTCAGCGAAAGCTCAGCCTGGATCTGCCGCCTGATCGCCTTCGCGATCGCCTCCGGTGTCCCATGGAGCGCTTCGCTGCCGGCCGCGTCGAGGAAGGCCTCGTCGATCGAGACCTGCTCCACCTGGGGGCTGAAGCGCCGGAGGATCGTCATGACCTCGCGGCTGACCGCGGTGTACTTCTTGCCGTCGACCGGGACGAAGATGCCGTGCGGGCACAGCGCGCCGGCCGTACGCAGGGGCATCGCCGACCGGACACCGAACACACGCGCCTCGTACGACGCGGTGCTGACCACGCCGCGGTCGTTGGGCCCGCCACCGCCGACGATCACCGGCTTGCCGCGCAGCTCGGGGCGGTCGCGCTGCTCGACCGCAGCGAAGAACGCGTCGAGGTCGACGTGCAGGATCGTCGCGGCGGGCCCGGCCATGGCCCTATCTTCCGCCCGGCGTGTGCCACCTGGATGGCACACCGTCGGCCGAGGCTAGCCCTTGGGCTGGACGTCCACAGTGACTTCGGGTGTCAGGCCGGCGTAGACGCGGATCGCGACCTTGTACGTGCCGAGGGACTTCAGCGGTTCGTCGAGGTCCACCTTGTGGCGATCGACCACGATCCCGCGACGGCCGAGCGCGTCCGCGATGTCCTTGGCCGTGATCGAGCCGTACAGCTTGCCGCCCTCGCCGACCTTGACGCCCATCGTCAGAGTGGTGCTGCCGATCCGCTGCGCGGCGATCTCCGCATCTTCGCGCTCTCGCTTGCGCTTGTCCTCGCGACTGGCGATGTCGTGCTGCCAGGCGCGGTAGGCGCCGCCGGCCGCGGGCACGGCGAGCTTGTTGGGGATCAGGAAGTTGCGGGCGTGGCCGTCCGCGACCTCCTTGAGCTCGCCGCTCTTTCCGAGCGCGGCGACGTCCTGGGTGAGAATGACCTTCACTCGGGGGCTTCCTCCATGGGCTTCCGCTCCGATCGCCGCCGGGCCTGCGAGGCGCGCTTGGGCTCGGGTCGACCCGTGCGCTTGGCGACCTCGCGGCGTGCGATGAACGAGGCACGGCCGGCAACCTTGGGCAGGCGGCGCATGGCCATGCGGACCGGTCTAGGGATGGCGCGGCGGGCGGACTCGAGGTCGCGCTCCAGCTCACGCCCGTCGATGCCGAGGTCGTGCATCTTCTCGACGACGAGCTCACGGGGCACCGTTTCGAGGAAATAGTCGACCGCCAGCACGAGCACGGCGGCATCGTCGACGCGGCTGATGAACGGGATGAAATCGGGGATCAGGTCGATCGGCGACGCGATGTAGGCAGCCGCCGCCCCCAGCACGGCCTTGCTGCGTACGGGGACGCGGGCATCGCTCAAGAGGGCCAGCAAGAGCCGGCCGTAGATCGGAGCGCGGGACGCCAGGGGGACGAAGGGCCAGAGGCCGAGCACGCCCAAGCCGAGGCGGAACGGTGATCGAGAGGACATCGGAAGCGGGAGTATATCCGCGACCCCCGCGGCGCCCTCCCACTGGCGCGCTGAGATGGGGCGTCCCCGGCTTGACAATCGAACAGGCGTTCGGTAACGTGCGCGACGGAAGGAGGCGCCGGTGACCAAGCACGACGCCGCACGCAAGCAGCGCATCATCGAGTACATCGCCGCCACGCTCCGCTCACGAGGCTATCCGCCGTCGGTGCGGGAGATCGCGGGCGCCGTCGGTCTCGCCTCCACCTCCGCCGTTCATCACCACCTGTCCGCCCTCGAGCGGGACGGGTACCTGGAACGTGGCGCCACGCAATCGCGCGCGCTCCGCCTGACTCCGAATGCCGCGCTACGCCAGGGTCTCGCCGCCGAGCTCGTCCCGGGCATCCAGCGCGAGGACGTCCACGTCCTCCCCATCGTCGGCGAGATCGCGGCCGGCGGCCCGATCGAGGCGTACGCGGACGCGAGCGAGACGGTCTCCGTCCCTGACCTGCTGGCACCCAGCGGGGACGCCTACGTGCTCCGCGTTCGCGGTGACTCCATGGTTGACGCGCACATCGCGGATGGCGACTACGTCGTCATCCGGCCCCAGGAGACGGCGCGCGACGGGGACATCGTCGTCGCACAGGTGGAGGAGAACGCCGTCACGCTCAAGCGCTTCTTCAAGGAGAAGAATCGCGTCCGCCTGCAGCCCGCCAACCCGGACTACCCGCCGCAGTTCTACGCGGACGTGCGGATCCAGGGCAAGCTCATCGGAGTGATTCGCCGAGTCGATTGAGCGGCCGACCCGCATGCGACAATCGGATCATGGCTCCGGATCCCGGCAGCTACGCGGATTTCACGCTCTCCGGCTTCACCGAGGCACTGGCGTCGGCTGAGCCCGTGCCCGGTGGCGGGAGCGCATCGGCCGTCGCTGCATCCATCGCCGCCTCGCTCGTGGTCATGGTCGCGCGCCTGTCGCTCGACCGGCCGAAGTACGCGGCCTTCACCGCGACCCACGAGCGCGCCATCGCGGCGGGCGAAGCGGCACGGCAGCGGTTCCTGGAGCTGGCCGACGCGGACGCGCGGGAGTACTCCGCATTTACCGCGGCCATGAAGCTGCCCCGGGAGACCGACGAGCAGCGCGCGACCCGCGACTCCGCGCTCGATGTCGCCGCTCGCGCCGCGGCCGGCATCCCACTCGAGGTGGTGCGCCATTGCCGTGAGCTGCTCGAAGACGTCGAGTCGCTGGCGGGCCGCAGCAACCTCAACGCCTCGAGCGACCTGGATGTCGCGGCACTCCTCGGCCAGGCCGCGGCGCGGGGCGCCGGCGCGAACGTCGTCATCAACCTCGGCTCGATCGCGGACACCCGCGAATCGGAGCGCATGCTGGCCGAGCTCGAGGTGCACCTGCACCAGATCGAATCGGTGACGGCCTTCGTGCACGGCCAGGTCCAGTCGGGCACGCTGCGCGAACCGGAAGCCGCGTGACCTCACCGGCGACCGGCGCCACGGCCGAAGTGGCGATCGGCGCGAGGCTCCTGCTGGGAATCCCGCTCGCGAAGCAGATCCTCCAGGACGTGACCCGTGACCTGGACCGCCTGCGCGGCCGCGATCCAGAGCGCGATGGAACGGCGTCGCAGAGCGCGGAGCTGCCTGGCGTGAGCGTGATCATGGTCGGCGGCGATCCCGCGTCGCAGGTCTACGCGTCGCGCATCCTCGGCAACGCCGAGCGCGTCGGCCTCCCGGGTCGGATGGTCCGCCTCGCGGTGGATGCGTCGACATCCGACGTGATCCGTGCTCTCGAGGCTGAGAACGCCGATCGCTCGGTGGCGGGGATCATCGTCCAGCTGCCCTTGCCGGGCCAGGTGGAGCACCGCGCCGTGATCGAAGCGATCGACCCGGCCAAGGACATCGACGGGATCCACCCGTACGACGCGGGCCTGCTCGCGCTCGGGTACGAGTCGTTCTATCCGTCCTGCGCGGAAGCCTCGGTCGAGATCCTCCGGTGGTACGGCATCAAGCCGGCCGGGATGCGTGCCGTGGTGATCGGCCGGAGCAATGTCGTGGGCAAGCCCGCCGAGCTGCTGCTGCTGCGCGAGAACGCCACGGTCACGGTGTGCCATCGCCAGACCCGGGACCTTCCGGGGGAGCTGCGGCGCGCAGACCTGATCGTCGTCGCCGCGGGCTCGCCCGGCCTCGTCCGCGGCGACATGCTCCAGTCCGGGGCCGCGGTCGTGGACTGCGGGATCAACGTCCTGGACGGCCGGATCGTCGGTGACGTCGACATGGACTCGGTGCGGCCCGTTGCGTCGGCACTGACGCCCGTCCCCGGCGGAGTCGGGCCGCTCACCAACGCGATCCTGCTCGAGCATCTCGCCAGGGCGGTGCGGCGCCAGGTGCAGGCCGGGCGCCCTGCCGGATCGGCCGCGGAAGCCGCCCTCGACGCGAACAAGGAGTCGGCTGCGGTCACGGACGGGAGTCCCAACGCCGACGGCACCGCCTTCGCCGGGTCCCGCTAGGGAGCCGGCTCGGAGATGGGCCCCTCCTCCAACCTGGACATCGCACAGGCGGCTCGACTGCGGCCGATCGTCGACGTGGCCGCCGAGCTCGGCATCCAACCGCACGAGCTCGAGTCGTACGGGCCGTACAAGGCCAAGATCAGGCTCGAGATCCTGGACCGCCTCGCCGATGCCCCAGAGGGCCGCGAGATCGTCGTGACCGCGATCACGCCGACGCCACTCGGCGAAGGAAAGACCACCACCACGATCGGCCTGGCCCAGGCGCTCAACCGCATCGGGGTGCGTGCCGCGGCAACGATCCGGCAGCCATCACTCGGCCCGGTCTTCGGCGTCAAGGGAGGCGGGGCCGGCGGAGGGTATAGCCAGGTTCTGCCGATGGAGGATGTGAACCTCCACTTCACCGGCGATCTGCACGCGGTCGCCGCCGCGCACAACCTGGGGGCGGCATTCCTCGACAACCACCTCTTCCGCGGCAACGCGCTGGGCATCGATCCACTCACGATCCGCTGGCCGCGGGTCCTGGACGTGAACGACCGCGCCCTGCGGCGGGTCCTGATCGGCATCGGGCAGACACGCGACGTCCGCGAGTCCGAATTCCACATCACCGCCGCCTCCGAGGTCATGGCGATCCTTGCCCTGGCTAACGATCTTCAGGACCTTCGGCGCCGGATCGGGCGCGTGATCGTGGCCGAGACGTTCCAGGGCCAGCCCGTGACCCTCGACGAGCTCAAGGTTGCCGGCGCCATGACCGTCGTCATGAGGGACGCCATGAAGCCCAACCTCGTCCAGACGCTGGAGGGCGGGCCCGCGTTCGTCCATGCCGGTCCCTTCGCGAACATCGCCCACGGGAACTCGTCCGTGGTCGCGGATCGCGTGGCGCTCAAGCTGGTCGACGCCGTCTGCACGGAGGGTGGCTTCGGCTCCGACATGGGCTTCCAGAAGTTCGTCGACATCAAGTCGCGAATCAGCGGCCTGCGGCCAAGTGCCGCCGTGATCGTTGCGACGGTCAGAGCGCTCCGGATGCACGGCGAGCAATCCGGTGCGGGCGACGACGCCGAGGTCCTCCGACGAGGGTGCGAGAACCTCGCTCAGCATGTCCGTATCGTGGCGGAGTACGGCGTGCCCTCGGTCGTGGCGATCAACGCGTTCGCGGCCGATCAGCCCTGGGAGTTCGAGCTGATCCGCGGCGTCGCCATCGAAGCCGGTGCGCGCGACGCAATCGTGTCTCGCCACTACACGGACGGCGGCGCGGGCGCCGAGGACTTGGCGCGGGCCGTGTGGGACGTGGCGCAGCCACGCGCTCCCGACTTCCACCTGCTCCAGGGAGAGGACGCCACGCTGCCGGAACGGATCGAGGCGATCGCGACCCGGATCTACGGCGCCGACGGCGTCGACATCTCGGGAGAGGCGCAGAAGGCGCTCGAGCTCATGGAGCGCCTCGGCTACGGGTCACTGCCGGTCTGCATGGCCAAGACGCAGTCGTCCCTGAGCCACGATCCGGCACTGAAGGGCCGGCCCGTCGGGTTCCGGGTTCCGATTCGCGACGCGCGGCTGTTCGCCGGGGCGGGCTTCGTCACCGCGTACTGCGGGGACATGCGGACGATGCCCGGATTGCCGTCCCGACCGAATGGGGAAGGCGTGGACATCGACGCTGACGGGCGGATCGTCGGCCTCTTCTAGGGCGCCAGGCGCCTACCGCCCGTGGGCGACGAAGGTCCCTGTTAGCCGCCCCGGGTGGCGACGAAGAGCGCGAGGGCGACGACCGCGCCCGACGCGAGGCCAAGGGCGCTGAGACCCCAGGCGCCCCAATCGATCGGGCCCAGCTCCTCGCCCTGGTCGGTGGAATGGTCGTCCCCGTGCGCGTGGCCCGTGGTCATGTGCTCGTGGTCGTGCCCGCCTCCGACGTGGTGGGCGTCGGCTGCATGCCGGTCATCGTCGGAGCGCTCCACATCCTCAGCGTCAGCCGGGTGCGGGACGTCCGGGGAGAGGCCGGCCGCCGGCGTTCCGGGCTTGCCAAACTCGTCGGGCGCCGCCGCCTCGGGCGTATGGCCCTCCGGGGTCCCGCCCGGGCCTTCCCGAGCTCCGCTGGGATCCGTCTCTGGCGTCGACATCGTGGCCTCCTGAATCGCGTCGATCCGCGCAGCGCTGAGTCTAGGCGGGACGCAGGTCAGCGTGCCGGAAGCAGGCTCGCGTCGATGAGATCGTTCGGGCTCAGGTCCGCTTTGACGACGCTGTCGGGCAGCCCTCGCATGAAGTCGATGGACTTCTTCCATGCGTCCGGGTCGATGGCCCCGAGCCCGTGCGTCTCCGTGTACGGGCCGGACCAGATGGCGATCGTCGCGTCCAGGACGGCTCGCTGGCCTTCCCGATCGGATGCCAGCGTGGAGTCCACCGCGAAGGTGGCATCCAGGCCCTTGTCGGGATTCGCCCGGATCTCCTCCATCGCGCGCAGGGTGGCGGCGACGAAGGCGCGCAGCGCGTCGGGCTTGGCGGATAGCGTCGAGGTACCGGTGATCAGCCCAGGCCCTGGCAGCGGCACGATGTCGTCGACGCGCATGAGGGTCGTCTGAATGTTCTGGCGTGCCAGAACGACCGGCTCGTTGTTGGCGAAGCCCGTCGCTGCGTCGACCGCGCCCTGGGCCAGCGCGATGGCCTGGCCGTAATCGGGATAGAGCACGACCTCGATGTCGTCGGGCGTCAAGCCGGCGTAGCTCAGCAGTGCCTGGAGCATGACCCAGCTGGAACCGTACTTGCCCGGCGTGCCGACCTTCGTGCCCGCCAGGTCCGCGGGCGTCGCGATACCCGAGTCGGACTTCGCGATGACCACGTTCGGGAACTGCGCGTAGATCGTGGCCACGTAGCGCACCGGGATGCCCTGGCTGACGGCAGGGATCACGCTCGTCCCATCGCCGAGGCCGAGGTCCAGCGCTCCCTGTCCAACGAGCGTGATCAGCTCCGGATCGCTCTTGTTCTCGAGGGTCACGTCCAGGCCGGCCGCGCGGTAGTACCCCTGCTGCTGCGCGTAGTAGAAGTGCGCGAACTGCACGCTGGTCATGAAGCCGAGGCCCACCTTGAGCGGCACGACGCCGGGGGTGGGGCTTGCCGCGCCTCCACAGGCAGCCGCGAGCAGGCAGGCCAGGGTCAGTCCAATCCAACGGCGCATCCGAACCTCCAGATCAGCCCTGCCGCCACACGCCGACGAGGCGGCGCTCGACGAGCACGACGCAGAGATAGAGACCGACGCCGATGGCGGCGGTCATGAACAGGGTGGCGAACATGAGCGGCGTGTCGAAGAGGCTGCCGCGCGCGAGGTTGATGAGGACGCCGAGTCCACGCTCGGCCCCGGCCCACTCGGCCACGATCGCGCCGACGACCGCGAGCGTCACACCGACGCGGAAGCCGCCGAGGATCTGCGGAAGTGCGCCTGGGATCTCGAACCGCGACAGGATCTGCCAGCGGGTCGCACGCAGGCTCCGCGCGAGCTCGAGCAGCTTGGCGTCGACCGAGCGGATGCCGACCATCGTGGAGACGGCGATCGGGAAGAACACGATCAGCGAGCAGATCAGGACGCGACTCCCCAGGCCGCTGCCGAGCCACAGGTAGATGAGCGGCGCGAGCGCAAGGATCGGCGTCGCCTGCGCGGCCACGAGGTACGGCGAGAGGAGCCGCTCGGCCAGCGCCGAACGGGCGAGGAGCACCCCGATGACGAGGCCTGCACCGCCGCCGACGAGCAGTCCGAGAGCGACCTCGCTCAGGGTGGCGGCCACGTGGGGCGCCATGATGCCCGACGACCAGGCTCGGACCAGCCGATCCAGCACCACCATCGGCGAAGGCAGGATGTACGCTGGATAGTTGCCGACGCTAACGATCAGCTGCCACATCCCGACGAAAACGACGGCGCCCGCGAGCACGGGCCAGGTCCTCGCCAGTGAACGGGACAGCGAACGCGACCTCGGCCGGGCGCCGCGCCAGCGGCCTTCGCGCCTCACGCGACGTCCGCCATCGAATCCGCGTCGGACGCCTCGGCACTGTCGACGGCCTCCATGGTGTCCGCCGCTTCGAGGGCCGCGCGCACCTGTTCGGCGGCTCGCGAGAACGCGGCGGCGTCGATGGCCGAAGGGCTCCGAGGGCGCGCCAGCTCCACGGGCACGTCCGCGACCACGTGGCCGGGTCGCGGCGAGAGCACGAGCACCCGGTCCGCGACGAAGACGGCCTCCGCGATGCTGTGTGTGACCAGCAGCACGGTGGCCCGCGTGCGGTCCCACAGCGACAGGAGCTCCTGGTTCATGCGTTCGCGCGTCAAGGCGTCCAGCGCCCCGAACGGCTCATCGAGGAGCAGGACGCCCGGATCGAGCGCGAGCGCGCGGCCGATACCCGCGCGCTGCGCCATCCCTCCGGAAAGCTGCGCCGGGTAGGCTCGCTCGAAGCCATCGAGACGGACCTGCGACAGCAACGCCCGGCCGCGCTCGAGACGCCGGGGTTCAGGCCAGCCGGCCAGCTCGAGCGGAAGCGAGACGTTCTCGACGAGCGTGCGCCAGGGGAGCAACCGCGGCTCCTGGAAGACCAGCCCCACACGCGGATCCGGTCCGTCCACGGGAACGCCGTCGATGAGCACCTCGCCGGCGTCGACCGGGAGAAGGCCGGCGATCAGGCGCAGCAACGTGCTCTTGCCGGAGCCGTTGGGCCCGACGACCGCCACGATCGAGCCCGCGGCCACGGACAGCGACAGGCCCTCCAGGGCCACCAGGCGACGGCCGGCGACGATGAAGCTGCGCGTGACCCCCCGGACCTCGATGGCGTTCAGCGTCCGACCTCCGTCGCCTCGCCGCGACCCGCGTATCGGGTCGCACTGGGACGAGCAGGGTCTCGGAGGGGAGGGTCGGACGGACGCGGGGTCGCCGGCGCGAACGGCAGAAGCCGTCGGTCGAGCGAATCGCTCGCGCCTGCCTTCTCCCATCCGGACTCTGACCGTCGGCTCCCTGCCAGGGGATCCACCGGTACCGCAGGAACGGTACCGGGTCGTGGGCTGGCACTCCAGAACTGGCGTCCTGTCGCGCCGACCACCGGTCGGGACTTGCACCCAACCCCGAAGGCGAGGCGTATGCGTACTGTGCCCACAGCATACCGCCTAGACTCGGCGGCGAGTTGCTGGAGATCCTCCTGACGCGCCACGGCAAGACGCCGCAGTCCGAGCCCGAGCAGTACCTCGGGCAGCGCCTCGACGTGCCACTCTCCGACGAGGGACGCGCGAGCGCCGCGGCGCTGCACGATCGCCTGGAGGGTGTGGAGCTGGCAAGGGTGATCTCGAGCCCGTTGCGCCGTGCCCTCGAGACAGCCCGGATCGTGGCTCCGCGAGTCGAGATCGAGACCGACGCACGTCTGCTCGAGGCCGACTACGGCGAGTGGGAAGGCCACACCCGCGAGGAGATTCGCGCCCGTTGGCCGGACGCGCGAGCGGCCTGGGAGGCCGATCCTTCCACGGTCGGTCCGCCAGGAGGCGAGAGCGGCACGGACGTCGCCCGGAGGGTCAGCTCCCTGATCCTCGACCTGGTGAGCTGGGAGCAGGGGCTCGACGAGCACCCGCTGAGCCACCGCGTGCTGCTCGTGGGTCACAGCACCGTCAACCGGGTCATGCTCGCCTGGCGGCTGGGCATCCCGATGCGCGACTACCGGCGCCGCCTGCGGCAGGACTGGAACAACCTCACGGTGCTGCGCTTCGTCTCCAAGGACGACGGGCTTCTGGTCCTCGCCAACGACGTCGGCCACATCAACGGCGTGCGCGGGGCAACGTGGGTGTGAGCGCGGCCTACGATCGCCGCTGATGGATGACGCGACCCTCTGGCTGACCGGACACGACCTGACCCTCGAAGACGTGGAAGCCGTCGCACGCCGGAACGCCCCGGTCGGCCTCTCCGACGAAGCGCGCGCGCGGATGGCCGCGAGCCGCGCCACGATCGAGGAGCTCGTCGCATCCGGTGACGCCGTCTACGGCGTGACGACCGGATTCGGCGACCTGGCGAACGTCCGCATCGACCCGCAGGACGCCCGCCGCCTCCAGGAGAACCTGGTGATCAGCCACTCGGTGGGCGTCGGGCCGCCGCACGACACCGAGACGGTCCGGGCCATGCTGCTGCTGCGCGCCAACACGCTGGCCAGGGGTCACAGCGGCTGCCGTCCGGAGCTGGTCGAGCGCCTGCTGGACTTCCTGCGCCTCGGCGTGCATCCCATCGTCCCCGAGCAGGGGTCCGTCGGCGCGTCCGGTGACCTTGCGCCGCTGGCGCACCTGAGCGCACCGCTGATCGGCCGGGGAGAGGCCGAGGTCGGCGGGCGGCGGATGCCCGGAGCGGAAGCGCTCGCCCGGGTCGGGCTGGAGCCGCTCCGGCTCGAGGCAAAGGAGGGGCTGGCACTGCTCAACGGAACGCAGCAGATGACCGCAATCGGGGCGCTGCTGGTCCTCGACGCACAACGCCTGGCAGGCACGGCAAGCATCGTCGCATCGATGTCCGTGGAGGCGCTCCTCGGCACGGACGTTGCGTTCGCGGCGGCCTACCACGCCGCACGGCCGCACCCCGGTCAGCGCCGCGTCGCCGCGGAGCTGCGCCACCTGTTGCGCGACTCGGCCCTCCAGCATGCCCACCACGCCGAGGCGCACAAGGTCCAGGACCCGTACTCGATCCGGTGCGTGCCGCAGGTCCACGGCGCCAGCCGGGATGCGCTCGACTACGCCCGGGGCGTCCTGGAGGTGGAGCTCAACAGCAGCACCGACAACCCGCTCGTCTTCCCGGGCGGAACGGATGCCGATGCCCAGGCGGTGGCGACCGGCGGCGGCCGCGTCATCTCTGGCGGCAACTTCCACGGTCAGCCCGTGGCCCTGGTGATGGACTTCGCCGCCCTCGCGATCGCGGAGCTGGGATCCATCAGCGAGCGCCGCACCGCGCTGCTCATCGACGGCCGGCTCTCCGGCCTGCCGCCGTTCCTCGTGGAGGACGCGGGGCTTAACAGCGGACTGATGCTCCTCCAGTACGCGGCCGCGGCCCTCGTCTCGGAGAACAAGGTCCTGGTCCATCCGGCCTCGGCCGACTCGATCCCCACGAGCGCCAACCAGGAGGACCACGTGTCGATGGGATCGATTGCCGCGCGCCAGGCGCGGGACATCCTGCGCAACGTGGAGCGGGTGCTCGCCCTGGAGCTTCTCTGCGCTGCCCAGGGCCTCGACTTCCGCATCGAGCGTCGGGCCGAGCCCGGCTCAGGAGCCGCGGAAGCCCACCGGCGAGTTCGGGCGCGAGTCGATCATCTCGGCAATGACCGCGACCCGGGGCCGGACATCCAGGCGGCCGTGGACATCGTTCGCGGGGGCCGGTTGCTCGACCTGTTGCCGGACCTGTTGCCCGACTGAAACGCGCTGGCCGTCCCGTTACGGGCGGCTGTCGGCATCTCCGTACATCATTAGGCGGATGCGACGCGGCCTGCTTGCGGTCGGCCTTGTGCTCGCGGTGATGGGCGCGCTTGCATCCGTACCCGCGTTCCTCGGCCTGGCGCTCGGACACACTGCACTGGGCTCCGGTGATTCGGAGCCCGGCTCCGTGGTGCCCGGCGGGAGCCCCGGCGCGGCCCTCGAACGGGTCGACTTCGAGAGTCCGGACGGCTACGCGATGACCCTGCCCGGCGGTTGGACCTCCTCATCGATGGAGGCCATCCAGGAGCAGCTGCTGATGAGCGTGCTGCACAGCTCCAACGCCGAGGTGGCCGATCTCATCGACGGCGTCCTCGGCGGGACGGGCGCCGACATCAGCATGATTGGCGGCGACATTCGCGCCCTCTCCTCGACGGCCGTGCCGCCCAACGTGAGCGTGCTGACCGAGGCGGCGGACGGTCAGACGCTGGACGCCGCCTCCACCCGAATCGGCAACCTGCTCCGCACGATGGAAGGCGTCAGCGGCACGATCCACCGGACGACCACGACGCTCGGGGGCGGGCTCGCCTACCGCCTGGACTGGGTCCTCCGGCCCGCCACGGCCGGCACCCAGGGCGCGGCGCCGCCGGTCAGCCTGCAGACGTACGTCGCGACCGTCGGGAGCCGGGTCGCGATGGTGACCTTCGCGGCGACCTCGGCCATGCTCCCTGGCCACCAAGCCGTCTTCGACGGGATCCGGGACAGCTTCCGTGTCAACGAGGATCCGACCGGCCTCTGATCGCCGAGCGGCAATCGACCGGCCCACACTCCGCTCGCCGCGCCGATGGCCGCGCCCGCCGCCGTACACTGGCCCCGTGGCGGCGCCTCTGCGGATCGTCGACGTACGGGATGCCAGCTCATTCGACCTCATTCCGCCGTGCGCGGACCCGCGGTTCGACCACCGGACGTGCGACTACTGGGAGGACGCGGACCGCGGCTCGAAGCTGGCACGTCCAGCCTGGCTCGCCGCGGCTGCCCCGGCGCCACGCGCGCGGCCATCGCTCGATGACAACCCGTTTGCGCCACCGCCTCGGGCGCCCGTCGAGAACCCGTTCATGCCGCGGAGCCGGACCCCTGCCGTCGGCGCGCTGTTCGACGCCGCGGACGCGGGCGGCGCGGGCGAGGCGGCGGCGGGCTGGAATCCGTTCGTGCCCACCCAGGCGCGCGAGCGGCCGCTCGTCGCGGGCGTGCCGCGCAAGCTGGCCCTGCTCGACCGCGGGAAAGTCGTCTTCGGCAGCTACGCGAAGGTCGCGCTGTTCGACGACCGGGCCGTGGCCTATGCGCAGTTCGGGCCGCTGTCGGCGTATCCGCGTGCCGGCAGGCTCCGCGAGCTGTATCCCCAACTGCCCGATGCGCCGCTCCCGGCGGTGATCACCTGCGTCGCCACCACCGCGGACGCCCGCCGTCAGGGCTTCGCCCGTGACCTGGTGCTCGACGTGTGCGACGACCTCGCCCGGCGCGGCTTCGCTGCGGTCGAGGCCTACCCCGACCTCACCAGACCGGAGGACGAGACGAGCGCGGGACGCCCGGGCTTCTGGCTCCGCTGCGGGTTTTCCGAAGCGGTCGACGACGAGCGCTTTCCGGTGATGCGGCGCGAGCTGGACTGACGATGACTGCTTCGCCGCGAGAGGTCCGCGCTCCCCGCGGGACCGAGCTGTCGTGCCGCGGCTGGCAGCAGGAAGCCGCACTGCGCATGCTCATGAACAACCTCGACCCCGAGGTCGCCGAGCGCCCCGAGGACCTCGTCGTCTACGGCGGGACGGGCAAGGCCGCGCGCTCCTGGGAGGCGTTCGACGCGATCTGCCGCGAGCTGCGGCGCCTCGAGGATGACGAGACACTGCTCGTCCAGTCCGGAAAGCCCGTGGCCGTCTTCCGCACCCACGAGTGGGCACCGCGGGTGCTGATCGCCAATTCGAACCTGGTCGGCAAGTGGGCCAACTGGGAAACCTTCCGCGAGTTGGAACGTGCCGGGCTGACCATGTACGGGCAGATGACGGCCGGCTCGTGGATCTACATCGGCACGCAGGGCATCCTCCAGGGCACCTACGAGACGTTCGCGGAGCTGGCCCGTCAGCACTTCGGCGGGACGCTCCAGGGTCGCGTCGTGCTCACGGCCGGTCTCGGTGGCATGGGCGGCGCCCAGCCGCTGGCGGTGACCATGAACGGCGGCGTGGCGCTCTGCATCGAGGTGGATCCTGAGCGGGCCCGCCGGCGGCTGGACATCGGCTACGTCGACCGGCTGACCGAGTCGCTCGACGAGGCACTCGCCTGGACGCGGGAGGCTGCCGCGAATGGGCGGCCGCTGTCCGTTGCGCTGGTCGGCAATGCGGCCGAGATCGAGCCGGAGCTGGTCCGTCGCGGCGAGCGCTTCGACGTCGTCACGGATCAGACGAGCGCCCACGACGCTCTGAACGGCTATGTGCCCTCGGAGATCTCGACCGCGGACGCCGACGTGCTCCGGCAGCACGATCCCGAGGGCTACCAGCGCGCTTCCATGCGATCGATGGCCGACCACGTCCGCGCAATGCTCGAGTTCCAGGCCGCGGGCGCCGTCACGTTCGACTATGGCAACAACCTGCGGGCTCAGGCGAAGGAAGCCGGGGTCGCGAACGCGTTCGACTTCCCGGGGTTCGTGCCGGCGTTCATCCGGCCGCTCTTCTGCGAGGGCAAGGGCCCGTTCCGCTGGGCGGCCCTCTCCGGCGACCCGGAGGACATCCGCCGCACGGACGAGGCGGTGCTCGAGCTGTTCCCCGACGACGCCGGGCTGGCCCGCTGGATCCGCATGGCCCAGGAGAAGGTGCCGTTCCAGGGGCTGCCCGCGCGGATCTGCTGGCTGGGTTACGGGGAGCGGGCGAAAGCCGGGCTGCGCTTCAACGAGCTGGTCCGCGACGGCATCGTCAGCGCTCCCCTCGTCATCGGGCGCGACCACCTGGACGCGGGCTCCGTGGCGTCTCCGAACCGCGAGACCGAGGGGATGCGCGACGGCTCCGATGCGATCGCCGACTGGCCCCTCCTGAATGCGCTCGTCAACACGGCCGCCGGCGCAACCTGGGTGAGCATCCACCATGGCGGCGGCACGGGGATCGGCTACTCACAGCACGCCGGCATGGTCGTCGTTGCCGACGGCACCGAGCTCGCGGCGAGGAAGCTGGAACGCGTGCTCACCACCGATCCCGGGATGGGCGTGGTCCGGCATGTGGACGCCGGTTACGAACGGGCCATCGAGGTGGCCCGTGAGCGCGGGATCCGCGTCCCGATGCTCCCAGACCTTCCGGCCAAGGGAAGCTCCTAGGTCTCGTCCTCGGGGTCGATCCGCGGGCTCTGCGAGCCCGGAAACGGACGAGGCGACTCGTCGACCGCCTCGCCGATGACCTCCGCCTCGGTGTCGATCGCGCTCACGCCCGGGCCCGGCGAACCGTCGGTGACCGGCTCGGGCATCGTCTTGAGCGAGAGCAGCGGGGAGAAGAACAGCGGCACAACCGAGAAGGCGCCCCCGATCGCGCCGATCCAGATGGTCTGCTGGAGGCCGATCGTCGAACCCAGGGCGCCGCCGAGGAGGCTGCCGATCGGGATCGTGCCCCACACGATGAAGCGCATCGTGGCGTTCATGCGTCCCTGCATGCGCGGCGGCGTGATCGCCTGCCGGAAGCTGACCTGGTTGATGTTGTAGGTCGCGCCGCTGAAGCCGGTCAGGAAGAGAGCGCCGGTGACCGCCGCCAGCGTCAGATCTCGCGGGGCAGCCGGAATGAGGATGGACGCCGGACCGAAGACCAGCGCCGAGATCACGATCGTGGGTCCCACCCCGATCCGCGTCCCGATCTTGTTGGCGAGCAGGGCGCCCAGCAGGAAGCCGACGGACGCCAGCGAGAACACGATGCCCAGCTGCTCGGCCCGGATGTCGAGGTCCCGCACCAGGTACAGGATGAGGACGCCGTTGAGCATGTTCCCGAAGAGGTTCGAGGTGCCGGTGCAGGCGGCGATATAGCGAAGGTACGGGTGCTTGAGCACGTATCGGAGCCCGTCCGCGATCTCCGCGCGCATTCCCGGCCCCTTGCCATCCACCGTCTCGTGCCGCTCCGGCGGCGGTTCCTTCTTCCGAATGGCGAAGACGAACAGGCCGGACGCAAAGAAGCTCAGCGAGTCGAGGATGATGGCCACGGGTGCCGTCACGATGCCGATCAGGAAACCGGCCACGCCGGGCCCCACGATCTGCGCCGACGAGCGGCTGATCTCCAGCTTGGAGTTGCCCTCCAGGATGTCGTCGCGATCCACGAGCGACGGCAGGTACGACTGGTACGCGACGTCGAAGAAGACCGTCAGGCAGCCCGTGATGAAGCCGACGGCGTACAGCTGCCAGATCGTCAGGACGTTCAGCTCGTAGGCGATGGGGATCGACAGCAACGCGATGCCGCGGCCCACATCCCCGATGATCAGGATCGGCCGCCGGCGGAGCCGGTCGACCCACACCCCGGCGGGCAAGCTCAGGAGGATGAACGGCAGGAACTCGATCGTGGCGATGAGGCCGAACTGGAACGGCGTCACCTCCAGGTACAGCGCCGCGATCAGCGGGATCGCGAGCCCGCTCACCTGCGTGCCGAACTGGCTGATGGTCTCGGCCGACCACAGCTTCATGAACTCCCGGTGCCGGATGAGCCCGAGTCGCGAGCGAGGCGCGGGCGCAGGCGTTGCGGTCACGGTCAACCCCCGTTGTGCGGCAGAGCTAACGACTGTTAGAGGGCAATCTAACAGCCCGTGCCATCGCGCGGGCGGCCGCGCGTCATTCCGTCGAGATGATCACACCGTCGCCGTCCTCGTCCTGGACCTCGAGGATCCGTCCGACGGAGCCGCTGCGGATCGCCTCGCGAAGCCGGTCAGCGTGCTCGCCGGAGATCCCGGGCAGCACCGTTCCGGCGAGGCCGGCGAGCGACATCGGGATGCGCAGGTTGACGACGGGCTTGCCGCCCTCCAGCACCTGGAGCCGGACGATGCGCTGCGGCCGGTCCGGCGTGGCCGTGGCGTCGTCGGCGCCGAGCTCGAAGGCGGGAGCGCCGGGAGGGATGGGTGGAGCGGGCCGGGCTGGCGGCCGCGGGAAGGCGGGCGGGACGGGCCAGCGGTGCGGCGCGGCCGGGCCGGAGCCCTCAGCCGGTGAGCCGGCGCCACCCGCGCTCGCCGCGGCGATGAGCGGCTCCGCGTCCTCCGGGCTCAGCTCGCCCGACGCGACGCGCCCGAGGATGGCTTCCAGATCGTCAGGCATCGTTCGCGTCCTCCAGCAGTCGCGCGGCGGTTTCCACGTCGAGCTCGCCGCGCTCGAGCGCTCGAAGGATCTCCAGTGGATCTCGCGAGCGGGAAATGGCGGCGGCTGCCGGTGCGTCGGCAGCCGCCGCTGGCACGGCCGACCGGGAGGAGCGCTCCGTCCCATCGCCGTCGTGCCCGTGTGAAGGGCGGACGACCGACAGGTCGCCCGACATCGTCCGGAAGGTCATGGAGGCGTGGCCGTCGCCGACGATCAGCGTCCGCCGGCCGCGGCTGGAGTCCCGACGGTGGGGCAGCTCGCTATGGATGGAGCCCGAGACCGAGGTCATGCTCACGGTGACCCCGTTGGCAGGCGCCAGCTCGAGGTCGCCGCTGATCGTCTCGACGGAGTGCTCAGGTCCGGTGTCGAAGGCCCCGGTGAGGCTCACGTCGCCGGAGACGGAGCGGATGCGCGCCGACTCGAAGCGGCCGGCATGTCCGCTCAGGTCGCCGGACGTCGTGGTGGCTCGAAGGGCCACGCTGCCTCCGTTCACCAGCGCGTCACCCGAGACGGACTGGAGGGTGATCTGACCCTCGACGTCATCCAGTGAGACGTCGCCGGATACGGTTCGGATCTCCTGGTCCCCTCGGAGGCCCACGACCTCGAGGGTGGCGCTCACGCCCGACAGGCGGAGCGACGCTTCCCGCGGCAGGGAGATGTCGAAGTCGATCCGCGGCGGTCCGCCGCGCAGCACGGTCCCGAGGGCATTCAGCATGCCGCCGACGTCGTCCGCCTCCACGCGCAGCTCATCCGGGTGGCGCGAGACCCGCAGGACGCCGTCGTTTTCCGGGTCCGCCTGTGCATGGCTGCCGCCCGGGAGCGCGTAGCGCGCCTCGACGCGAGCCTCGTCCCCATCGATGGCGCGGACGCGGACCGAGCCGCGAACGGTCCGGAGCACCAGGGTGCCGCGACTGCCGATTCGGTGGGTGATGGCCGCATTGCGCTCGCCCGTCGTGGCCGTCAACGGATCAGTCCCGCTGGCCGGATGACGGCGCGGCCGCGATTGAGCGAAGGGCGACCGCAGCCTCGTCCGCGGACATCTCGTGCCTGGCGAGCCGCTCGAGCACGTCGCGTCGGCTGGCGGCGCCGGCGGCGCGCGGCCCCTCACGGACGGCATCTCCGGCCCGCGGCTCGTCACGGACGGCATCTCCGGCATCCGGCGCCTCAGCGTCCGCGGCGGCCGAGCCGCCAAGGCCAAGGGCGCGGACGAGGGCCTCGACGCGGCCGCGGATCGTCGGGTAGGAGAGACCGAGCTCACGCTCCATCTCCCGGAGGTTGCCTCGGGACCGCAGGAAGCTTTCCAGCAAAGCCAGTTGCTCCCGATTCAGGCGGCCGAAGCGGCCCACCGAGAAGCTGCCCTCCAGCGTCGTGCCGCACTCGGCACAGTGGAGCCGCGTGACCGAGAGCTCGTGCTCGCAGACCGGGCAGGTGGCGATGACGTCGTGGGGCATCTCGCGTCTCAGGCTCGGCGGCGCCGCTGGGCCCGGGAGGGCTCGTGCTTGCTGTCGCCGTGTCCCGGCCAGCGAGGGGGCGTCGGCTTCTTGTGGCGATCCGGCAGGAACAGCTCGGCCTCGGACGGGCGGAGCCAGCGGTAGTCGATCATTCCAATCGTCCTTTCAGGCCCCGCGCTCATGGCTTTCGTTGGGTGCCTGACGTCACTATAGAAAGCCGACTTTCACTTTGTCAAGCCCCGACTTAACAATGTGAAGTTGGACGCCGGAAGTCTCCGGCCTCTTACGTAGAACTCGGGGGCGGCGCGCCGGCAGTTGCCCGGCGCAGGCCCGCCACGCCTGCCGGGACGCGATGGAACAGATTGGGGTCGGCCCGCCCGGGCAGGACCCGAATGAGCGCCGCCGGGCGCAGTCCCATGGTCGTGCTGCCCGCCGGGCCCTCGAGCGTGATCGAGTCGCGGGCCGCGCTGCGGTCCACGACCCGCGCCAGCACACCGGGGACCAGGCCCTGTTCCTCGAGGTAGACCAAGAGGTCGGCGTCTTCCTCGGCCTCCTCCGTGATGCGGAGGATCGTCACCTCGGTCCCCGACTCGGCCTCGGACAGCGGCGTTCCCTGCGGACGGGCACGCGCCGCCGCCGCGTCGATGGGGTTGCCGTGCGGGCAGGTCTGGGGATCGCCGAGCAGCTCGGCGATCGCGTCTTCGACGCGCGGCGTGATGGCCCCCTGGAGCCGCAGCGCCTCCTCGTCGGACTCGGCCCAGCCCAGGCCCAGGACGCGGGTGAGGAGCCACTCCATGAGGGCATGGCGCCGGAAGATCGTGTCGGCCGCCTCCCGGCCGGTGTCGGTGAGCCGCAGTGAGCGATCGGGCGCGGCGTCGATCATGCCGTCGTTCCCGAGGCGCGCCACCATCTCCGAGGCGGCCTGCGTGGACACCTTCATGCGCCGCGCCAGCGCGGCGGTCATGACGGGAACGCCGCCGCCCGCCATCGAGCGAAGCGTCAGGAGATAGATCTGCGCCGCCTCGGAGAGGTCGCGCGAGCCGCCATGGCCGTGCCGGGACACGGCGTCATGGTAGCCCGGGCACGGACCTACACTCCCAGTCAATGCCCGGGCTGGTCGAGTGCGTGCCGAACTTCAGCGAAGGGCGGCGGATGGATGTGGTGGATGCCATCGCCGACGCCGTGTCCGTGACTCCGGGCGTCGTGCTGCTCGATCGGAGCTCCGACCGCGACCACAACCGCAGCGTGCTGACGTTCGCCGGCGAGGGCGAACCCGTGGCCGACGCCATGGAGGCGGCGATGGCCGTCGCGCTCGAGCGCATCGATCTCCGCGACCACATCGGCCAGCACCCGAGGCTCGGCGCCGTCGACGTGGTGCCGTTCGTGCCCCTGGAGGGAAGCACGATGTCGGGATGCGTGGATCTCGCCCGCGCGTTCGGGGCCCGGGTCGCCGAGCGGTTCGACCTGCCGGTCTACCTCTACGCCGAGGCGGCGACGCGACCGGATCGCCGCGTCCTGAGCGACATCCGCCGTCCGCAGTTCGAGGGCCTGGCCGACGTCATCGGCACGCCCGAGTTCGAGCCCGACTTCGGGCCGGCTCGGCGTCATCCGACGGGCGGCGCCACGGTGGTGGGTGCGCGGCCCTTCCTGATCGCCTACAACATCAACCTCGACTCGGACGACCTGGCGTTGGCGAAGCGGATCGCGTCGACGATCCGGGAGCGCAACGGCGGCCTGCCGCGCGTCCAGGCCCTGGGCCTCTTCCTGGACGACCTGGAGTGCGCCCAGGTCTCGATGAACCTGCTGGACCACACGGTCACGCCGCTCTGGCGCGTCTGGGAAGAGGTCGAGGGGCTCGCCCGTGAGGCCGGCGCCGCGCTGCGCGAGTCCGAGCTGATCGGCCTGGCCCCGCTCGCCGCGCTGACCGCGGTCGCGGACCACCTGGGCGTGAATCCGGACGCCTCCGTGGAGCGCCGCCTGGAGGAGGCCGCGGCCTGGCTGGGGCTGCGAGATTTCGAGGCCACGATGGCGCTGGAGCTGCGCCTGGCCGCGCTGCGCCAGGGAGGCCCGGCCGAACGCCGCTAGCCGCGCCCTCTCGGCTCGAGGACGATCACGGTCGTCTCCTGGGGAACGGTGGAGATCGACACCGACAGCTTGGGCACGGGCTGCGCCTGCTGCACGCCCATCTCACGCAGGAACCGCTCCAGCTCGGCGGCGGCTGTGCGCTCGTCACCGACGGGCAGCGGCACGACGAGGCGGGTGTCCAGCTGGGCGACCAGCTCGGCCGTTCTGGCGGCATTCAGGCTCGAGCCCAAGGTCACGCAGACGAGCTCGACAGAGCCGATCTCCGCGAGCTGCTCCTCGTTGAGGAGGTGCCCGACGTCCCCGAGGTGCGCCGCATGCAGGCCGTCGAGCTCGTAGACGAACGTGGTGTTGAGCCCTCGCTCCGCACCCTTGACCTCGTCGCGGTACGTGCGGACGGCGTTGATGAGGACCTCGTGGACCTCGTACTCCCCGGGGGCATCGAGGTAGAAGGCGTTCTCGATGCTGGTCGGTCGCACGATCCCCGTGCCGTCGACCCGTGAGGCCCTCGCGCCGCGCCCGGTGACGCGTCCCGGATCCGGATCCGCGTGGCTGTACGTGGCGATGTCGGCTGTCAGGCCACGCCCGGTGGGCCCCACGACGGCGCGGTACGCGTCCGCAGCAACGATTCCCTCACGCCCGCGCAACCGGACGCAGGTTTCCCCGAACCAGGTGATCTCCACGCCCCGATGGTGACATACCCAGGAGGCTGGAGCCGGTGGTGCCGGTCGCGGTGCCGAGCCCGAGACGCCAGACCCACGATCCGGCGACAGGACACGCCCGCGCGCGCACACAAAAAGAGAACGAGGGGCGCCTGCCCAATCGGCGCCCCTCGTCCTCGAGGGAGGGAGAGGGAACTGGAAGCAATGCTTCTCGTTCCGCACTGAGAACGCTACGCCGCCCGAATGAAGGCACCAGCCCTGAGTCGGTGAAGAAACCCACATCTTCGAGCGGGCGGCGCGCCACGTGGCAGGACCATCGGCAGGGAGGTCGTCGAGGCGGCGGCTGGCACAATCGGCCGAGCATGTCCGACCCGAGTGACCCGAGCGACGCGAACCGCTGGCCCGACCGCCAGCCGCCCTGGCTGACCGGCTCGTCGGACGCAGAGACCCGGCCCTACACGCCGCCGCTCCCCCCGTCCGCCCCGCCACCGCCGCGGGCCGCCGGCTATCCGACCTACGGCGCGCCCCAGGGAGCTCCGC
The DNA here is from genome assembly GCA_034667005.1 of Chloroflexota bacterium. Taxonomy (GTDB): domain Bacteria; phylum Chloroflexota; class Limnocylindria; order Limnocylindrales; family CSP1-4; genus JAFMJV01. The sequence goes on from JAXDKU010000098.1 coordinate 36,972, forward strand.
CGCGGGGCTACCCACCCGGCTATCCGCCGCCCTGGTCCAGTCAGCCCGCCGGCTTCCCGCCGCCCCAGTCCGCGGTCCCTCCTCCGAAACGCGGCCCGAGCGCCCTCGTCCTCGTCCTCGCCGTTCTGCTCATCGCGGCAACCGTCACCGGCGCCACAGCCTGGTACCTGCTGCTGTTCCAGCCGGCAGCCGCGCCGGGCACGGCGAGCCCGTCCGGCATCGCGGGGGTCAGCCCTTCGCCCGCCAGGACCCGAGCGCCATCGCCGTCGGTCCCGCCACCGACCGCTCGGCCAACACCCGCACCGACCGCCTTGGTCTCCCCGAGCGCCGTGCCATCGCCGAGCCCGGCCCCATCGGCGACCGCCGCTCCATCGGCGACGGCGGAGCCCTCCGCGAGTGCGCCGCCATCGTCGGCGCCATCTCCGTCGGCCGGCCCGTCGGTGCCCCCGCCGTCGATCGATCCCGCGGTGGTGGCCCAGATCGACGCGGTCGTCGCCGGCGTCCCGCCGATCCGTGGACTCCAGCCGAAACGGCCCGTCCCGTACCGCTTCATCACCCCCGAGCAGTTCGCCGAGCAGTTCCAACAGGAGTTCGACACCAACAACCCCGTCGACGTCCTGGCGGCCGAGCAGGCCCTCGACAAGCGTCTCGGGCTCCTGCCTCCCGATGTCGATCTGCGCCAGCTGGCCCTGTCGCTCTACGGCAGCCAGGTGCTCGCCTTCTACGATCCGCAGGTCGAGCAGTTCACGGTCATCCAGCGCGGTGCGGAGTTCGCCGCGTCTGACCGAATCACCGTGGCGCACGAGTACGACCACGCGCTCCAGGACCAGTACTGGGATCTCGAGGCCCTCCAGGTCACCGATCCGACGGAGGGAGACCGCTCGCTGGCGTTCACCGCGCTCGCCGAGGGCGACGCCACCGCGCTGATGTACCAGTGGGCGTTCGCGAACCTGAGCCCCGATGAGGTGCTGGGGCTCGGCGGCTCCGTCCCGCCCGAGCAGCAACAGCTCCTGGACTCGATGCCACTCCTCCTCCGGCGGACCCTCCTCTTCCCCTACACGACAGGGTTCCTGTTCGCGCTCGACCGGCTCGGTCCAACGGGCTCGGACTGGGCCTCGGTCAACGCGACGTGGGACGCGCCTCCCGTTTCGACCGAGCAGGTGATGCACCCGGAGAAGTACCGCGCGGGCGAGGCCCCCGTCGCGATCGACCTTCCGAACCTCGCCGCGACGCTCGGCTTCGGCTGGACGACGGCGACGACCGAGACGCTCGGCGAGTTCGTCACGGGGATCTGGCTCGCCGACGGACAGGACAGCGGCTCGGACGTGCTGGGCATGCCCGCGCCACTGCCCAACGCCGATGCCGCCGCCGGCTGGGCCGGCGACCGGCTGGTCAGCCTGGAGGGGCCGAACGGCGCCTGGGCCGTCGTGTGGCAGACCGCGTGGGACTCGGGGGCGGATGCACAGGAGTTCTCGAGCGCTGCGTCCGCCGTGATGTCCGACCTGCCGGGCGTGAACGCGGTGCTCGGCACGAGCATCGCGGGTGCCGTCGGCGAGCCTGTCCTGGTGCTCATCGGCAGCGATCAGGCAACGCTGGACGAGCTTCGCGCAAGTCTCCCGGGCGGCGGCTAGGGCAGCCCAGCCCTTACATCGACTCGGGGGCGGAGATCCCGAGCAGCTGGAGGGCGTTGCGCAGGGCAAGCTGCGTGGCCTGCACCAGGGCCAGGCGGGACGCGGAGGTCTCGGGATCGGACGGGTCGACCACGCGGCGATCCCGGTAGTAGGCGTGGAAGGTGGTCGCAAGCTCCGTGGCGTACGCGGTGACGCCCTGGGTCTCCTCGATCGAGGCCGCGTCCTCGACCACCTCCGGCAGCCGCAGGACCTCCTTCGCCAGTCCGAGGGCAACCGGGTCGTCCGCGAGCGTGCCGGCCAGCGAGCCGGCGGGGGCGAGGCCGGCCTCGGCGGCCTTGCGCAGGATCGAGGCGATGCGGGCGTGCGCGTACTGGACGTAGTAGACGGGGTTCTCGTTCGACTGCTTCTTGGCCAGCTCGATGTCGAAGTCGATCCCGGAGTTGTGCGAGCGCGAGCCGAAGTACCAGCGCGCCGCATCCGGCCCGACCTCGGCCAGGAGCTCGTCCAGCGTGACGAACTCGCCGGCACGCTTGGACATGGAGACCTCCGTGCCGTCACGGACGAAACGCACCCAGGCGATGAGCAGCATCTCCACGGCCGACTTGTCGAAGCCCATCGCCTCCGCCGCGTTCCGGACGCGTGCCACGGTGCCGTGGTGGTCCGCGCCCCACACGTACACGAGGCGGTCGAAGCCGCGGGCGAACTTCTCCGTCACGTAGCCGATGTCGGCGGCGAAGTAGGTCGGCACGCCGTTCGAGCGGTAGATGACGCGATCCTTGTCGTCGCCGAACGCGGTCGAGCGGAACCAGGTGGCGCCGTCCTGCTCGTAGACGTGGCCGCCCGCGCGGAGCCGCTCGACAGCCCGCTCGACCCAGCCCTCGGCGTGGAGCGTCGCCTCGCTCTTCCATACATCGAAATGGACGCCGAGCTTCTCCAGGCTGGCCTCGATGCCCTCGCGGACCCGCTCCGACGCCCAGCGTCCGAGGATCCCGTCGCGGTCCGCGCCCGGCTCGATGGCACGAGCCCAGATCTCGTCGGGCAGCTCCCGCGCCAGGTCCTCCACGTAGTCGCCGTTGTAGCCGTCCTCCGGGATCGGCTGTCCGGTCCGGCGAGCCCCCACGGACGCGCCGAGGAGGTCCACCTGGCGGCCCGAATCGTTGAAGTAGTACTCCCGCGTGACACGGTGGCCGCCGCCCTCCAGGACGCGACACAGCAGATCGCCGACGAAGGCGCCGCGTGCGTTGCCGACGGTCAGCGGGCCGGTGGGATTGGCCGAGACGAACTCCACGTTGACGTGCTTCGGCTCGCCGACCTGGATCCGGCCGAAGTCGGGGCCGGCGTCGCGCGCCTCGTCCAGCGCGCGTTCCAGGAAGGACGGGGCGAGGCGCAGGTTCAGGAATCCCGGCGGCGCCACATCGACCGACGCGATCGGCGATTCGGCACCGGCCGACTCGATCTGCGTGCGGAGCGAGCCGGCGATGGCCTCCGCGATCGCCATCGGGGGGCGCCGCAGGGGCTTTGCCAGCTTGAGCGCCACGCTCGAAGCGAGGTCGCCGTGGTCCGGGTTCTGCGGGCGCGCCACCTCGACGGGAGGCAGCTCTGTCGCGTCCGGGCCATCCGGCAGCGCCCCGCTCTGGAGCGCGGCCCGGAGCGCGGCCTCCACGGCCTGTCGCGCCTGGCTGCGCACGGGGGGCGTGACGGGCCGTGGCTCGGCTGCGGGCGGCTGGACGGGTTCGGTCGGAACGGTCACGGCATCCTCAGCCTACCGTGCACGGCCGGCGAGGGCGGTGGCAGCGTGCGGGCTTGCTACGGGATGGCGACGCGCAGCCCGGGCTCGGCCAGCCCGGTGGCTCCGTCAAAGACCGCCGTTGCCGCCTCGACGCACGCCAGCGGATCGTGGGGCTCGCCGATGTGGGTGAGCAGCAGTCGCGCGGCCGAACCGGCACGCGCTGCCTCCGCGGCTTCGGCCGCCGTCAGGTGCAGAGCCTCCGTGTCCGGCCGCGTGACGCCCCAGAACGCCTCGCTGAGGAGGGTGTCGCCCGGTCGGATCAGCAGCAAGAGGTCCTGCCAGCGACCGCAGTCGCCCGAGTAGACAAGGCCGGGCACGTCCGGAAGCTGCCATGGCGAGACGCGGAATGCGAACGACTGGTGGGCATGGGTCACGCGCCTGGCTTCGATGCGGAAGGGTCCGATCGAGAACGTGCCTTCCTCGATGGCGGCGCCGGGCAGCTTTCCGAGGAAACCTTCCTCACCCAGGAAGGCGTCGTAGCGCCCGCGAAGGTCCGCCGGAGCGTGGAGCGCCACCTTCGGGGCACCGTCGCCGAGCCCCCATTTCAGGTACTGCCGCAGCGGCACCAGGTCCGCGTGGTGATCGGGATGGAGGTGGCTGATCACGACCGCGGCAACGCTGTCGGGACGCCGAATCTCGGAGAGCGCTCCGAACGAGCCGTGGCCGAGGTCGAGCACGATGGCGGCCCCGTCGAGCTCGAGCAGGTAGCACGAGGACGGCGCGCCTGCCCGTAGCGACCAGGCCGGCGCCGACCCGACGACGGTCAGGGTCATGTGTCCCGGTCGTTCCACGGGCCACAGGCTCGTTGCCCGGTCTGCCAGCTCGGCCAGTGAGTCGACCACCATGGCCGTTCCGGTCGGGGGCCCCACGGCGTCGCCGATGACCCCCCACGGGCCGCGCCGGAGCCAGACGGCCCGCATCCCGGCCGCCAGCGACGGCCGCACATCGTTGTCCAGCCGGTCGCCCACGTACGCGACCGCCCCGCGATCGGGGTCGCCCATCAGCGCGAGCGCCCGTGCGAAGAACTCCGGGTCCGGCTTCCAAAGGCCCAGCTCGTCGCTCATCGCGATGACGTCTGCCTCCACGCCGAGGCGGCGCAGCTCCTCGGTGCGCGACGCCGGCTGGTTGGCGATGATCGCGATCCGGTAGCCGAGATCCCGGAGGCGCGCGATCGAATCGAGCGCATCGGGATAGAGGTCGTCCGGTCTGAAGCTCCCGTACCTCGCGTCGAACTCCGTGCGCAGGTGCCTCCAGTCCGGCCTGCGGACGGCCTCGAAGAGCTCCTGGTGCGGGGCTCTCCGCAGGATGACGGCACCCAGGGCCGCCATCAGCGTGAGGCGGGGCACCTCCAGGATGTCCGCCCAGACCGACCAGACGCGCGTCTCGTCGATGAGGGTCTCGCCGACATCCAGGCAGATCCAGCGAGGGCTCTCGGGCACCTCAGATCAGGCGCAGCTCGCGGCCGACGGTCGCGAACGCGTCGACGCACTGCTGGAGCTCGTCGCGCGTGTGCTCGCTGCTGACGATCGTCCGGAGCCGCGCCTTGTCCAGGGCGACCGTCGGATAGACCACCGAGGTCGCGAAGACCCCGAGCTCGAGAAGCCGCTCGTGCATGCGCTTCGCCACGGCGGCCTGCCCGACGATCACCGGGGTGATCGGGGTCTCCGAGATGCCGATGTCGTAGCCGAGCGACGCGAGTCCCGCCTTGAAGAACCGCGAGTTCTCCCAGAGCCGGTCGATGCGCTCCTGGTCGCTCTCCAGCACGTCGATCGCCGCGAGGCACGCCGCCGCCACGGCCGGCGGATGCGAGGTGGAGAACAGGAACGGCCGTGCCCGCTGGATGAGGTAGTCCCGCAGGTGCTGCGGTCCGGCCACGTAGCCGCCCACCACGCCGATCGCCTTGGACAGGGTTCCGACCTGGATGTCGACGCGGCCGTTGAGGTCGAAGTGATCGATCGTGCCCCGGCCGTTCCTGCCGAGCACGCCGGACGCGTGCGCGTCGTCGACCATCACCGCGGCGCCGTAGCGGTCGGCTGCGTCGCAGATTCCGGGCAGCGGCGCAATGTCGCCGTCCATGCTGAACACGCCGTCGGTGATGACGAGGATCCGCCGATATGGGCCGCGTGGCCCACCCCGTTCGCGCGCTTCCCGGAGCACGGTCTCGAGCCCGCCGACGTCCTTGTGCGGGTAGACCGCGCGAGACGCCTTGGCCAGGCGGACCCCGTCGATGATCGAGGCGTGGTTCAGCTCGTCGCTGACGATCAGGTCGTCCTCCGACGTGATCGTGGGGATCACGCCGCTGTTCGTCGTGAATCCGGACTGGAAGACGAGCGTCGCTTCGACGTGCTTGAAGACGGCCAGCCGACGCTCCAGCTCCTCGTGGAGCTCCATCGTCCCGGCGATCGTCCGGACCGCGCCGCTCCCCACACCGAGGTCACGGGTCGCCCTGAGGGCGGCCTCCACCAGGTGCGGATGCGTGGCGAGCCCCAGGTAGTTGTTGGAGGAGAGGCTGATGACCGGGCGCCCGTCCATGGTCGTGTGGGGCACCTGCGGTCCGCTCATGACGGCCAGCGGCCGGTAGAGCGACTCGGCCTGGAACTGCTCGATCTCCTGCCGCAGGTCGTCGAGCGGATCGGCGCGGCGTGTCGCCGCAGCCTCTCCGGATGTCACCTCGCGAGGCTCAACAGATGCCGGCTCCCGCGGCCGGATTCTCCGGGATGGCCGGGCTGTCCTGCCACTGCTCGGCGAACGTCTTCGCGGCGACCGGATCCCACTGATCCAGGAGCAGGGCACGGTCCCACGCCAGCACCGCGAACGGGGTGGCCATGTCGTCGAACCGGACCGCGATGACCCTGTTCGGCTGGCCGCAGGTCTGGCTGAAGGCGTCGCCCTTTGCCGTGTCCATGACCTCCTTGATGGAGTCGATCACGTCCTGCGGCGGGTTGTCCTTGTAGAGGATCACCACGTAGCCATGCTCGAGGTTGTGCACCCAGTTACCGGGCCTGAGGCTCTTGCTCGAGTCGTAGAACGCCCGTGGCAGCGGCGCCTGGCCGGCCACGTTGTAGTGGTTGCCGCTTGTCGGAGGGCAGAACTCGTAGGTGACGGTGGAGCCGTTGGCCACGTGATCTCGGCCGAGGTCCTTGGTACCGAAGCCAAGGCGAATCGTCGGCGAGGGCACGGGGCTCGGGGACGGAGATGCCGAGGCGGACGGCGAGCCCGAGGCGGACGGAGATGCCGAGGCGGACGGCGAGCCCGAGGCTGACGGGGACTCCGACGCGGACGGCGATCCCGATGCGGCCGGTGAGGCCGACTGCGTGGGGGAAATGGAGGCGGCCGGCGATGCCGACGCCCCGGCGGCCGCAGAGGCGCTGGGCGCGGCAGACACGCCGACGCTCGGCGACGCGCTCGACGGGACCTTGGTCGGTGCGAGTGTGGGAAGGGTCTCCGTCGGGCCCGGAGTGAGCAGCCGCTCGCAGATCCACGGGCGCGCGCTGGCGGATTGCACGAAGACGATCCCGATGATGCCGACGCCGAGCAGCGCAAACGCGATGAGCAGCAGGGAGCGGTAGCGCTCCAGCGGGGAACGGCGGCGAGCCGGAGCGGCGGTCCGTGCCCGACGGCGCGCGGAGCGGGACGTGACCGTCGAGCCGCCGACGGGCGCGACACGAGCTCCGGAGACGCGCGAGGGCTCGCGGCCGGATGAGGGTCCGGCGGCGGACGCCTCGGGGCGCGTCGTTTCGGCGCCGCTCTCGTCGTACGAGTCGTCGATTGGGGAGGTCTCGCCGATCGGGCGATGGGGGGCGTTCGAGGGACGACGAGTCCCGCGCTGTCTCTTGCTCACACGTTCCTCTGAGGGTAGGGCCCGGTCACGGCTCCACGAACCATTGCCGCGTCGCGGAGCGCCGAAGCGAGCCGATCACCACGACCGCAATGGCGAGCGCACCAACCGCGCCGGCGGCCCCGGCTGGGGAAAAGTACATGAAGCCGACGAGTGGCACCGTCAGCGTCGCCAAACCAAGCGCCAGCGGGTAGGCGGCCTGCTTGCGCTGGAGCACCAGGGTGATGGTGAAGATCAGGTACGCGAGGAGCAGCATCCAGACCACCCCGATCGGGGAGATCGGATTTTCCACGGCCTGATTCACGATCAATGGGGTGGTGACGCCCACGAACGCGAGGACGAGGAATCCATACACGAGAAAGACGCGCACGCCGGCCGGCATGCCGCGGACCTGCTGGAGCATCGCGCCGATTCTGCCATGCAGGCCGGGACGGCCCCGCCAGCGGCGAATGCCCGGCGCGCCGCGCCACCTATACTCGGCGCCCGTGGCGGATTTTCCGCTCAAGGTCAGCGACCCGGCCGTGCTGGGAGACCTCGAGCTTGCGATCGATCAGGAAGCCAAGATCCCTCGCGCGCTGGAGGCCCTCGGGCCCGTCGCAGGGCAGCGTGTCGTGCTGCTCGACTGCGACCGCGGCGTCCGCCAGGCGCAGCTCCAGGCGCTGGGCGCCAGGGTGAGCGCCGTTCCGGGCCTGTCCACGGTGGGCCTCCCCCGCGGCCTGGCCGACGTCGTCGTCTCCTTCTGGGCCGGCTTTCGCGGCGGCGCGGCGGACACGGAGGCGCAGATTCGCGAGGCGGAGCACGTGCTGCGGCCCGGGGGCCGCCTGCTCGTGGTCCACGACTACGGCCGCGACGAGGTGAGCCAGCTGCTCGGCGACGAGGCGCAGGAGCGCGAGCAGGTGGCCTGGAGCCGCCGCGACGGATGGTTCCTGCTGCACGACTTCAAGGTGCGGGTCCTGCATTGCTGGTGGACGTTCGAGTCGCTGGAGAAGGCCCACGACGTGCTGGTGTCCGGGTTCGGGGCTCCCGGCACGCGGGTCGCACAGCAGATGCGCCGGCCGAGGATTGCGCACAAGGTCGCCGTCTACCACCGGACGCTGGCGGGTGACGCGTGAGCTGGAACCCGGACCGGGACCGGGGGCTGGGTCCGCCCGACCACGGTGAGCCCTGGGATCCTCGGACCGCTCCCGGACCAGGCTTCGGCCAGCCTCCGGAGTACGGCCAGCCTCCCGAGTACGGCCAGCCGCCGGGATACCCGCCGCCTGACTACGGCCAGCCGCCTGGATACGCGCCGCCCGACTACGGCCGGCCGCCTGACTACCCGCGCCAGCCCGATTACGGCCGGCCGCCGGCGCAGTACGGCCGACCGGCTGCGCAGTACGGGCGCCCGCCGGATGCGTATGGCTGGCCGCCCGGTTACGGTCCGGATGATGCCGACGATGCGATCGACGAGGACGTTCCGCCACCGAGACGTTTCCTGACGCCCCTGCGCGCCATGGCGCTGGTTGCGCTGGTGGTCTCCGGCGGCGTCACGGCCTTCAGCCTCCTCGTGGCCCGGGGCCAGCAGTCGATCGCCATCACGGTGGCCGCGCTCGCCATCTTCGGCCTCTCGGCGGCGCTTCTCGGCTTCACGCTCGCGGGAGGCGGCATCGCTGCGGCTCGCAACGGGCAGCTCGGGCGCGCGATCGTGGGCGCCTTCGTCGGGGGTCTCTTCATCCTGGCTTCGTCGGGCGCCGTCGCGTCGGCGATCATCCTGGGGCTGCTGAGCCGTCTGTAGCCGAGGGCCGTCATGCGACTGATCTCGTACCGGAGTCCGAGCGAAACCGGGACGCACGTTCCGGCTCTCGGCGTGGTGGCCGGCGACCGGGTGCTGGCCGCGACTCAGGTCGCGCCGGGCGGTCCCGCGACGATGGCCGAGCTGCTTGCCGACACGCGCGCCGGCCTGGAGCGGCTCGCCGCTGGGTTCGATCCGGAGCGCGTTTCGCGTCAGGGGACGCCGCTCGACGAGCTCGAGCTGACCGCTCCGGTCCCGCGACCCGGGAAGGTCGTCGCGATCGGACGCAACTACCCCGACCACGTCACCGAGGGCGGCGGCACGCCTCCGCCCGAGCCGCTGATCTTCGCCAAGTTCACGACGGCCGTGATCGGGCACGGCGCCTCGATCCGCTGGGATCCGGCCCTGACGTCGCAGGTCGACTACGAGGCCGAGCTGGCGGTCGTCATCGGTCGGACCGCCAGGCGCGTCAGCGAGGCCGACGCCTTCCGGTACGTCCTGGGCTACACGGCGCTCAACGACGTCTCGGCGCGCGACCTGCAGTTCGGCGACAGGCAGTGGGTCCGTGGCAAGTCGCTGGACACGTTCTGCCCGATCGGGCCGATGGTGGTGACGCTCGACGAGCTGCCGGACCCGAACGACCTGGCGATCGTGTGCCGCGTCAACGGAGAGACGCTCCAGTCGGCGCGGACCTCGGAGATGTTCTACGGCGTGGCCCGGCTCATCAGCCACTGTTCGATGGCCTTCACGCTGGAGCCCGGCGACGTGATCGCGACCGGCACCCCGGGCGGCGTAGGCACGTACCGGGAGCCGCCGGTCTACCTGGCCGATGGGGACGAGGTCTCCGTCGAGATCGAGGGCATCGGCTCGCTGGTCAACCCCTGCCGGACGGAGTCGGGCGCTGCGGCCTGGGCCGCACCCGGTGCCGGAGCGGCGTCCGCCTGAGCACCGGGGCGCGCTACCTCGTGACTGGGGGTTTCGGCTGTATCGGGGCGCAGAGCCTCCGCGGGCCGGCCGCGGAGGGCACCCCGGTCGTCGCCTTCGACAAGGAGACCCGACCGCGGCGGCTGCCCGTCGCGGTCTAGGCTGCGAAGCGGTCCGGGGCTACACTCGGAGCGGCGCCCCCATCGTCTAGAGGCCTAGGACGCCACCCTTTCAAGGTGGAGATCACCGGTTCGAATCCGGTTGGGGGTACCACGACCCGGCGCCTCACAGCTCCAGGCGCATCACCCAGCGCGGAAGGCGCGCGCTCGTTGCGCCCGTGATCACAACCTTGTGGAATCCCGCCCGCTCGAACATCCCCACCGTGCCGACGTAGGCGTCCGTCGTGTTGACCCGCCGGCCGTCCGGCTGGATGGGGTACGCCTCCAGCCCGGCCGCGCCGTGCTCCCGCGCGTACTCGATGACCCCGCGGAGCAGCGCGCCTGCCACGCCCTTCCTGCGGTAACCGACGCGGACCACGAAGCACACGATCGACCAGACCGGCCTGTCGTCCACGCTCGGGATCGTCCGCGAGCGCACCAGGCGCTCCATCGACGTGCGAGGGCCGAAGCCGCACCAGCCCACGACCTCGTCCGCGGCGTACGCGAGCATCCCCGGGGGCGGGTCTCCGGCGACGAGGTCGCGCATGAGGCTCACCCGCTGCGGGGCCGGCGTCCGGCTGTAGTCGCCTGACGACTGGCGGTAGTACAGGCAGAAGCAGCCCCGTTCGTTGGACATCCCGAGGATCGACGCGACATCGTCCCAGCGGTCCGGCCGCGCGGGCCGCACCGAGACATCGAGGGCAGCGCCGGTGTCTGCGGTCGGAAGGCTGGGCATGCGACCGAATTGTCTCCCCGCCGCGAGCCGACCGCGCTCCCATCGCTACAATCGGCGGCGTGCCAGTGACCCGTTTCCGCGGCGGCCAGATCATGGGCGTTCGCATCCCGACCGTGTTCGAGGAGAACGACGCCAAGCGGTGCGAGGGCTGCGGCGAGCCGATCCGCGGCACCCCGTTCCGCGTCTCGATCATGGACAACATGGCACGCGAGGCTCCGCCGAGCTGGGCGACGCGGGCCGGGCTCAACCCAGGCCCGCATCAGTTCCACTCCGACGGCGACCACTTCCGCGCCTGGGCCCGCCGCCGCGGCTACTGGTTCTGCCGCCTCTCCTCGGTGCGCGAGCTCATGCGGCCGGTCCCGCTTCCGGGAGAAGAGGAACGCTGGGGCCTGTGCGACGCAAATCACAAAGAGAGCCACGAGTTCCTGCCCGCCTGATCGCCGCGCACCCGAACCCCGCGAGATGAGCCGATGACTGCACTCCTGCCTGGACTCACCGCCCTGTTCGCGCTGGTTTTCGCCATTGCCCTGCTGGACCAGTGGCGCGAGCGACGCCGTGCCTACCAGCTGGTCTGGGCGGTCGGGATGCTGTTCTTCGCGATCGCCGCCGGCTGCGAGGCGCTGGCCGCGATCGGGAGCTGGAACGGCCTCCTCTACCGCACGTGGTACCTCACGGGCGCGGTCTGGACGGCCGGCTGGCTGGGTCTCGGAACGGCGTTCCTGTTGGGACGGACGCGCTTCGGCTATGGCTTCGCACTCTCGCTGTTCCTCGCCGGACTCTTCACGTTCCTGACGCCGCGCCGCTCGCCCACGGAGTACGCGGACGCCGGGCTCTTCCCCGTGATCTACCTCGTCGTGGCGCTGGCCCTTGCGCTGGCCGTGGCCGTGGAAACCTACTTCCAAAACGACCGCTGGCCGTGGATGGCGGCCATCGCCGTCGTCGGGGCCACCCTCCTCAGCATCGCCCTGATGGTGGTGGCGGTCGTTCCGGAGCCCGGTTATGCGCTCGATCCCCTCACGCACGTGCCCGTGGGCCGCGGCCTCCCCGGAAACATCCGGCTCCTGACGCCGTTCATGAACGTGACCGGGTCCTTCGCGCTGATCCTCGGCGCGCTGTTCTCCGCGTACGTCTTCATGCCCAAACGCCGAGTGCTGTCCTACTCGCTGGACCCGGGCCAGTCCGGCGACCACTTCCTCTTCAACCTGGTCATTGCGCCGGTCGCGATCACGGTCAACTTCATCTGTTCGCTGCCCCGCGCCCTGCGCGAGCTCTTCGCCGGGCGGCTCCACAGCCGGGTGCCGGCCACGCTGCTGATCGCGATCGGCGCCTTCATCCCGGCCGTGACGGACAGCCTGAACCGTTTCGGCAGCACGGAGCTGTACCAGCTGGGCAAGTTCCTGAGCGTGATTCTCCTCTTCGGCGGCTTCCTGGTCTCCGTCGAGACGTTCCGGCAGATCCGCGTTCCGTTCACCCACGTCGTGCTGCGCGGTACGCGCCGCGAGTCTCCCGAAGCCGTCGACCGCTGAGGGCGCCCCTCGCTGACGCCCACGCGCAGATGCGCCGCGCCGGGCTGCTCGGCAGCGTCCTGGTGCTCATCTCCGCTGCAGGCTTCGGCATGCCCGGCACGCTGAGCCGCATCGCGGCCGAGGACGGCATGGGGCCGTTCGCGTTCCTGACCTGGCGCGCGGGTCTGGGGACGGTCGTCACCGGCATCGTCGTCGCGGCGATGCTGCTCCGGGGCCTGGTCGCGCTGCCGTCCCGTGGCTCCATCTCCGGCCGCGACCGGACTGCCCTGGCCACGCTCCTGCTGTTCACCGCGGTGGTCAACGTGGCGATGTTCCTGGCGTTCACCCGCACGGGCATCGGCGTCGCGATGATCTGCTTCTACACGTACCCGGCCCTGGTGGCCCTCGGCGCGGCGCGATTCCTCGGCGATCCCATCGATCGTGGGCGAGCGGCGGCGCTGGCGCTCGGCTTCGCCGGACTCGGCCTCGTCGTGGCGCCGGCCATTCTTGCAACCGGCGCGTCCGTCGACCCCATCGGCGTCGGACTCGCGCTCCTCGCGTCCGCGCTCCAGGCGACCGTGGTGCTGCTGCTGGGGCGTGGCGTCGGCCCGGTCCCGACGGTCGTGACCGCCTTCGCGATGAACGCCGTGCCGGCCCTCTGTTATGTGGCGCTGGCAGTCGCCGTCGGCGAGGCCCCGTTCCCGCTCGGTGTCACCACGGATCGCCTCGCCCTGATCGTCCTGTTCTCGGGCATCGTCGGCGCGGCCATCCCGTCGCTGGCGAACCTCCGAGGGATCGAGCTGATCGGGGCGTCGCGGACGGCGATCCTGATGCTCTTCGAGACGGTCGTCGCGGTGGCCATGGCCGCCGTCTTCCTGGGCCAGCGGCCCTCGGCCCTCCAGATCGTTGGTGGCGTCTGCGTGCTGCTCTCCGGCGCCGTCCTCCAGCTGCCGCGCCGCGGCCAGCGGCTCGTGGCAAACCCGATCAGCCCGCAGGTATGACGGAGGGATCGATCGCGGCGCACCCGGGCACGGTCCAGCGGCCGGACCGCCGCGGCGAGCTGATTGGGACGCTGCTGGTCCTCGGGTCCGCGGCTGGCTTCGCCCTGTCGGGAACGCTGAGCAGGCTCGCCGGCAGAGACGGAATGGGTCCGATCGACTTCCTGGCGCTGCGTGCCGTCGTCTGCACCGTCGCGCTCGCGGCGGTTCTGCTGCCCCTTCTGCTCACCGGCGCCGTCCGCTGGCCCCGGCGTGACGAGGTTTCGCGCCGCGACCGGCTCGCGCTCGTGGCCGTCTCGATCAACACGGCCCTCCTCAACCTGTTCCTGTTCCTGGCGTTCGCGCGGACCGCGGTGGGCATCGTGGTGATCTGCTTCTACATTTACCCGGGCCTGGTGGCCTTGGCCGCGGTCCGCATCCTGGGAGAGCCGCTCGACCGGCGCCGAGCCGGCGCGCTCCTGCTGGGGTTCGGCGGCCTTGCGCTCGTGCTGATCCCGTCGCTCATGGGGGCAGGCGTCCGGGTCGATCCGCTCGGGGTTGCCCTCGGCCTCGCGGCGGCCGTCCTCCAGACGGGGAGCATGCTGTTCGTCGGGCGCGGGTTCGGCGGCGTGCCCGTCACGGTCAGCGCGCTCGCGATCAACGGCGCCTCGATGCTGGCCTACATTGCCCTGGTCCTGATCGTCGGGAGCGCGAGCGTCTTCACGACCGTGCCGGGCGTCCGTATCAGCACCGAGCTCGTGATCGCCGGAGTCTTCGGCGCAGCCCTGCCGAGTCTGCTCAGCCTCCGTGGCGTGCGAACGATCGGGGCGGCGCGGGCCGCCATCCTGATGATGCTCGAGGCCGTGGTCAGCGTCACCCTCGCCGCGATCGTGCTCTCCGAGCAGCTGGCCCCGATCCAGGTGCTCGGCGGCGCGGCCGTGCTTCTCGCGGGGGCCATCCTCCAGCTGCGCGACACCTGACTCCGCAGGCACCCTGCCGGCGGCTGCGGCCGTCTTGCGGCCTATACTTCGAACCCGCTCACCCGGCGACCATAGCCCGGGGCACTGGGGGCCCCGGCTCCGACGAGGTTCGATGCGCGTCCGCAAGGCGGTCTTCCCGGCTGCAGGTTGGGGGACCCGGTTTCTGCCAGCCACCAAGGCACAGCCAAAGGAGATGCTTCCGCTCGTCGACAAGCCGGTGATCCAGTACGCGGTCGAGGAGGCGGTTGGCGCGGGCATCGAGCAGGTGATCATCGTCACCAGCAGCCAGAAACGGGCCATCGAGGACCACTTCGATCACTCGTACGAGCTGGAGCACCTGCTCGAGGCGAAGGGCGACATCGAGATGCTCCGCCGCGTCCGCCAGATCGGCGACATGGCGCAGATCAGCTACGTCCGCCAGAAGGAGCAGCTCGGCCTGGGCCACGCGGTGCTGATGGCCAAGGACCTCGTCGGTCACGAGCCCTTCGCGGTGATCCTCTCAGACGACGTGGTGGTCGGCGGCCTGCCCTGCATCCAGCAGCTGATCGACGTCTACAAGGAGACGCACTCGTCGGTCGTGGCCGTGATGGAGGTCGACCGCTCGGAGACGCACCGCTACGGCGTGATCGACCCCGACCCATCGGGCCCCACGGACGACCCGCGCCTGCACAAGGTGCGCGGCCTGGTGGAGAAGCCGTCGCCGGATCGTGCGCCCTCGTCGCTCGCGATCATTGGCCGGTACGTGCTGACACCCAAGATCTTCGAGAAGCTGGAGCAGACGCCGCGCGGCGCCGGCGGAGAGATCCAGCTGACGGATGCGATCGAGGCCCTGATGGCCGAGCAGGACGTCTACGCCTACGAGTTCGAGGGCACGCGGTACGACGCCGGCACCACGATGGGCTGGCTCAAGGCCTCGGTGGAGCTGGCCCTCGAACGGCCGGACATCGGCGCCGAGTTCCGCCGCTATCTCGCGGGCGTGGATCTGCGATGACGCCCCGCGGTCGTCGTCCCGGCACGGAGGTCGGGCACGGTGGCTGAGGTCGGAAAGGTCCTTGGCGGCCGGTACCGCCTGGTCGAGCTGCTCGGCCAGGGTGGCATGGCGACCATCTACCGCGCGCAGGACGCCCAGCTCGGCCGCGACGTGGCCGTCAAGCTGCTGCGGGCGGAGTACGGCGCGGACCCGGCGTTCCTGGCACGCTTCCGGCACGAGGCCCAGGCGGCCGCGCGCCTCAGCCATCCGAACATCGTGGGCGTCTTCGACTACGGCACGGATGTGTCCGGCCCATTCATCGTCATGGAGCTGGTCACCGGCGGCGACCTTGCCAGTGTCCTCCGCGAGCGGGGCTCCCTCCCGCCGACGGCAGCCGCGCGGATCGGCCAGCAGATCGCGGACGCGCTGGAGGCGATCCACGGGCAGGTCAAGGCCCACCGGGACCTGAAGCCGTCCAACGTGCTGCTGACCAGCGCCGGGCGCGTGAAGGTGGCGGACTTCGGAATCGCCCAGGCGTTCTCCGAGTCGCAGCTCACCGTCCCGGGCATGACCATGGGCAGCGTCCATTACTTCAGCCCCGAGCAGGCTCGGGGGGAGCTGGTCACGCCGGCGTCGGACATCTACTCGACCGGCCTGGTCCTGTACGAGATGCTCACGGGCCAGCGCGCCTTCCAGGGCGATTCGCCCGCGGCCATTGCCGTGGCACGCCTCTCGGCGCCGCCGCCCTCCCCGATGGCCGTGCGCCGGGACGTGCCCGCGTCGCTCGACGCCATCGTTCGGTGGACGCTCAATCCCGACCCGCGCGGCCGGCCAACGGCCGGCGAGCTGTCCGCGGCCCTCGGCCGGTTCGTGGCGGATCCCACCGGCACCTCCGGGTTCGCGGCTGTCGCGCCGCCTCCGCCACCGGCCCTGGGAGCCCGAACCGGGCGTGGCTATCGCGGCGCGGTGCCGCCGCCTCCCGTGGACGACGACGAGCCCGCGGGCTCCACGCCGTGGGCCTGGGTGGCTGCGATCCTCGGGCTGCTGGTGCTCTTCGCGGCGGGTGTCCTCCTCTTCCTGCTCGTCACCGGCGGCGCCCCCGCGGCCAGCCCCTCACCCGGACCCGTCGCCGCGCCGACGCTCGTCGGCCTGACGCTCGACGAGGCCACGACCCTTGCCGGCCAGCAGGGCCTCAAGCTGGCACCCAGCTTCCAGGAGGACAACGTGGCCGAGCCGGACACGATCCTCTCCCAGACGCCTGCCCCGGGCGCGGCCGTTCCGCGGGGCGGGACCATCAACGTGGTCGTCTCGACGCAGAGCGCCACGGTTCCCGTGCCGTCGCTCCAGGGACTGAGCGAGATCGACGCGCTCGACCTCCTGCGCGCCTCCGGCCTCGTCGGCGGCGCTCGGCTCGAGGACTTCGATTCCGTGGTGCCGGCCGGGCTGGTGATCTCGACCGATCCCCGCCAGGGGACCTCGGTGCTGCGGGGCACGCCGATCGACTACACGCTGTCGCTCGGGCCGCTGCCATCGCCGTCCCCGTCGCCCAGCCCATCGCCCTCGCCGTCACCGAGCCCGTCCCCGTCGCCCTCGCCCTCGCCGTCGCCGAGCCCGTCGCCCAGCCCCTCCCCGTCGCCGACGCCGGAGCCCACCGCGACCCCCGAGCCAACGCCGACCCCGACACCCGTTCCGACCCCGGTCCCCACGCCGGAGCCGACTCCCACCCCGGTCCCCACGCCCACGCCGACGCCCGTTGTCGTTGGCAACTACCAGTGCCTGGACCTCGCGACGGCCCGCACGCAGATCGAGCAGGCCGGCCTGGTGGTCGGCACCGTATTCCCGGACGAGACGCAGCGGGACGACAGCTGGATCGTGGACGACCAGTTCCCGGAGGCCGGCGACTCGGTCCCGCCCGGCACGGAGGTGAGCCTCGTGGTCAAGGATCCGTCGAGCGCATGTCCGTGAGGCCTGCCGCCGCGTTCTGACGCGGCGATCGAACGCCCGATCCAATTCGCGCCGCGGCGCCCTTCGCGCGCGCCGGAGGACAGCTACACTGCCGGTCGTGGCGACGTGGCGGTGCCCGCACTGCGGCACGCACCAGGCGGACAGCTCCCGCTGCTGGGTGTGCTCGCGGTCGGCCATGAGCTGCTCGTCCTGTCGCAACTTCCGTCCCGCTGTCGCCGCGCGGCTGGGCTACTGCGCGCTCGACCGCACGCACGAGCCGCTCCACGGGGACGAGATCCGGCCGTGCTGGCAGGCGCTGACGGACGTGGAGCCGGGACCGGAGCCTGGGATCTTCCAGCTCGTCCGGCCGCGGTCGGGCCTCGGTCCCGGCGCGCTCCGCAGTGTCGAC
>JAXDKU010000099.1:0-5776 GCA_034667005.1 Chloroflexota bacterium
GGGTCGGACCAGTCCTTCTCCCACTCGGGCACGAGGAACTCGCGGCCGATCTTCTCGAGCGGCGTCTCCATCAGCTGCTCGCAGATCGGCCCCGGGTCGCGCTTGAGCTGGCAGGTCGAGCAGTGCACCGCGCCGCCCGCCTTCATGCTCTCGCTCATCTCGGTCGGGACGACCGTGACGCCGGCATCCTGCATCGCCTTCAACGTCCTGGGCGCGCCGTCGGTCGGGCACATGACCACGCCCGGCTCGAGCACGACCATGTTGTAGATGCCCGACAGGTACTCGTCGCTCGGGACCTCGATGATCTTGTAGCCGAGCCGCGTGAAGAACTTCACCGTGGCGAAGCTCGTGTACGGCGGGTAGATCACCGCGACCCCGATGTCCGGGATGCCGACGACCATGTCCACGTGAGAGGTGCCGCCCGACGGGAACGCCGTCTCCTCGTAGAAGCCGGCCACCGGGATCTGGATCAGCTTGGCGTCTGACATCTCGAACACCTGCTTGAGCTGTCGCGCGCCCTCCAGGTTCTGCACCACGCCGTCGGAGACGAGCATGTGGTGGCTGTCGAGCCACACCTGCCCGCCGAGCTCGGCCACGCCCTTGCCGCGGACCGTGTAGATGATCGGCACGTCGAGCAGCGCGAGCGCCTTCTGCCACACCGGCTCGCGGCCCTTCTGGGCGCCGAAGAACCCTGCGCGGGGCATGATCGCGCCGCCGTTCAGGACCCAGGCGGCGTCGGTCGCGGCCCAGAACCAGCGCGTGTAGCCGTACGGGCCGAACACCGCGTCGGGGACCGTGACCTCGTGGACCAGCACGCCGTGGTCGCGGTAGTTCTTCTTCATCACCTCGTACTGCTTGTGCCACAGGTCGAGGTCGGGCCGCTCGGGCTCCCACTGCTCCATGTAGGCGGCGGTGTCCTCGTAGAAGACGTCGCGCACCTCGTTCTCGGGCGGCACCGTCAGCATCACCTCGCGCAGCTTGCCGACGCCCTGGTTACCCCACTTCTTGCCCCACAGCGGCTCGAGCTCCTGCTCGTAGCTCACTTCGTCGTGGAACATCCAGGCCTTCGGGGCGCGTCCCGCCTCGAACGTAGGGTCGTCGGCCTGCCTGCGATGGTGCTCGGCGTCGAGCTCCTCGGGCGACAGTTGCTCGCTGTTCGGCGGATTGGCCGGAACGTCGTCCGGCTCGATGGTGATCGCGGTCTCTCCGTTGGCCTGCTTGTTGACGATCGGCATGAAGCGATTTCTCCTCGTGGGAAGGGACGGGTGCCGCACGGCGGAAGGCAGCGCGGGTGGGTCGTGTGTGCCCTAGCGGGGACGCTGCAGCCGGCTAGCGCCGCCGCCCGGGTTCAACCGATGGCATGGGATCTCCGTCGTCCCTCCCAGGTTCGAGGATCAAAACGGCATCGGCTGACTTGCAAAGGTCATACGAATGCCTAAGGACTTCTATCGCAAATCCGGATCGGGTGTCAAGCGGTCGCGTCCGCGCATCGCTTGCCTGGCCGTCGATCGCTGTCGAGCGACGGGTCGCGGCTAGGCGAGCGCAAGCCTGGCGTCGCCGGAGCGAGCGGACAGGAACCACTGGCCGTCGGCGTCGACCCGCGCCCGGTCGCCGTGGCGCCAGACGCCCGGGTACTTCGACCAGTAGGTGTCGAGGTAGCGCTCGCGGTCGCCCCAGATGCCGCGCGTCATGCCCGGCCACGGCTGCTTGCACACGAGCTCGCCGGCGCGGCCGCGCACGGGCTCACCGGCCTCGTCGAAAGCGTCGATGTCCATCCCGAGGCTGGGCCCGCCGAGCGAGCAGACCTTGATCGGCTCGACCGGGTGAGGGGACAGGAAGCAGGCGCCCACCTCCGTTCCGCCGGAGATGTTGATGATCGGCACCGCGCCGCCGGTCACGCGCGTCAGCCACAGGTACGGCTCGGGATCCCACGGCTCGCCCGTCGACCCGAGTATCCGCAGCGACGAGAGGTCGTGCCCGGCGGGCGGCTCGTCGCCGTGGCGGCGGAGCGACCGGACCAGCGTCGGCGAGACGCCCAGCATCGTCACGCCGTGGCGCTCCACCGTGGCCCAGATCCGGCCCGCGTCGGGGAAGTCCGGCGCACCGTCGTACATCACCATGGTCGCTCCGTTGGCGTGGGCGCCGAGCATCGTCCAGCAGCCCATGCGCCAGCCCATGTCGGTGACCCAGTAGGCGACGTCGCCAGGGCGCAGGTCGGTCTGGTACGCCGCCTCCTCGGCGACCTTGACGAGCATCCCGCCGTGCACGTGCACCGCGCCCTCCGGCCGCCCGGTGGTTCCCGAGGTGTAGGAGACCATGAACACGTCCTCCGCAGAGGTGGGCTCGGTCACCGCTCCCTCGCCGACCGAGATCAGCTCCTCCCAGCGCAGGTCGCGGCCGTGCGCCATCGGCGGCTCGCAGCGGGGGCTGCCGACGACGATGGTCGCCTCCACGCTGGGCGAGACGGCCACAGCCGCGTCCGCGATCGCCTTCATGGACGCGCGCCGGCCGTGGCGCCAGACCGACTCCGCCGTCACGAGCGCGCGGGCGCGGGCGTCGTTCAGGCGGGCGGCCACGGCGGGAGCGGCGAAGCCGGAGAAGATCGGCAGGTAGATCGCGCCGAGCTCCGCGATCGCATATGCCGCGATCACCGCCTCCGGGACCATCGGCAGGAACACGCCCACCGCATCGCCCTTCCGGATGCCGAGCCGGCGCAGGCCGCCGGCGACCCGGTCCACGGTGGCGGCGAGCTGCGCGTACGTCAGGGTGCGCACCTCGCCGTCCTCGGACTCCGCTATCACCGCCGCGCGCTCGGGCCATTCGCGCGCGCCGCGGCCGATGCAGGCGTCCGCGACGTTGATCTCCCCGTCGGGGAACCAGCGCGTCCAGGGGGCGCCGCCCGAGTCGTCGAACACGCTCGAGTACGGCTTCGAGAACTCGATCCCGAGGTCGTCGACCACGGCGTCCCAGAACCACGCCGGCTCCTGCACCGAGCGCTGGCGCAATCGCGCCAGCGACTCGATGCCGTGCCGCCGCATGAAATGCGTGACGTTGGCGCGCTCTATGTCCGCGGTCGTCGGCTCCCAGGCGATGGCGTCGATCGTCAGGCCTGCATCCCGTCGAGGGAGTAGCCCCAATCCCAGGCCGGGTCCTTCCAGTTCTTCACGTAGTCCGGCACAGCCAGCTCCGGGGCGAACGTCTCGAGCGGTGTCTCGAGCAGCTGCTCGACGGCGGGGCCCTGGTCGCGGCGGGCCATGCAGGTCGAGCACTTGACGAGCCCGCCGGCCTTCATGCCCTCGGTCATCTCGGTCGGCACGATCTCGACGCCGGCCGCCTCGAGCGCCTTGATGGTGCGCTTCGCGCCGATCGTCGGAGTCATGATCTTGCCCGGCTCGAGCACCACGGCGTTGTAGACACCGGACAGGTACTCGTCGCTCGGGACCTCGATGATCTGGTACCCGAGCCGCTTGAAGAACTTCACCGTCGCGAAGCCGGTGTAGGGCGGGTACAGCACGACCACGCCCGGCTTCGGCACGGTCAGCACCATGTCCACGTGCGAGGTGCCGCCCGACGGGAACGCCGTCTCCTCGTAGTGGCCCGATGTCGGAATCTGGATCAGCTTCGCATCCGACTGGGCGAAGATCTGCTTCAGCTGCCGGGCGCCGTCGAGGTTCATCACAGTGCCGTCGGAGACGATCATGTGGTGGTTGTCGAGCCACACCTGGCCGCCGAGCTCGGCAACGCCCTTCCCGCGAACGGTGTACGAGATCGGGATGTTCAGCAGCGCGAGCACCTGCTGCCAGAGGCTCTCGCGGCCCTTCTGGGAGCCGAAGTAGCCGGCCCGCGGGATGATCGCGCCGCCGTTGAGGATGCTGCCGGTATCGGCGCCAAAGGCCCACCAGCGCATGTGCCCGTATGGCCCCATCGTCTGCTTCGGGACGATCACCTCGTGCACGAGCACGCCGTTGTCGCGGTAGTTCTGCTTCAGCGTCTCGTACTGCTCGTACCACACGTCAGGATCAGGCCGCTCGGGAGTCCACTGCTCCATGTAGCCGGCGCTGTCCTCGAAGAAGATGTCGAGGAACTCGTTGTAGGAGGGACGGGTGACGATCACCTCGCGCAGCTTTCCGATGCCCTGGTTGCCCCACTTCTTGCCGTAGCACGACTCGACCTCCTGCTCCCAGCTGATCTCGTCGTGGAACTTCCAGGACTCGGGCGCCTTGCCCTCCCGGAACGTCGGGTCGTTCTTGACCCGGCGCAGGTGCTCGGCGTTGAGCTCCTCGTCGGTCATGTCCGCCGCACCGGGCGGGTTGGCCGGTACTTCGTCGGCCTCGAAGGTGAACTTGTGCTCGCCTTTGCTGCTGGTCTCGATGGCAGGCATAGCCTCGACTCCTCATGCGATACGCCAGCGGGAAGAGGATCCGTCGTCCCCTACGCGTTAAACAGAGAAGGGCATTTGTATTACCAAGACCCTTCTGTTGTCAAGGACGTGCGTGCGGAGCGTCGCTTGGGGAACGTCAGGGCAGTAGTGCCGCCGGCAGCGGTCCGCCGTAGCCCCTCGCCGCGAGCTCGATGTCGGGATACGCCACGAGGTCGGCACCGAGCCCGGCCGCCGCGCGGCGCCGGTCGCGGTTGGCGGGGCCGCCCCACCCGCCGAGGTAGGCGATCGCCCTTACGCGCGCGTACTCGGACCGAAGGCCCTCGGCGTACACCTGGATGTTGCCCCAGACGCTGACGATGCCGAGCACGAAGCCGGGCACCTGGAACGTCGCTCGAAGCCGGGGAACCATCTCGTGGTACGCGTAGATCCCGCAGCCGCACTCGGGATGCGGAGCCGCGTGCGGGAGCGGCGCGGACGGGCCGGGCGCGTCGCGCACCGGCCGGCGGCAGCGGGCGCGCTGGACCGGCTCGGTCCAGGCAACGTCCACGTGGGGAGACCAGAGCCGCCCCTCCACGACCCGCCAGGCGCGGAAGGCCGCCACTGGCTGGATCAGGTCAGGCGCCTCCACCTGCACTTGCGGCCGCTGGCAGTGGGACTTCGTCCGGCTTCGGCGCCGAGGGCACCTCGACGGGCTGCGGTGGAGCGCTGGGCAGCTCGATCGGCTCGATCCTGATCGGCCGCGACGGGCCCGGCAGCGAGAGGTTCGGATGCATGGCGGTCGAGTACCCGCTCACCCGCGCGCACAAGCCGGAGTTTCGGCCCCTTGCCCGGTTGACCAGCAATGGAGCTTTGTATTACCATTCGCGCCAGGCTTTACGCGGACCGGCACTCACACCCCCCTCCGGGTGCCGGTTCGCGCGAGGCTGCGCAGCGGCCGAGAACGGCGGGGGACAGCGGCGAAGGGGGGCGGCAGTGCCGAAGCGCGAAGCGCGTGCCGCCGCAGCGGGCCGCCGGCGTCCGTCGCTGGCGATCGTCGCCGCGCTGGTCGGGATCGTCGTGGCCGCGTTCAACTTGCGGATCGCGGTCGTGTCGGTCGGCCCCCTGCTCGAGGAGATCCGAGCGGACACGGGCATGAGCAGCGCACTGGCCGGAGTGCTCACGACGATCCCGTTCGTCTGCATGGGCGCCTTCTCGGTCAGCGGGGCGCCCGTCGTCCGCTTGATCGGCAGGGAGCGAGCGGTCGCCGCGGGCCTCATGCTGATCGTGGTGGGCACGCTGCTCCGCTCCGCGGTGTCCTCGCCCGCGATGCTCCTGGCCGCGACGGTGCCGAGCGGCATCGGCATCGCGATCATGAACGTCACGCTTCCGGCCGTGGTGCGGGACCGCTTCCCGCAC
>JAXDKU010000100.1:0-7975 GCA_034667005.1 Chloroflexota bacterium
CATTACTGAAGCGCACGATCGCGACGGAGTCCTCCTCCCCGAGGTTGTCGACCAGGGTCCTGAACGCGGCCTTGACCGTCTCCAGGCGATTCTCGGTGCCCATCGATCCGGATGTGTCGATGACGAATGTCAGCGACACGGGCGCGCGCAGACGGTCGGGCACCGCCCGGCTCTGCAGTCCGACGCGCACCAGGACCGCGTCACGTCCCGTGAACGGGGTCCACGATCCGTCCACGTGGATCGCAAAGGTGGCGTCCCGCGGCGTCTCGTAGCCGCCGGGAAAGGCGTTGACGTACTCCTCGACGCGCACGCTATCCGGGTCCGGCAGGCGCCCGTCCTCGATGAATCGGCGTGCCACGCCCCACGAAGCCGTGTCCACGTCCAGAGCGAAGGTCGAGTACGGATCGTCGGAGGGATCGGTGGCCGGGTTGAGGCCGGGGTTCTCGAACGTCGTCCCGGGGTACGGTTGCGGCGCCGCCCGAGTGGGTGGGGGCTCATGGTGCTGGGGCCCGCTGGCTGTCCCCTGGGGCGTGACACTGCTTGCGCTGCACGCAACGGCAAGCGCGGCGATCACCGGGATCGCCAGACCGGACCACGGCAACCGGACAAGCTGCCTGGACATGGCTCTCCTCCCGCAGGGTCGGCGGGGCGCCACGACCGGGCTCGGCCCGAACGTCCTCCAGCGCCACACCGTCCCTGACGATGCGCCGTCTCCCCGGCGCGGTGCGTGCCGCAGACCGGCACGTCGCAGGCACCGTAGGGGACGGTCGATGTAGGGACGGCGCCCGAGCGATGAAGAAACCGATATCGCCCCCTGCCACCCGGCTCGAGCCCTGGCTGCGGGCTGGGCATGGACTGGGCGTGCACTGGACGTGCCCGACGTTGACGCCTGGCGACACATTGGCCAACTGACCCGGCGAATTCGACCGGAATACCGGACAATAGGCGCGCCATGCGTGTCTCCGCCAAAGCCGACTATGCCCTGCGGGCTTCCGCCGAGCTGGCGGCTGCCGCTGCGGGCCCGATGAAGGCGGAACGCATCTCCGAGGCGCAGGACATTCCCATCAAGTTCCTCGAGAGCATCCTGCTCGAGCTGAAGCATGCTGGCATCGTCCGGAGCCAGCGCGGCCCCGAGGGCGGCTACACCCTGGCGCGGCCAGCGACGGAGATCAGCCTCGCCGATGTGATCCGCGCCGTCGACGGGCCCCTCGCCAACGTCCGCGGGGACCGGCCCGAAAACGTGGAGTACAAGGGCCCGGCCGTGCGCCTGACGGACGTCTGGATCGCCGTGCGCGCCAGCCTCCGTCACGTGCTGGAGTCCACGTCGCTCGCGGACCTCAGCGGTGGGGAGCTGCCGCCCGCCGTCGAGGCACTGGCCAAGGACCCCAAGGCCTGGGTGTCGCTCGGCCGTATCCGGGGCACGACCGCCGGAGCCTAGCCGCTCGTTCGGCGCCGGGCCGCGGCGGTCGCGTTGGCCGCGAGACACCGCGGGCCCGCGACACATCGACGGGAGGGCTCCGTGGCCGTGCCGGGGCTGGGATGGGTTTCCTTCATTCAGTCATCCACGGACTGCGAGACAAGTCCCGAGCCCTCCGAAGCCGCCGCCACGGTCACGTGGGGTCTGTCCCGAGCGTGCGGTGCGGCCGATCCGGCGCGAGGAACGCGGCTCCGACCCTCGCGCTTCCAACTCGGAGTCCCTGGGTGACTAGCTGAGGGAAAGAAGGGGCGAAGCGGGCCATACCAGTCACGTGGTGAACTGGTTGAGGGAACGCGCCGGCATCGATCGGGTCCGGAGTGGCGCCGCGACACCTCAGAGGCTGTTCCAGGCAGGGAGTTTCCTCCCCCGGCGCCGGGGCCGCGCAGTTCGCAGTCGACCGCGCCCCGCTCGACCGGCGCCCGCTCGACCGGCGCCCGCTCGGCCGGCGCCCCG
This sequence comes from Chloroflexota bacterium, assembly GCA_034667005.1. Classification (GTDB taxonomy): domain Bacteria; phylum Chloroflexota; class Limnocylindria; order Limnocylindrales; family CSP1-4; genus JAFMJV01. The sequence goes on from JAXDKU010000100.1 coordinate 1,931, forward strand.
CGCAAGAGCCCTCGGTCAGGCGCTCAGCGCTGGCGCGAAGACTCGTTCGTGGCGGGCGCGCACGTACACGATCTGGCCGTTGTCGACTTCCAGGCGCTCGGCCTCGTCGCGCGGCAGCTGGGCCCAGATGCGGACGCCGTCGGCGCGCAGCAGGCCGACTCGCACCTCGAAGCCCAGATAGGTCACGCGCTCGATCAGGGCCTCCTCTCCCCCGTCCACGGGCTCGAGGAACAGATCGATGTCGTGCGGGCGGACGTAGGCAGAGCCGAGCTGGTTGACCGGGCCGATGAAGCTCATCACGAACTCGTTCGCCGGCCGCTCGTAGAGCTCTCGCGGCGCGCCGACCTGCTCGATCACGCCGTGGTTCATGACGACGATCCGGTCGGCGACCTCCATGGCCTCCTCCTGATCGTGCGTCACGAAGACGGTCGTGACGTGGGTCTCCTCGTGGAGCCGCCTCAGCCAGAGGCGCAGCTCCTTGCGCACGCGGGCGTCGAGCGCTCCGAAGGGCTCGTCGAGAAGGAGCACCTCTGGCTCGACCGCGAGCGCCCGCGCCAGGGCCATGCGCTGGCGCTGGCCGCCCGAAAGCTGATTGGGATATCGATCGGCGAACTGCTCGATCTGCACCAGGCTGAGCAGCTCGTGCACGCGCCGGGTGATCTCGTCCCTGGGCCGGCGGCGAATGGTCAGGCCGAACGCCACGTTGTCTCGCACGGTCATGTGCTTGAACGGGGCGTAGTGCTGGAAGACGAAGCCGATGCCGCGGCCCTGCGGTGGGATGTGGGTGACGTCGCGCTCGCCGAGGCGGACGGTGCCGCCGTCGGGGATCTCCAGCCCGGCGATGATCCTGAGCAGCGTGGACTTGCCGCTCCCCGACGGACCGAGGAGAGCCGTCAGCTCGCCGTCCGGCACCTCCATGCTGACGCGATCCACCGCCACGAAGTCGCCGAAGCGCTTGGTAACGGACTCGACGGTGATGGCCATGCTGGGATCAGCCTCCGGTTCCAGTTGATTGGGTGGGTTCGAGCGTGGCGCGGCCGCGGCCGCGGCGTGCCCGTGCGCTGCCGAGCCGGAGAAGGTCGCCGACCCACTCGCGGGCACGCGACCCGCGCCCCGATTGCATCACGTTCATGGCCAGCAGCACGGCGAGCGCCAACAGCGCCAGCACGACGGCAGCGGCGTACGCGCCGATCAGGTCGAACTCGTGGTAGCGGTCCTCGACGTACAGGGTCAGCGTCTCGGTCTTGCCGGAGAGCCGACCCGACACGATGCTGACGGCCCCGAACTCGCCGAGGCTGCGCGCCGTGGTCAGGATCACGCCGTAGATGACGCCCCAACGGATCGCCGGAAGGGTCACCTTCCAGAACGTCCGCATCGGCGATGCCCCCAGCGTGTACGCCGCCTCCTCCTGGTCCGTGCCGATCTCGCGCAGCACCGGAATCACCTCGCGCACCACGAACGGCAGCGACACGAAGATCGTGGCGATGACCATGCCCGGGAGCGCGTAGATCACCTGGAAGCCGAGATCGCCGAGCGCGGGGCCGAACCAGCCGTTCTTGCCGTATACCAGCACCAGCGACAGCCCGATGACGACGGGTGAAAGGGCGAACGGCAGGTCGATGACGGCGTTGAGCAGGCCGCGGCCGGGGAACCTTCGGCGTACCAGGGCGAGCGCGGTCACGACGCCGAAGATCGTGTTCACCGGCACCGCGATGGCGGCGATGGTCACGGTCATCCAGAAGGCGTGCTGGAACGCCGGTGTCTTGAGCGCGGCAATGACCGGTGCGATGCCGGACTCGAACGTCCGGTAGAAGACAAGCCCGACGGGAAGGGCGAGCAGCAGCAGCAGGTAGCCCAGGCCGAGGAACCGGACACCGAGGCGGATCGAGCGACGCCCGTAGCGGGCCGGCTGCGCGGTGGTGGCGACCTCGCCGCTCATGCCTCCGCCTCCGTCTCGTGGCCGCGCCGTCGGCGGATGTAGTCGAGCGCACCGAGCACCACGAGCGAGATCACGAGCAGGACAACGGAGACGGCGGCGGCGGAGCCCGGATCGTCGTTCTGGATCTGGGTGAACACGTTGACGGAGGCAACCTCCGTCTTGAACGGAATGTTCCCCGAGATGAGCACCACCGACCCGAACTCGCCGATCGCCCGGGCGAAGCCCAGGCCGCTTCCGGTGAGGATCGCCGGCAGCAGCGTCGGCAGGATGATGCGGCGCAGGATCACGGGAGACGAGGCGCCAAGGGACGCCGCGGCCTCTTCCATGTCGCGGTCGAGCTCCAGCAGCACCGGCTGGACGGCGCGCACCGTGAACGGGAGCGTGACGAAGAGCAACGCGAGGAGGATCCCCGCCTGCGTATAGGCGAGGTTGAGGCCGAACGGGCTCTTGGGTCCGTAGAGCGCCAGCAGGGTCAGGCCGGCCACGATCGTCGGCAGGGCGAATGGCAGGTCGATCAGTGCGTTGACGATCCGCTTGGCCGGGAAGTCATCCCGCACCAGGATCCAGGCGATGAGCGTGCCCATGACGGCGTTGATGGCAACCACGATGAGCGCCAGGATCAGCGTCAGTTGGAGGGTGGCCATGGCCTGTGGGTTGACCACGGCCTGGATGAAGGAATCGGTCCCGCCGGAGACGGCGCGCCATGCAACAGCCGCGAGCGGGATCAGCACGATGAGGCCGAGGTAGGCGGCGGCGATGCCCGGGCCCAGCAGCCCGGAACCGGGAAGGCGCCCGGCTGTTAGCCGAGCGCCCGCACCGGATCCAGGAGGAGGATCACTGGGAGCCGATTGACGACCGAGCCGACCGCGGATCCCCGCGGCAAAGCTCATGGACGCTGCCTCACGGGGTGACGCCCAGGCCGATCTCGATCCCCGCGACGATGCCGTTGGTCTTGTCGAAGAACTTGGTCGTGACCTGGGTCCAGCCGCCCAGGTCCTCGATGGTGAAGAGCCCGCTCGGCTGGGGGAACGTGTCGGCGTGCTGGGCGAGCACGTCGGCGATCACCGGCCGGTAACCCTTGGCGGCGTAAGTGTTCTGCGCCTCGGGCGTGGTCAGGAAGGCGAGGAACGACTTGGCCTTTTCCGTCGCGTCTCCGCCAGTCGCGACGGCGGCCGGGTTCTCGATGAGGATCGTCTGGTCGGGCACGACGTAGTCGATGTCCGCCTGGCCGCTGGCCTGGGCCGCGATGGCCTCGTTCTCATAGGCGAGCATCACGTCACCCTGGCCGGCGATGAACGTCTGGAGCGCGGCCCGGGCGCTGATGTCCTGGACGACGATGTTCTTGAACAGCGCGGTCAGGTTGGCGACAGCCTGCGCCTCGGTGGCGCCGTTCTTGATCCAGGCACCGTAGGCGGCCATGACGTTCCAGCGGGCGCCGCCGGACGTAAAGGGGTTGGGCTCGATGACGGCGACGCCGTCCTTGATCACGTCGTCCCACGTCTTGATGCCCTTGGGATTGCCCTTGCGAACCACGAGGACGACCACGCTGTCGGTGACCATGCCCTTCGTCGGCCCGCTGTTCCAATCCGATGCCACGAGACCGGCCTTGACGAGGCGGTCGATGTCGGGGGCGAGCGAGAAGGCGACGACGTCGGCGGGCAGGCCGGCCTCGACTGCGCGGCTCTGGTCGCCGGAAGCACCGTACGAGCTCTCGACCTCGACGCCGCTGCCGTCGGGCGTTGCCTGCCAGAGCGGGGTGATGGCGTCATACGCGGCCTTGGGCGTGGAGTAGGCAACCAGCGTCACGGCGCCGGCCGCAGCTTGGAAGGGTGTTGCGGTCGGGGTGGCGCCGGGCGCCGCGGACGAGCCGCCGGGCGCGGTCGGGCTGCCGCCGGGCGCCGCGGAAGAGCCGCTGCTGCCGGCAGGCGTGCCGTTTCCGGAGGTTGCCGGGGCCGTGGTTGCGCCGCTTCCACAGGCGGCCGCGACAACGGCGAGCGACAGCGTCAATGCGACCGGAACGGTGAGCAGCTTGCGGACCAAGAGTGTCTCCTTCGATGAACGTGTGGCTCGACGGTGACGCCGTCGTGCCTGTTGAGCTGGCTGGTTCTCGCGGGCCCGGTATCCCCTCGGAGTTCCGACCCATGCGCTTCCAGAGCGACTCGGCTAAGTCCAGTGGAATAATAGACATACAGGACAATGCAGCGCAAGCCCCTTTTTCGCACGCTCGCTGGGATCCGATTCGCGCACTCGGAGCCGATCGCGCGGGCGTCGCTCAGGTGGGCCGCAGTCCCGCCACAGGACCACAGCCGGCCAGCTGGTGGCGGACGCGGAGGCACGCCGCCGACCTGGCGCAGCCGGACGGCGCGGCCGGCTGGCGCGCGACTCTTGTGGGCCTGCGCCCTGCCCCCCGCCTCCGGCTTCGGCGACCTGGCACCGCCAGTCGGCTCGTGGCGGACGCGGTGATGCGCAATCTTCTACGGAGCGCGAACGGAGTTGAAGCTGAACGGCGACTCCAGGGCGCCATCCGCCGACGGCGCTGGTCTCTGCCGTCGCCCAGCGGCCGCGATCGCCGGTCCGTTAGCCGGAAGCGGGTAATGCCTCAGTTTGAAACCGGGAGGAAGCAACCGCCGCCCCCGCTGTAGACAGGAATCTCCACCACGTCGGGGTGTGAGATCGACTCCTCGAGCACAGCCTGTCCCGATGCGGGAACCCGTACGGTGACCCTGCTGAGGTCCATGACAGCAGTCTGCCCGAGCACGTCGCAAGCGACCGGGTCGAACACCAGAACGCGGCCAGTCAGGTATCCAATGCCACTAATCGTTAGTCCCTCGGAGTGCTCTGGGACCTTGTACGAGGTGCGCTGACTTCCCGCGTCCTCGTACTCAACGACGACCAAGACCCAATGGGCCCGCTCGTTCACCACATAGATCTGATATGCGGGATCACAGGCCGCCAGGGCCAGGCCGGCAATCGTCATGGCAACAACGCGCCTCCGCCAGCGGTTCACGGTCCGATCCTAGTCCGGTAGCGCCGCGATCTCCTCACTCGTCCAGATGTGATCTGCGAGGCCCGCCGCCATCGCAGGAGTGCGCGGGTAGGGCTTGCTCAGGCTCTTGTGGGTCCGCCCGAAGTTCATCCACATGAAGTGCAGCGCCGTGGCCGCAGCGTGGTTCTCGACCTTTTTGGAGAACCCGATGGCGGAGCGCGTGTAGCGGCGCATGCCCATCCGCATGGTCACGTTCTGGGGCTCGATGTAGCGGGTCCCGATCAGGCTCTCGACGGAGTGTCCCGGTTCGAATTCGGGCCAGGTTGACGCTACCCAAGCATCGGCCGATGCTTGGGAACATGGCGACACCAGCCGGAGCTATGGCAGTGGGAGTCTCGCTCGCCAAGGGCTTGCTCCACGTCTTGTGGTACGCCGCCGTGGTCATTGCGATCTTCGCGGTGCTGGCGGTTGGTGCGGTTGTGATTGGGTACGTTATGCACCCGTATCCGATCATGGCTCCGTAGGGCGCTTCCCCTGACGCCGCGCCTCCGGCCACGGCGACCTGGCACCGCCAGTCGGCTCGTCGCGGACGCGGTGATGCGCAACTTTCTACGGAGCGTGAACAGAGCTGGAGTCGAACGCCGACTCCAGGGCGCCATCCGCCGACGGAGCTCGTCTCATCCGTCGTCCACCGGCCCGCGATCGCCGGTCTGTTAACCGGAAACGGCTACTGCAGCATCCCGAGGTCCACATTGGCCGGCCGTCTACGCGGTCGAAGGGGCCGCCTGAGCGCCACGCGGTCGAGCGTGTTCACGGAGGGTAGAAAGTCGTCAGGCTGGCGTCGCCAGGCTCTCGAGCGAGGCGCACGGCACGAAGCGGCCGCCGATGCGTGGGGCGAGCGACCCTGGCCCGCGTGCGGCGCCGCCGCTACGGAGCCGGGGACGCCTCGGGCGGACTACTCAGCGTCACGGTCACATTCTTCGCCGTGCCGCTGCGCTCGATGGTCACGTCCACCGTGTCGCCGGGCTTCAGCATGCGAAGAGCCGCGAGGAGGTCCTCGGCCGTGGCGATCGGCTGGCCGCCGATGGCCGTGATGACATCTTCGACCTTGATGCCGGCC
>JAXDKU010000101.1:0-31920 GCA_034667005.1 Chloroflexota bacterium
TCCACGGTCGGCTCGCCACGCTGGGCATCCGCCATCCAGTAGTCCCACTCGAGCTGCCGGACGGGGTAGCGCGCGTTGGGGAACGCCGCGACGGCGGACCCGGCACCGCCGGACGGCACGGTGTGACCGCCGATGTGGTCGTTGTGGAAGTGCGTCGTCAGCACCATGTCGATCTGCTCCGGCCGCACGCCGAGCTCCTCGAGCGCCGTGAGCAGCCGGCCGTGCCCCCAGCCGCCGAGGTCGTGGGTGCCGAAGCCCGTGTCCGCCAGCATCAGCGTGTCGCCATCGTCGATCAGGAAGCAACCCGAGCGGAGCGACACGTTGCCATCCGGGTCGAGCCAGTGGTGCTGCTCGAGCCACGCCTCGTGGCTGGACATGGGAAAGAGCTCCTGGGCCCCGTAGGGCGGGAACCAGCCGTCCGTGATCGAGGTGATCCGGACGTTGCCGACCTGGACGAACGGGGCGGCGCTCACCGGCTCGCCGACTGGAGGATCCCGGCACCCTCGAGCTCGTCGATCCGCGCATCCGGGTAGCCGAGGACGCCCGAGAGGATCTCGCGATTGTGCTGGCCGAGCTGCGCCGCGGGGCCCACCTGGATCGGCGTCTCGGAGAAATGTGCCGGCGTCGCGATCGTCGGGAACGCCGGTCCGTCGGCCGCGGGGACGTCGCGCACCATGCCGCGCGCCAGCAGCTGTGGATGCTGGGCCGCCTCCCAGGGTGTGAGCACGCCGGCCGCGCTGACCGAGGCCGTCGCGCATGCGTCCAGCGCGGCCTCGAGGTCCGCAAACCCCGACGACCAGGCGTCCAGGATCGGAAGCAGGTCCCCTCGGTTGACGACCCGTGCAGCCTCGCCGGCAAAGCGCGCGTCCTCGACGAGGTCGGGGCGGCCGACCATCCGCGCCACGCGCTCCCAGGCGCCTCCCGCACCCGACCCGTCCATCTCGACCACCACGAAGCGGCCCGCCACGGGCAGCAGGGCCGTCACGCCCAGGTGGCCGATCCGTCCGGTCCGGTGCGGGCGGTAGGTGCCCCGCGAGGCGACCACCGCCGGGATCGTCGTGCAGTCCGCGGCGAGGATCGTCTCGAGCAGCGAGACCTCGACGTGCTGCCCCGCCCCCGTCCGGCGCCGGTGGTAGAGCGCGAACGTCGCGGCGATCGCCGCCGCTGTCGCCGTCGTCGTGTCACAGAAGCCGGCCGCGTTCTCATACGGCAGGCCGTCGGGCTCCCCGATCATCGCCGCGAGACCCGACCAGGCCTGGACGGCCGGGTCCGTGGCCCGGCGGCCCGCCCACGGCCCGTCCTGGCCGAAGCCGCTCACCGAGCAGTAGACGAGCGTCGGGTTGAGCTCCCGCAGGGCCTCGTAGCTGAAGCCGAGCTTCTCCATCGTTCCGGGCGTCGAGTTCTCCAGCACCACGTCCACGTACGGGACCAGCTCGCGCACGATCTGCCTGCCCTCCGGCCAGGAGACGTCGATACAGAGGCTCTGCTTGCCGGCTGAGGTGAACGCGAAAGCCGCGCCCTCCGCCATGTCGGGCGGGTGGAAGATGCGCTGCATGTCGCCGAAGGGCGGCCGCTCGACCTTGATGACGTCGGCGCCCAGATCGACGAAAAGCCGTGCGGCGTACGGGCCCGCCACCGCCGCCGAGAGCTCGAGCACCTTGACGCTGGCCAGGGCTCGCGGGCGCTCCGAGGTGGCACCGGCGCCATCCGGCCGCGCCATCTGTGCCGCGGCTCTGGCCCGCTGGTGTCCGTCTCCGAGCCACTCGGCGAGGACCTCCTGCGTGTGCTCGCCGAGGCCCGGCGGACGTCCGATGGTGGTCGGGGAAGCGGGCATGCGGTACGGGGTGGCGACGATCGGGATGCTTTCGCCGTCGCGGCCGACGACCTCCCGGATGACGCCGCGCGCGATCACCGACGGCTGGAGGATGGCCTCATGGGGCTCCAGGATCCGGCCGGCCACCACCTTGGCCGCGTCGAGTGCCTCGATCGCGGCATCGTCCGACGGAAACGACTGGAGCCAACTCTCGACCATCGGCACGATGCGGTCCCATTGCGAGACGCGGACCTGGTCGTCGAAGAACTCCGGATCGTCGATCAGGTCCGGCCGGCCGATGGCCCGGGCGAGGCGCGCCCACGTGCTGTCCGGTCCCTCGCCCCAGACCTCGATCACGAGGTAGCCGTCCCGGCCGCGATAGGTCCCGATCGTCTCGGCGTAGTGGAAGCGCCCGATCGGCTCGGGCTGAAACCGGCCGCGCTCACTCGCGACCATGGGGTTGTTCGCGCAGTCCATGGCGAAGGAGACGTCCAGCATGGCGATGTCGATCAGCTGGCCGGTCCCGGAGGTCTCGCGCGCCAGCAATGCCTGGCCGATGGCGAGCGCGCCCTGCATCCCCGTGAGGGTGTGCGGCAGTCCGGCACCCGTGAGGTACGGCGGGCCCCCGGGCTCGCCGGTCATGAACGCCGTGCCGGAGAGCGCCTGGACGACCGCCTCGCCGCCCGGCTGGCCCGCCAGCGGACCGGTCATCCCGTAGGGCGTCAGGAAGCAGGTGATCAGCCGCGCGTTGCGCGCCGCCAGGGCCGACGGATCGATGCCCCAGGGGGCCGCGAGGCCCGACTCGGGGGAGACGAGGAGGACGTCGGCCGAGTCGATCAGGTCGGCGACGATCCGCATGCTCGTGGCATCTTCGGGATCGAGCAGGACGCTCTGCTTGCCCGCGTTCATGGAGTCGAAGAGGTGGCGACGGCGCGGGTCGGAGCGGCTGACCTCGCGCAGCGAATCGCCGTCGGGCGCGGCCTCCAGCTTGACGACGGTCGCTCCGAGGTCGGCGAGGATTCGGCCGCAATACTGGCCGGCAGGCAGCTTGGACACGTCGATGACGCGGACCCCGGACAACGCCCCGATCACGTCCACATCCGGCTCCTCACAACGGCCGCCAATCGATCCACGGACTCGCCGCGGAAGTTGTTAGACAACAGCACTCATCGTACCAGTTGGGGTGCGCTCAGAAGAGGGCAATCGGGTTCGCGGGCGAGCCCGTCCCGTTGGCCACGATCAATGGCGCGACCACCAGCAGGAACTCCCAGCGCCCGAGATCTCGGCACGCGACGGCGAGGCGCTCCAGGTCGAGGTTGTCGAGCAGCGGGAGGCCCAGGGTGACGATTGCCAGGTCGTGGATCGGCTCCGGCTCGCCCTCGACCGGCGACGGGATCGCGTCCGAGACTCCGTCGGAGCCGAGCAGTGCCACGTCGTGCCGGTGCAGCCAGGGCAGGCATCGCGCGTCCAGCCCTGCCAGCCTCCGCGTGGGGCTCCACGCTCCGGCGGCGTCGCGAAGCGCCCAGCGGCCGGTCCGAACGAGCACGAGGTCGCCTGCCTCCACGCGGATGCCGGCGAGCTCCGCGGCCGCGTCGAGCGCCTCGGGAGCGACGGCCGTGCCGGCCTCCAGGTAGCCCGGACCGCCCTGGGCATCCGTCCCGGCGACATCCAGCAGGATCCCTCGGCCGATGACCCCATCGCGCATCTCGCCCATGCCCAGGGTGGTCTCGAGCAGCGCGCCGCGCGGCGCCGCCGGGACGCCGTTGTAGCTGAGCCCGCCGTGCGACACGTGGCACAGCGCATCCAGATGGGTGGTGGAGAACCCGTGCGATGCGATGCCCAGGTGGTCCTGCGCGGAGTTGGGGTCGCGTGTCTGGACGATCGTGTGGGTCACTGGGAACGGGTTGTCGATCGCGGGGCGCGTCGGCAGTGGCCGCGAGCAGGAGACGGCCCGTCCAGTTCGGACGAGCCGCACGGCCGCGGCCCGTCGTGCGTCGTCGATCAGGTTCAGGGTGCCGAGGCGGTCGTCCGGGCCCCAGCGCCCCCAGTTGGAGAGCTCCGTCCGCCACGCCTCGACGTCGGCGTGCGTGGCCCGAACCGCGTCCGCGGCCGGAACCCCGTCGGCATTGGGTACCGGCGCTCCCGGCTCGCTCCGGCTCACCAGCCGCGGCTCCGCTCGACGGCGCGTGACCAGATCCCGGCGCGCTCGTCGGCGCGTGCCGGGTCCTCGGCCGGATCGAACCGGCGGTCCAGCCTCCAGAGGGAGCGCAGCTCGTCCGTGCCGCTCCAGAGGCCAGCGGCCAGCCCCGCGAGCGAGGCAGCGCCGAGGGCCGTGGCTTCCGTCACGGCGGGCCGGAGCACGGGCCGCGAGAGCGTGTCGGCCAGGAGCTGCATCAGGAAGTCGCTGCGGCTCGCGCCGCCGTCGACCCGGACCTCCTGAAGCCGCCGGCCCATGTCGAGCTCCATCGCCGAGAGCACCTCGCGGGCCTGGAAGCAGATGGCCTCGTACGCGGCGCGAACGATGTGCCGGCGGTCCGAGTGGCCCGTCAGGCCGCCGATCAGGCCGCGCGCCGTCATGTCCCAATGTGGCGCGTAGAGGCCCGAGAACGCCGGCACCAGCGTGACGCCGCCGCTGTCCGGCACGTCCGACGCCAGGGCCTCGGCCTCTGTCTCCGACGCGACGATGCCGAGGCCGTCCCGGAGCCACTGGATGACGCCGCCGCTGTACGCGATCGAGCCCTCCAGGACGTACGTACAACGACCCGGGTCGCGACCGTAGCCGACCGACGTCACGAGCCCGTGGCTGGACCGCACGGCCGTCTCGCCCAGATTGGCGAGCGCGAACGTGCCCGTGCCGATGGTGAGCTTGGTCTCCCAGCGGTCGAAGCACGCCTGCCCGACGAGCGCGGCCTGCTGATCGCCCAGGCTCGCCAGCAGTGGGACCGGCTCCCCGAGGACGTCCGCGGCCGTCCGCGCTCCGCCCAGCGGATCGATCGAGGGCCGAACCTCCGGCAGCATGGCCTGCGGTATCCCGAAGGCCGCGGCGAGCTCCCCATCCCAGCGCAGGCGCTCCAGGTCCAGCAGCATGGTCCGCGACGCGTTGCTGTAGTCGGTCACATGGCGGCCGGCGCCGGCGCCTGCGGCCCGGTTCGTGCCTGCGGCCCGGTTCGCGCCTGCGGCCCCGCCGGCCGCGCGCGCGCCGCCGGTCAGGTTCCACGTCAGCCACGCGTCGATGGTCCCGGCCACGGCCGCGCCCGACTCGGCGCGCTCCCGCAGGCCGGGGACGTGGCGAAGCAGCCAGGCCAGCTTCGGGGCCGTGTAGTAGCTGCTGAGCGAAAGGCCGGTCCGCTCCGCGACCGTCTCCGCGAGACCGGTTCGAGCCAGCTCGTCGCACAGCTCCCGCGCCCGCGTGTCCTGCCAGACGACGGCGTTGCCCAGCGGCTGGCCGGAGGCCGGGTCCCAGACGACGAGGGTCTCGGTCTGGTTGGCGATTCCGATCGCCGCGAGCCGCCCGGCCGCGACGCCGGCCTTCGCCAGCGCGCCGCGCATGACGGCCTGGGCGTCGGCCCAGATCTCCAGCGGGTCGTGCTCGACCCAGCCCGGCTGCGGGTGGATCTGGCGATTCGGCCGGTAGTCCGAGGCGACCAGCCGGCCGCCCCGGTCGAAGATCGCGAAGCGGGTGCCGGTCGTGCCCTGGTCCAGGCCGCCGACGAGATCCTGGACGCGAGTGGGCACGGAGCGGTGGTGCGGATCGGCCTAGGGCCGCACCGCGTCCGGCGTGTCGGGCTCTGCGGGGGTGGACAGCGGCCCGCCTCTGCCCACCGTGCGTTGGACCCATCTCGAGACGCGGCGGTCTTCCGGCACCAGGCCCTGGGGCCGGACCAGCAGCGTCGCCACGAAGAAGACGCCCAGCAGCACGAAGCGCACGAACGGGATGCGGCTGGAGATCTCCTCCGGCATCGGATACGACGTGAGCTGGAGGCTGGCGATCCAGAGGCCCCAGACGACATAGGCGCCGACGATGGCGCCCTTGTTGCTGCCCGCGCCGCCGACGATGAGCATCACCCAGAACAGGAACGTGCCCTGGAGCGGCTCGAAGTCGGTGGGCGTCAGGCCGCGCCGGTAGTAGGTGAAGAACGAGGCCGCGACGCCCATGATCACGGCGCCAAGGATGAACGCCTGGGTCTTGAAGGCGAACACGTTCTTGCCCGCGGCCGCCGTCGCCGTCTCGTCTTCGCGGAGCGCACGCAGGACGCGGCCCCACGGCGAGCGCACGGCGCGCTCGGCCGCGACGTAGACCACGGCGAGCACGACCGCCAGCAGCACGACCAGGAAGATCTGGTACATGTCCGTGGGGATGAGCTTCTGCATGGGGGAGGGGATGCCGATCAGGCCGCGGTCGCCGTTGACCAGCCCCACCTGGACGGTGGCGACGGCGCGAAGCAGCTCCGCAACGCCGATCGTGGCGATGGCCAGGTAGTCGAACCGTAGACGCGGGGTCAGCAGCGCCAGCAGGCCTCCGAGGATGCCGCAGGCCGCCCCCGCCGCGATCGTGCCGGCCACGAACGGCAGCCACTGGTCCGTGTAGAGGCCGGGCAGGGGGTTGAACAGCTTCGCAAAGCCGCCGACGTACGTGACGAACTGGTTCGTTGCCGGGGGGACCACGAACAGCCCCGCGATGTACGAGCCCAGCAGGAAGAAGCCGGCCACGCCGAAGTTGCTGATGCCGGCGTAGCCAAGCTGGATGTTCAGGCCGATCACCATGATCGCGAAGATCAGGAAGGTGATGCCGAACTGGACCACGTAGTCGAAGGTGCCGGAGATGTCGCCGCCGGACCGGTCCAGCGGCAGCAGGACGAGCGCCGCGGTGGTCAGGATGACCAGCAGCGGCATCATCAGCCGTTCGCGTTTCATTCCTTCGTCCCCAGGATGCCGGTTGGTCGAACGAGCAGCACGATGGCGAGGATCACGAAGGCCACGCCGATCTTGTAGCCGGGCGCGAAGAACGCCACCGAGACCTCTTGGGCGATGCCCACCGTGAGCCCTCCGATCAGCGCTCCCAGCGGGTTGCCGATCCCGCCGACGGCCGCGGCCGCGAACAGCGGCAGCAGCAGCGCCAGGCCGAGGTTGGGGTTGAGCTGCGCCTGGAGGCTGAGGAGGGACCCGGCGACGGCGGTCAGGACCGCGACCAGGATCCACGTCCAGCGGATGACCCGCTCGGTGTTGATGCCGGAAGCGCGGGCGAGCGCCGGGTTGTCGGTGGTGGCCCGCATGGCTTTGCCCATCCGCGTCCGGTAGATGATGAAGTAGGCCGCCGCGGTCAGGACGCCGGCCACGATGAAGATGAAGATCTGGTCGGGCTTGAGCAGGATCCCGAAGGCGTAGCGGTTGGCAGGGTGCGTGCCGGTCGTGATCGCGCGGGGGATGTTGCCCCAGACGATGTCGATGACGCCGACGATGATGTAGGCCACGCCGAACGAGACGATGGTCAGCATCAGGGCACTGCCCGTGCCGCGCTTCCGCAGCCGTCCGTAGACCACCTTGTCCAGTAACAGCACGATCCCGATCGAGACGATCGCCGATACGACGACCGCCAGCAGGAAGCCGTACCCGAAGCTCAGGCCGAGGACCTTGACGCCCGCGCCGGGGAGCTGGTCGAAGCGGAGCGGGAAGTTGACGTCACCGGCCACCTGTGCCGAGCGCCGCACGGCACCGGTCAGGAAGAACAGCGTCAGGTAGCCGCCGAGCACGAGGCCCAGGCCGTGGCTCAGGTTCGGGAACTTCAGGATTCCGTACGTGATCGTGATCCCGAGCGCGCCCAATGAGAGGACGCTGCCGACGATGATCCCGACGACGAACAGCTGCGTCTCGGTGACGGCCGCAAGCAGGGCAAGCGCGACGAGGATCACGGGGAACGCCCGCCGCGAGACGTTCTCGCGGAGGGTCCGGGTCCGGATCGGGATGGTCGACGTGGACTCCACGGGTGCCGCGTCCAGCGCCGTCAATTCCGGGTCCCCGTCTGCCGGCCGACGGCCTGACCGCCGAGGTAGGCCTCGAGCACGCGCTCGTCCGACTTGACCTCTTCCACGGTCCCCTCCATGAGGCGCCGGCCTTCGCTCATCACGATGACCGGGTCGCAGTGCTGGGTGACCAGGTCCATGTCGTGCTCGATGACCAGGAACGTGATGCCGCGGTCCGCGCGCAGGCTCTCGACATTCTTCATGAGTTGCTTCGCGAGGGTGGGGTTGACCCCGGCCCCGGGCTCGTCGAGCAGGATCATCTTGGGGTCCGCCATGAGGGTCCGCGCAAGCTCCAGGAGCTTCTTCTGCCCTCCGGAGAGGTTCGACGCGAACTCGTCGCGGAGCCGCTCCAGCTGCACGATGCGCATGACCTCGACGGCCTTCTGGTAGATGCGGTCCTCGTCCTGGGCCACGCGCTTGGAGAAGAACCAGGTACCCCAGGGCCGCTCGCCGATCTGTCCATGCGGGACCAGCATGAGGTTCTCGAGCACGGTCATGCTCTTGAACTCTCGGGGGATCTGGAACGTCCGCACGATGCCCCGCCGGACGACCGAATGCGGAGCCAGCCCGGTGATCCCGGTGCCTTCGAAGAGGACCTGTCCCGACGTCAGCGGCAAGAAGCCGGTGATCAGGTTGAAGACGGTGGTCTTGCCGGCGCCGTTTGGCCCGATCAGGCCGGTGATGGTGCCCGGGCGGACCGAGAACGAGCAGCCGTTGACGGCATAGACGCCATCGAAGGACTTCGTCGCCTCGACCACCTCGAGGATTGGAGCGGCTGCGGTGACGGCTTCAGGCGTGCCCACGGGTTCGACGGTGTTCAGCATGTCCTACCTTGAACTCAGGCTGGCCGTCGACCCCCGACGTGGGAGCCACCGGCTTGTCCAGGGAGTGAGCTGGCGGGCGATGTCTCTGTTTTGGCGACCCTCTACCAAGTCTGGGGTGGGAAGCTTCGACCGGGGCCGGGCCATTGCGGCCGGCCCCGGTCGATCAGTCGTGGATCAGCGCGTCTGAGCGCCGAGGCTCAGGGGGCCTCGATCTTCTCGAACGTGTTGTCGGTTGCGTTGAACTTGAGGAAGTAGTCGGTCGGGAGCGTCTTGTTCGCGGCGTCCACGTGCCAGATGCGAGCGCCGCCGATCAGGTTCTGGCCTGAGTCGTCGTACTCGATCGAGTCGGTGACGCCGACATAGTCGATGTCCTGGCCGGCCGCGATGAGGTCGAGCGCCTTCTTGATCTCCTCCGGTCCGGAGCCGATCTTCTCGCCGGGGGCGTTCGTCACGTCGTAGACGTTGTCGCGGATGTCGGAGCTGACGTCCGAGTTTGCCTTTGCGGCGGCGAGGGCGGCGATCACCACACCGTCATAGCTCATCTCGGTCAACGGGATGTCCGGCGCGCTGCCGTAGAGGGCGGTATAGGCCGCGAGGAACTGATCGCGGTTCGGGCCGGGGAGGCCTGACCCGCTGGCTCCCTGCATGGTGTCGAACGCGTCCCAGCCGTCCTTCTCGAAGATGGCCGTCGACTCCTGGTCCTCGGTGAAGTAGAAGCGCTTCACGAGGCCGTTCTCGATGCCTTCCTTCATGTAGACGTCCGCCTGGCCCTCGCCGTACGACGGGGTCGCGACGATGTCATGGCCGTCCGCGGTGCACGTCTGGAGCTCCGACAGGTAGGTCGTGGCGACGGCATCCGGGATGCCCTGCGACTGGATCGAGGCATCCGGCACGAGCGCAGAGAAGATCTCCTTGAACGACTCGTTGCCCGACTGGCCGTACGCGTTGTCCACGTACATGACGCAGACGTTCTTGTGGCCGTCGTCCGCGATCAGCTTGGCGATCGGGCCCATCAGGCCGCCCACCGGGGGTCGCACGCGGAAGAAGAAGCCTTCCTTGTTCGTCTGATCCTGGGTGTGGGCAGGCGAGATGCAGTTCGTGCCGAAGGTCAGGATCTTGTCGGGGACGGTGACGCCCTGCTTGATGGCCAGGCAGACGCCGCTGCCCGTGGTCGCCATCAGGACCTGGGCGTGCTCGACGTTGACGAGCCGCTGCGACTCGGAGAGGCCCTGCTGAGGGTTGGATGCCGCCTCGCCGAACGCGAAGGCGATGGGCTGGCCCCAGATGCCGCCGGCGGCGTTGACGTCCTGGATCGCCAGCAGCGCGGAGTTCTTGGCGGGCTGCCCGTAGATGCCTGCCTGGCCGGTGAAGTCACCGACGACGCCGACCTTGAACTGTGCGTCCGGGAAGTTCGCGGCCGGTGTTGCGGCCGGTGTGGCCGGGGCCGCGGTCGGGCCCTCTGTGGCGGGCGCCGGCGTTGTCACCGGAGCCGCGGTGGGTGCGAGGGTTGCCGGTGGCTGCGTGGCGGGGGCCGCCGTTGGCGCTGCGGCCGTACAGGCGGCTGCCAGCAGCGATAGCGCTGCCAGGAAGGACAGCCTCCTGAGCGATCGTGTCCCGCGTGGACGCAAGTCTGAGATCATGCGCTCCTCCTCCATCGCACCGCGACGCGGCGCGCAAGCGGGCGCAGGCTACCGGGTTGTCAGACGTCCGTCAAGTTACGGAAGGCGCCGTCCGGGACCCGTCCGCCGCAGGTCAAGTGGGGCTTTCCGCGGCTCGCAGCGGACCCTCGACGAGCCTCTGCCGGCGCCGCAGTTCCCAGTGAAAAAGAGTTGAGCCACCCCTCGAGTGAGGAGTGGCTCAACGCTCGGTTGCGCGAGGTGTCGAAGTCGGACCTTACTGGGTCGCCTCGATCTTCGTGAACTCGTTGGTCACGGCGTCGAACTTGAGGAAGTAGTCGGTGACCAGGGTCTTGCTGGCCGCGTCGACATGCCAGATGCGAGCGCCGCCGATCAGGTTCTGGCCCTGGTCGTCGTACTCGATGTGTGCCGTCACGCCGTCGTAGTCGATGTCCTGTCCGGCGGCGATCAGGTCGAGCGCCTTCTTCATCTCCTCGGGGCCTGCCCCGATCTTCTCGCCCGGTGCATTCGCCACGTCGTAGACGCTGTCGCGGATGTCCGAGCTGACGTCCGAGTTCGCCTTGGCTGCGGCGAGGGCGGCCAGGATGACCGCGTCGTAGTTCTCCTCGGTGAGCGGGACGTCCGGCGGGCTGCCCCAGAGGTTGGTATAGGCGGTGCGGAAGTAGGTCAGGCCGGGTCCCGGAAGGCCCGAGCCGCTGGCTCCGACCATGCCGTCGAACGCGTCCCAGCCGTCCTTCTCGAAGATGGCCGTCGACTCCTGGTCCTCGGTGAAGTAGAAGCGCTTCACGAGGCTGTTCTCGATCCCTTCCTTCATGAAGACGTCGGCCTGGCCCTCGCCGTAGGCGGGAGTCGCGACGATGTCGTGGCCGTTCTCGGTGCAGGTCTGGAGCTCGGAGAGGTAGCTGGTGGCCACCGCATCCGGGATGCCGACCTCCTGGAGGCTCGCGTCGGGCACGAGCGCGGTGAAGATCTCGTGGAAGGAGTCGCGCGCGGACTGGCCGTACGCGTTGTCCACGTACATGACGCAGATGTTCTTGTGGCCGTCGTCCGCGATCAGCTTGGCGATCGGCCCCATCAGGCCGTTCACCGACGGGCGGACGCGGAAGAAGAAGCCTTCCTTGTTCGACTGGTCGGAGGTGTGGACGGGCGAGATGCAGAGGGCGCCGAACGTCAGGATCTTGTCCGGCACGGTGAGGCCCTGCTTGACGGCGAGGCAGTCCGCGCTGTTGCCCGTCTCGACGAGGACCTGCGAGTGCTCCACGTTCACGAGCCGCTGGGACTCCGAGAGGCCCTGCTGCGGGTTCGAGGCGCCTTCGCCGAACGCGAACTGCACGGGCTTGCCCCAGATGCCGCCGGCGGCGTTGATGTCCTGGATGGCGAGCAGCGACGTGTTCTTGGCGGGCTGCCCGTAGATGCCGGACTGGCCGGTGAAGTTGCCGAGCATGCCGATCTTGAGCGCGGCTTCCGGATACGTGACGCCGGGTGTCACCGCGGGGGTCGCCACCGGCGCCTCCGTGACCTGGGCCGTGGCGGGCGGCTGCGTGGCCGGGGGCTGCGTCGCAGGCGGCTGCGTGACCGGGGGCTGCGTGGCAGGCACTTGGGTCGGGGACGTTCCCGAACAGGATGCTGCGAGCAGGGCACCGGCTGCCAACAGTGAGAGGCTCCTCGCGATCCCGCGCCGCCTCCCTGGATGAAGGTAGTCGAACATCGCTCCTCCTCCTCGTGCGAGCCTCGCGGTTGAACGACGCGAAGCGACCGCACACCAGCGGCGGCAACCTAACGTGTTGTCAGACGTCCGTCAAGACGGATATTGTGGGCGGCACCACCACGGTTCGGAGGTTCAGGGGACGGGGATGCTCGACGCGCTCGTAGACGCTGCCGCTCGCGCGGCCGGGACCTGTGGCCTGGCGTGGGCCGGCGCGGCGGGCCGCTGCCGTGAGGCCATTGAGGAGATCGCGCGTGCGGCCCGCCCATGACCCTGGGCATCGCGCTGGCCCTGGCCACCTCGCTCACGTTCGGCGTGAGCGACGGCCTCGCGGCGCTCTCGGCGCGCCTTGTGGGAACCGTCCGGACCACGGCCGGGAGCCTGCTCGTGAGCATGACGATCCTGCTGGTCGTGGCGCTGATCCTGCACTTCGAGCTGCCGGCGGATCCGGCGGCCCTGCTTCCGGTCGCGGCGCTGGGCGTGATGCACGGCCTCAGCTACTTCACGTTCGTGCGGGCGCTCCAGCTGGGACCCGTCTCTGTTGTCGGACCTCTGACAGCGTCGGCGGGGGTCGTGACGGTGGTGCTGGCCGTGATCCTGCTCGGCGAGCATCCCCGGCCCGTCCAGCTGGCGGCCGTGCCGGTCGCCGGGCTTGGCTGCATCCTGGCCGTGCTGCGCTTCGATCGGGGGGCTGGCGGCCGGCCGGCGCTGATCGGCCTGGGGCCGCTGTTCGCGGGTGCGACCTGCGTGCTCGGCTCGCTCTACACGATCGGGCTGACCGCGGCGATCCACTCGATGGGCTGGGTGACGGCCGTCGTGGTGTCACGTGCGCTGAGCGTCTCCGTGGCGCTGGCCGTGGTGATCGGCGTGGTCGGACGGACCCGACGGCGCGCGGCAGCCTCGGAGCCGGCCTATGTCATTGCCAGCGACTCGACGTCCGCGGAGCCGAGCTTTGCCATCGCGAGCGACTCGACGCCCGCCGTGAGCCTCTCCTTTGGAGCCCTGCGCTCGCGGTTGCCGGGACGGCCGACGCGCCGGGCGGTGCTCCTGGTCGGCGTCATCGGCGTCACGGCGGCCACCGGCCAGCTGACGCGGGCCCTCGCCCTCGAGCGCACGCCGGCGTGGCTGGTCGGCCTCATCGCGTCGACCAGCCCCGTCATCGTGCTGGGCATCGGGCTGACGCTGATGCACGAGCGGCTGACCCGCACGCAGTGGACCGGAGTGGCGCTCGTCGGCACGGGCGTCCTGCTGGTCACGCTCGGATGAGCGGGCACGCATAGGTGTCCACGCAACGCCGGATCCTCATCCTCGGCGACGACTTCACCCCGGCCGCCCTGTTCGCGGAGGAGGTGCGCGCCCGGCTCGGCTCGCGCGCCCAGGAGGTGGAGCTGGAGCTGCTCGACCTCGACGGCGACGGGTACCAGGCCGGTCCCATCGACGGCGTGCGCGAGTTCCTCGGGTCTGTGCAGGCGTTCATCGGCCGGGTCGAGGACGCCGAGGCGATCGTCACCACGTTCGCGCCAATCACCGAGGCGGTGCTCGCGCGGGCGCGACGGCTGGAGCTCGTGATCTGCGGCCGCGGCGGGCCGGTCAACGTGGACATCGCCGCAGCACGCGGGAGGGGCGTGTCCGTCGCCTATGTTCCCGGCCGCAACGCCGAGGCGGTCTCCGAGTACGTCGTCGGCGTGCTGCTCGGGCTCACGCGCCGGATCGGAACGGCCGGTGCGTGGCTGCGGGACGGCTCCTGGACGTCGGGCCGCGAGGACACGCTGGAGAAGCCCAGCGGCTGGGAGCTCGAGGGCCGCACGCTGGGGCTGATCGGCTTCGGCGCCATCGGGACACGCGTGGCGGAGCTCCTGGCGCCGATGCGGATGAAGGTCATCGCCACGGACCCCGTCGTTCCGGCCGAGACGATCCGTGCGCGCGGGGCCGAGCCGGTGGACCTCCCCGAGCTGCTGCGCCGGTCGGACGTCGTGTCGGTGCACGCCCGCCCGAGCGGGGACGCGAAGCCCATCGTCGGCCGGGGCGAGCTGGCCCAGATGCGCCGCGGCAGCTTCCTGATCAACACCAGCCGCGGCGTGAACGTTGACGAGCTGGCGGTGGCCGACGCCCTGGTCTCGGGGCAGCTCGCCGGCGCTGCGCTCGACGTCTTCGACTCCGAGCCGCTTCCCCCGGGCCACCCGCTGCTGGAGGCGCCCAATGCGCTCCTGACGCCGCACGTGGCGGGCGTCTCGGAGGACGTTCCCATCCGTACCGCGCGCGCCGTTGCCAGCGCGGTCGACGACTGGGTCTCCGGCCGGCCGCTGGCGAACGTGCTGTGAGCCGGTCCGTGCCCGCCATGGCCGGGTACTTCGGCCGGATCTGCCGCGAGCCCCCATGGGTCGCGTCGGTCCTGCTGCGCAGACCGCCGGTCCCGCTGGCAGCATGTCCGCGCAGGCCGCATTGCGCACCCACTCGATGACGTCCGCGTTCAGCCGCCCAATCCACCACGCCACCTCACTGACGGGAGAACTGCAACCATGACCGACATCAGCCTCATCGGAAGCCTGCCGCCCGTCGGCGATGTGCCGGATCGCATGGTCGCCCAGCTCCTCCGGCAGGATCGCCTCGGGGACCCGGACACGGCCTTCCAGATCGAGGAGGTGCCGACGCCCCAGCCGGGCCCGCACGAGGTCCTCATCGGCGTCATGGCGGCTGGGGTCAACTTCAACAACGTCTGGGCGGCGCGCGGCATTCCCATGGACGTCATCGCGCTACGCAAGGCCGGGCGCCCCGACGGCGAGGACTTTCACATCGGCGGCAGCGACGCCTCGGGCATCGTCTATGCGGTCGGGCCGGACGTCGACCGTGTCAAGGTCGGCGACGAGGTCGTCGTGCACCACGGCCACTGGGACCCCGACGATGCCTGGGTTCGCGCCGGCAAGGACCCCATGCTCGCGCCGTCCGCGCGGATCTGGGGCTACGACTGGCCGCGCAACTACGGCTCCTTCGCCCAGTTCACGATCGCGCAGGATCACCAGGTCATGCCCAAGGCGGACCATCTGACGTGGGAGGCGTCCGCCTCGAACTCGCTGGTCGGAACGACCGCCTACCGGATGCTCTTCGGCTGGCAGCCAAACGTGGTCGAGCCGGGTGACGTGGTGCTGATCTGGGGCGGCTCGGGTGGCCTCGGCACGCAGGCGATCCAGCTCGTGGCGTGGGCGGGCGGACGGCCGATCGCTGTGGTTTCGGACGCGGAGCGCGGCGAGTACTGCAAGTCGCTCGGCGCCATCGGCTACATCGACCGGCGCGAGTTCGACCACTGGGGCATCCCCCCGCACTGGACCGATGGGCCGGGCCAGGCCAAGTGGACGGCCAGCGCGCGCGCGTTCGGCAAGAAGATCTGGGAGATCGCCGGCGAGCGGCGCAACCCGTCGATCGTCTTCGAGCACCCCGGCGAGGCCACGATCCCGACCTCCGAGTTCGTCTGTGGGGACGGCGGGATGATCGTCATCTGCGCCGGCACCAGCGGCTACTCGGCGATGGTTGACCTGCGCTACCACTGGACGCGCCAGAAGCGCCTCCAGGGCTCACACGGCAGCAACGACCAGCAGGCGTACGCCTACAACGAGCTCGTGCGGGCGGGCACGATCGATCCCGCGCTCGGCCGGACGCTCCCCTTCGACCAGATCGGCCGAGCCCACGCGGAGATGATGGAAGGCAAGCACGGCGTGGGGAACACGGCGATCCTCGTCGGCGCATCCGAGGAGGGGCTTGGCAGCAAGGGAGACCGCGCACCGGTCGCCGCGGCCACGACCCCGTAGAATCGGGCCGTGGCCGTCCTCAAGACCCCGGCAGACACGACCGAAGCGCTGACGCGCCGCGAGCTTCGAACCGAGAAGCTCAAGGCGCTCGGCCACCGCGAGCCCATCGTCGTCGCGCCGGGCAGCAGCATCGGCGACGCGATCGCCGTCATGCAGGCGAACGGCGGGGAGGCGGTCCTCGTCTGCGACGGCCCCCGCCTGCTGGGCATCCTCACCGAGCGCGACGTGCTGCTGAAGGTGCTCGCCCGGGGCGTCGACCCGGACTCCGAGGTCGACGGGTTCATGACGGCCCGCCCGGACACGCTGACGGCCGAGGCGACCGTGGTCGAGGCGCTCCAGCTGATGGAGCGGGGCGGCTACCGGACCATCCCGCTCGTCGATGCGGAGGGCCGGCCGGACGGCGTGCTGCGGCAGCAGGACATCCTCGCGTTCGTGGCGGAGGCGTTCCCCCAGGAGATCCTCAACCTGCCGCCGCGCCCCCACCAGGTGATGGACCAGCCCGAAGGCGGCTGACCCTCTGGGCCTAGAGGCGGACCGGGTTCGTCGCGGTCCGGCGGACCCAGCGCGCGACCCATGGGAGGCTCGCCGCGAAGGCCGCGGCCACGAGCACCAGGAACAGCAGGCTCTGGTGGAAGCTGCCCGTGCTGTCGCGGACCGCGCCGAGGATGATCGGCCCGGTCGCCGCGAGGCTGTACCCGGCGCCGAGCATCACCGTGGAGATGCCCGCGACGCGGTCGACCGAGCCGACCAGCGGCAGCGGCAGCGCGAGGAGCAGCGGGAACAGCGCGCCGTTCGTGTACCCGGCGAGTGCCGCCCAGACGGGACCGAGCTCCGGCACGAGCGGGAAGCCCGCGGTGGCCACGGCGAAGCCGATGCCCAGGACCACCAGCGCGCGGCCCAACCCCAGGTACCGGCCGCCCACCAGGCCAGCGGTCAGCGCGCCGGCCAGTGAGCCGACGTTGAGCAGCGCGACCAGGCCACCGGCCGCCTCCGGCGTCCAGCCCAGCTCCACGTACGAGCCGGCAAGCCACGAGACCAGGCCGTAATAGACCATCCCGAAGCAGCCGAAGATCACCGCCAGGAGCCAGCCCCGCCGGTCGCGGAACATGGCCAGGCTGAGGGCGAGCCGCGGCGCCGGCGAGTCGCCGCGCCCGCGCCGTGCGAAGCGGAGCCACGGCAGGAGCAGGGCCAGCGTCGCGACCGAGAACACCGCCAGCGCCATCCGCCAGCCGCCGAGCAGGAGCGCCAGCGGGACCGCCGAGGCCGCCGACAGCGCCGCGCCGAGCTGGATGCCCGACGAGTACGCCACGGTCCCGGCCACCGGCCTGCCGCCCATTCGCTCCTTCACGAACAGCGGCAGCAGCGCGCCGCCGAGGCCCATCCCCGCGCCGACGCCGATCGTCAGCAGGGCCAGCTGGAGGCCGTCGACGGACAGCGCGCGGAGCACCCCGAAGCCGCCGATGACCGCCAGGCTGAGTGCCATGCCGACGGTCGTGCTCACCCGCGCCGCAACGATGGGCGCGAGCGGCGCGAAGACGCCCATGCAGAGGACCGGGATCGTGCCCATCAGGCCGGCCAGGGCGTGCGAGAGCCCGAGGTCTTCCTGGATCGAGGGGATCAACGGCCCGGCACCGACCAGCTGCGGCCGCAGCGCCAGAGCCGCGAAGAACAGGGCGACCAGCAGGCCGCCGTGCATGTCTAGGAGCCGAAGCCTGGCGGCGGGCCGAGCCGGGACTCGAGGATCGAGTTGATCTCGCCGGGCTCGGCGTGGCGGTCCAGCGCCGCCTTCGAGAAGATCAGCTCGTCGTCCAGCGTGACCTCGAAGCGGCCGCCGCTGCTCGGCGTCAGGCAGATCTGGGAGAACGCGTGCGCCCACTGCTCCACGATCTCGCGCGTCAGGTCCACCGCCTGTGCGCGAAAATCGCAGGGCACGCAGAACTCGATCTCGATGCGGTGGCGTGGATCCGTCATGGGCGGGACCTCGGTGCGGAGCGTGATGGGGTTTCGTATACACTATACAAAGAGACACGGCCCGGCTCCGGGGGATGCCGGCCCGTCGGCCAATCGGCTAGGTAGGTAGGGATGAAGCCGGCTGATTTCGAGTATCTCCGCCCCGCGACCGTCGACGAGGCTGTCGCCGCGCTGGCGGCGTCCGGAGGCGAGGGCAAGCTGCTCGCCGGCGGCCAGAGCCTCGTGCCGCTGATGAACTTCCGGCTGGCATCGCCCGCGCTGCTGGTCGACCTGAACGGTGTCGCCGAGCTCGCGCACGTCGAGCAGGAGGACGGGGTCCTCCGCGTCGGCTCGATGACGCGGATGCGCGTGCTGGAGACAGACCCGCAGGTCCGTCGCGCCGTGCCGCTGCTCGCCGCCGCGAGCGCCTGGGTCGGCCACGTGCAGATCCGCAACCGCGGAACGGTGGGGGGCAGCATTGCCCACGCCGACCCGGCGGCCGAGGTCCCCGCCGTCTGCCTCCTGGCGGACGCCGAGCTGGTCGTGGTCGGCCCGTCGGGCACGCGCACGATCTCGTGCGCGGACTTCTTTCTCGGCTTCCTCACGACGGCCCTCGGTGAGAACGACGTCCTCACGGAGATCCGCGTTCCGGTCGCCCCGGCCGGGGAGCGCTGGGGCTTCCGCGAGTTCGCGCACCGGCGCGGCGACTTCGCGCTGGCCGGCGCTGCCGTCACGCTCGGGCTCGACGGTGGGGATGGCGTGGAGACGGCGCGCATCGTGGTCTTCGGTACCAGCGACCGGCCCGTGCGCTCCGCGGATGCGGAGGCCTCGCTCGTCGGCGGACCTGCCACGCCGGAGCGCCTGGCCGACACGGCACGCATCGCGGCCGACGAAGCCGCCCAGGACGATCCCCGACCGGACGCCGCGTACCGGCGGACGGTCACCGAGACGATGGTCCGCCGCGCCCTCGACGACGCGGCCGCTCGAGAGGTGCACGCATGACCGCAGCGACGCCCGTGAGGATCCGGCTCCGAGTGAACGGCGCGGAGCGCGCCGCGGATGTGCCGCCGCGCCTGCTGCTCTCGGACTTCCTGCGCCACCAGCTCCGGCTGACCGGGACCCATGTCGGCTGTGAGCACGGCGTCTGTGGCGCGTGCACGGTGCTGCTCGACGGCGCGAGCGTGCGCTCGTGCCTCGTGTTCGCGGTCCAGGCGGATGGCTCGGAGATCCGCACGGTCGAGGGACTGGCCGGGGCCGACGGCAGCCTCGGGCCCATCCAGCAGGCGTTCAAGGACGAGCACGGGCTCCAGTGCGGCTTCTGCACGCCGGGAATCCTGATGTCCTTCGCGGGGCTGGCGGACGAGACGCCCGACGCCAACCGCGAGCAGGTCGAGGAGGTCCTCACCGGCCACCTGTGCCGCTGCACCGGCTACCGCAACATCGTCCGCGCCGCGGGCGAGGTCTTCGGCTTCGGGGACGAGGGTGCGTCCCCTGCTCACAACGCCGAGATGGCTGACGCCGGGACCACGCCGGCATGACCGACACGCTGGCCCGCCGCTATGTCGGCGCTTCGGTGCCGCGCGTCGAGGACGACCGGCTGCTGCGCGGCGGCGGCCGCTACGTGGACGACGTCCGGGTCACGGACCAGCTGGAGGCGGCCTTCCTGCGCAGCCCGCACGCGAACGCCCGGATCGTCTCGATCGACACCCGCCGAGCGCGAGAGGCGCCCGGGGTCCACCTCGTGCTGACCGGAGCGGACCTCGGCCCACTGAACGTGCCCCTCCCGGCGTTCGTGCCGGATCCGAACATGCGCGCGGCCCACACGCAACTGCCGCTGGCCGCCGAGCGGGTGCGCTACGTGGGCGAGGCGATCGCCATGGTCGTGGCGGACGACCGCTACCTGGCGGAGGACGCGGCCGCGCTGGTCGAGGTCGAGTACGAGGCGCTCCCCGCGGTGGTGGAGCTCTCGGAAGCGAGCGGCGGGCCCGGCGTGGTCCACGACGACGCGCCCGACAACGTCGCGGGGCTCGTGGAGGACAGCACGGGCGACGCCGATGCCGCGTTCGAATCGGCGCCCATGGTCGAACGGCTGGCGCTCTCCATCGAGCGCAGCCTGGCGAGCCCCATCGAGGGTCGCGGCATCTCGGTCGAATGGAACCCGCAGCGCCGGAGGATGCACGTCTGGGCATCGACCCAGGCGCCGGTGGCGCTGAAGCACGGCCTCTGCCGGATCCTCGGCCTCTCGTCGGACGAGCTCCACCTGGAGGCGCCCGACGTCGGCGGCGGCTTCGGCGCGAAGATCATGGTGTTCTACCCGGAGGAGATCCTCCTTCCCTACGCGGCATTGCGCCTCGGCCGGTCGGTCAAGTGGACCGAGGACCGCTGGGAGCACTTCGTCAGCTCGAACCAGGAGCGCGGGCAGATCCACCGGGCCGAGGTGGCCTTCGACGCGGACGGCCGGATCCTGGCGGTGCGGACGCATTTCCTGCACGACAGCGGGGCGTACACGCCGTACGGCAGCGACGTCTGCTTCAACACGGTCACACACGTCCTCGGCCAGTACCGCATCCCCAACTTCAAGGCCACGGCCGAGGTCCTGTTCACGAACAAGCCGCCGGTGAGCCCCTACCGCGGCGCGGGGCGGCCGCAGGCGGTGTTCGTGATGGAGCGCCTCATGGGCGCGGTGGCGCGCCGGACCGGCAGGGACGTCAACGAGATCCGCCGCCTGAACCTCATCCCCGCCGACGCGTTTCCCTACGAAACGGGCCTTCACATCAAGGCGCCCGTGCGCTACGACAGCGGCAACTACCAGGCCGGCTTCGACCTCGCGCTCGAGCTGCTGGACCCGGCCGCGTTCCGCGTCGAGCAGGAGGCCGCGCGCCGCGACGGCCGCTACCTGGGCATGGGCCTCGCAACGTACGTCGAGGCCACCGCGCCGGCGCGCTCCGAGGGGTGCAGCGCGCGCCTGGAAGGGAGCGGCAAGGTGGTCATCTCGCTCGGCCTCGCCTCGCAGGGCCAGGGCCACGAGACGACGTTCGCCCAGATCTGCGCCGACGAGCTCGGCTGCCGGGTGGAGGACGTGGTCATCCGCGCCGGGAACGCCGGCGGCCAGGACGACGGCATCGGCACGTTCGGGAGCCGCGGCCTGGTCATGGGCGGCAACGCCGTCGCCTCCGCGGCGAAGGAGATCCGCCAGAAGGTGGCGGCCTTCGCGAGCGACCTGTTCGAGGTGAGCCCGGCCGACATCGTCATGCAGGACGGCTGGGTGTCGGTGGCCGGTTCGCCGACCACGCGGCTGCGGCTGGGTACGGTCGCGACGCTCGCCAACCCGTTCGGCTACCCCGGCACGTGGGGCGCCGAGGACGACCCAGCGGTCCTCGACCGGGTCCGTGCTCGCGCGGGCGACCATCGGCCGGCCAGCCAGCGCATCGAGGCGCGTGCCTACTTCGAGCAGCCGGACATGGCCTTCGCGAGCGGCGTCCACGCCGCCACGGTCGAGGTGGACCCGGGCACCGGCGGGGTCCGGATCCTGAAATACGTGCTGGTCCACGACTGCGGCGTGATCGTGAACCCGGCCATCGTGGACGGGCAGGTCCTCGGCGGCCTGGCGCAGGGGATCGGCGGCGCGCTGCTCGAGCGGCTGCTCTTCGACCCGCAGACGGGCCAGCCGCAGACGACCAGCTTCATGGACTTCCGGCTGCCGACCGTCGACGACATCCCCGATGTGCTCCTGGGCCACATCGAGACGCCGTCGCCCCTCAACCCGCTCGGCGTCAAGGGCACCGGCGAGGCGGGCGTCATCCCGGTGTCGGCGGTCATCGCGGAGGCCGTGGAGGACGCGCTCGCGCCGCTTGGGGTCCGCATCGACTCGATGCCGCTCTTCCCGGACACCATCGTGGAGCTCATCCGATCGGCCGCAGCCGCACAGGGCCAGGCCTGAGGCCCCGCGCCGCCATCGTCCTCCGAACCGTCGCCGTCCCCGCCGTCCCCGCCGCCATTCGCCCCGTCGCCGTCCGAACCGGAGGTTCTCGTGCAGATTGAGCAGTCCTTCACCGTCAACGCCGACCCCGACACCGTGTACGCCTTCCTGCTGGACGTGAACCGCGTGGTCGGCTGCATGCCCGGCGTCCAGCTGATCGAGGCCAAGGGCGACGACACCTTCGTCGGCACGATGAAGGTCAAGGTCGGTCCCGTGTCCGTGCAGTACAAGGGCACGGCGCAGATCACCTCCCAGGATCCGGCCACGCGGATGGCCACGCTCAGCGCCGAGGGCACGGAAGGTGTCGGCGCGGGCGGCGTCAAGGGCGGCGCGGTCATGACGGTGACGGCCGTGGACGGCGGCTCGCTCGTCCGGATGGAGGGCGACGTGGCCATCGCCGGCCGCATGGCGCAGTTCGGCCGGGGCATCATCGAGGGCGTGGCAAAACGACTTACCGGGGAGATGGCAGACTGCATCCGCATGCAGCTCGAGTCCGAAGGGAGCGGAAACGCGCCCGTCCGCAAGGAAACGGCATCCATCAACGCCCTGGGACTGCTCGGATCTGTCGTCAGCGACAAGGTCCGCCGCCGCGGGAATTGACGGACACCCGGAGCGGTTCTCGCGTCGGGGCCGGGACCGCCGCTTCCGGCCGGGCCGGCGTGGCTGAGACCGGCGTCGCTGGTGGTGGCGCGGCCGAGAGCGGCGCGGCCGAGACCGGGGAGCTGGAGGTTCGCGACTCCCGGACCGGGGCTGACTACCGGATGAAGATCGCTGACGGCGCCATTCGCGCCACGGACCTCGGCGCGATCCGCGACGGCGGTCCCGATCCGACCGGCCTGGTCAGCTACGACCCCGCCTTTATCAATACCGCGTCGTGCCGCAGCGCGATCACCTACATCGACGGCGACCTGGGGATCCTGCGCTACCGCGGCTACCCCATCGAAGAGCTCGTCGGGCGGCTGCCCTTCCTGGATGTCGCCTGGCTGCTGATCCACGGCGAGCTGCCCGACGCCGCGGCCTCTGCCGAATGGGCGTCGCAGGTGGAGGCCTCGGCCGAGCTGCCGGCGCCGATCGCACGGCTGGTGGAGACCTTCCCAGAGGACGCGCACCCGATGTCCGTCCTCCTCGCGGCGTGGTCGGCGCTCGGTGCCTACCGGCCGGAGGCCAAGGACATCGACGATGCGGCGGCACGCGCCGCGGAGGTCCCGCGCTTCCTCGGCTGGATCGCGTCCCTGGTGGCGATGATCTACCGGCATCGGGTCGGCGGGCCGATCGACGCCACGGCGCCGGCCGGGGACTACGCCACGCGTCTGCTTGGCCTGATGTTCCCCGAGCGGGGCACGCCCGACCCGACGCTCGCCAGGGCGATGGACGTGCTGCTGGTGCTCCAGGCGGACCACGAGCAGAACTGCTCGACGAACGCGGTCCGGGCCGTGGGCTCCTCGCGCGTGGATCCGTACTCCGCGTTCGCGGCGGGGATCGCCGCGCTGTACGGGCCACTCCACGGGGGTGCGAACGAGGCCGTGATCCGCATGCTCCACGAGATCGGGGACGTCGCCCACGTGCCGGCGCACATCGCGAAGGTCAAGCGCGGCGAGGGCCGCCTGATGGGCTTCGGCCACCGGGTCTACAAGAGCTACGACCCCCGCGCCGCGATCATCCGGCGTACCGCCGAGCAGGTGTTCGAGGTCACGGGCCGCAACAACCTCCTGGACGTCGCGCTGGCGATCGAGGACGTTGCCCTGAAGGACAGCTACTTCGTCGACCGGAAGCTGTACCCCAACGTCGACTTCTACTCGGGCCTCATCTACGAGGCCATGGGGCTCCCCATCGACACCTACACCACGGTCTTCGCGGTGGCCCGCATGACCGGCTGGCTGGCGCAGTGGTTGGAGATGGTCGTCGACCCGGAGCAGAAGATCGCCCGCCCGAAGCAGCTCTACGTGGGTCCGGACCGCCGCTCGCTGCCCGGATAGGCCCAGCCGCGGCTGTCGGACAGACGCGAATCCGAGTGGCGCTCGCCCCAGTGGCGAGCCTTGCCGGCCGTCAGCACGCGCTCAGCGGCCGCGATTCCGTGCCGAATGAGCGTGTGGTTGCTGTATGACCAAACCGAGGCATCGATGTGAGGCTTGCGCCACGGGGGTTCGTGTATGACCGGCGCCGAAGCCCGGGCGCCGGAGGTCAGGCTCCGGGCGCCAGCCCTACGGCGGCGGCGATCGCCTGACCAACCTCGGCCGTGCGGGCCGTGCCGCCGAGGTCCTTGGTCCGCGGCCCATGTTTCGCGACGTGCCGCAGCGCGTCCATGACCATCGTGGCCGCCTCGGTCTCGCCCAGGTGGTCCAGCATCAGGGCCGCGGCCCAGATGGCAGCCATCGGGTTCGCCGTGCCCTGGCCGGCCCTGCCGGGCGCGGAGCCGTGCACCGGCTCGAACATGCTCGGATGCACCCGTTCCGGGTTCAGGTTCGCGGACGCAGGCAGGCCCAGGGAGCCCTGGAGCGCGCCGCCGAGGTCGGTGAGGATGTCACCGAACAGGTTGCTCCCGACCAGCACGTCGAGCGTCTCCGGCGCGGTGACCATCCGGGCGGCCAGCGCATCGGCGTGGTAGCTGGTCCACGTCACGTCCGGGTAGTCCCGGCCGACCTCCGCCACGATCTCGTCCCACATCACGGCGGTGTACTGGAGCGCGTTCGACTTGGTCGCGCTGGCGAGGCTCCTGCGCCGCTCACGGGCACGCTCGAAGGCATAGCGGACGATCCGCTCGACGCCGCGGCGCGTGAACATCGACGTCTGCACGGCCGATTCCTCCGGCCGCCCGACGTGGAAGCGGCCGCCGAGCCCGGCGTACTCGCCCTCCGTGTTCTCGCGGATGCAGAGGATGTCCACCTCGGCGGGGCCCTTGTCGCGGAGCGGGCTGGGGATGCCGTCCAGGACCTGGACCGGGCGCAGGTTCACGTACTGGTCGAAGCCCTGGCGGATCGGCAGCAGCAGGCCCCAAAGCGAGACGTGGTCCGGCACGCCCGGGTACCCGACGGCGCCGAGGTAGACGGCCTCGCTATCGGCCAGCTGCGCCAGTCCGTCCTCCGGCATCATCCGGCCTGTCTGCGTGTAGTACTCGCACGACCAGGGGAAGTCGACCGTCTCGATCGAGAAGCTGCCCGTCACCTCGCCGGCGCGCCGCAGGACCCGGAGGCCCTCCGGGATGACCTCGCGGCCGACGCCGTCGCCGGGGATCACGGCCAGCCTGTGGACGTTCAGTGGTTCACTCCGCTATGCCACGAACCGCGCGCGCGGGCGGACCGCCCGCGAGTCGCGGCGCGATGGGATGGAAAGTGCCGCCCGAGCCCCTGGGGAGGCTCAGGCGGCGAGGGATGTTCTGGCTTCGATGACGGGGTGACGGCGGTAGTAGCGGCCGTGGCCGGGCTCGCCGACGATCTTGCCGTCCTGGTACATGACGGTGCCGCGCACGCCGACGGCCGTGACGGCTCCACGCAGCTTGCGGCCCTCGTAGACGCTGAAGTCCGAGTGGCTCAGGTTGTCCCCCGCCCGCACGGTCCACTCCCGGTCCAGGTCGACGATGACGAAGTCGCCGTCGGCGCCCGGCTCCAGCGTGCCCTTGCGCGGGTAGAGGTTGAACAGCCTGGCCGTGTTCAGGCTGCCCATCTCGGCCAGCTGCCGAATGGTCATGCGGCCGGCGTTGACGCCCTCGCTCAGGAAGACCGGCAGGATCATGCCCGTGCCGCCGAACGCAGGCCGCGTGGTCCAGATCGAGCCCGGTGATTTCTCCTCGAGCGTGTAGGCGATGTGGTCCGACCCGAACGAGGTCAGGACGTTCTCGCGGATGCCCCACCAGACCCGAGCCACGTCCTCGGCCGTCCGGATCGGCGGCATGACCTTCGCCAGCGAACCTGCTTCGGACTCCGTTGTGAGCGCCACGTACTGCGGGCCCACCTCGGCGCCGTAGTTGGTGCCGCGCGCCTTCACGTCGACGAGCGCCTCGATCGCCTCCCGCGATCCGATGTGCGGGAAGTAGACCGGCACGTTGAAGCGGCGCGAGAGGTACGCGACGGTCTGGATGGCGATCGCCTCGGATGCGCCCGGGCGTGCCGCGTTCCAGGCCGGCAGGCCCTCCAGGCCCAGCTCGCGGACCCGTGCCGATTCGCTCATCACGATCTCGGCATCCTCGGAATGGATGTTGATGCGCACCCGAACGGGCAGCGTGGCCGCCTTGCGGAAGACCTCCCAGAGGTGGCCGTCGCTGAAGTCCACGTCCGCGGTCTCGAGCGCGTCCGGGGCGTCCACGCGCAGGTCCATCAGCACGTTCTTGCCGTAGGGCCCCTTGAGGTTCATGTAGAGCTTGAAGGACGTGACGCCGAGCTCGTGCACGTAGCGGTCCATCTCGGCCACCTGGCCGGCGTTGAACAGCGTCACGTGGTGGGCGAAGTCCTGGTAATGGCGCTGTGCCCCCAGCTCGATCTGGGCGGGCAGCGTCTCGAGGTACGAGTCGGGCCGGCGGAAGTAGCGGATCACCGTGGTGATGCCGCCGCTCAGCGCGAACGCCGACTCGGCCTGGAGGCGGTCCCCGAGGGGAGGGAGGAGGCCCGAATGCACGTGCGCGTCGAGCAGGCCCGGCAGCACGTAGCGGCCCTCGGCGTCGAGGACCTCCGCCTCGCCGGTCGCGCCCTGATCCTGGCGGATCGCCGCCACGCGCCCGTCACGGATCACGAGCGTCCCCGGCACGATGCCCGATTCCGGCAGCACGATCCTGGCGTTGGTGACGTCGAGCGAGCCGCTCATCGGGCGGCTCCCGCGGCGAGGCCCCGCAGCGGCGCGATCACGTCGCGCACGGAGGTTTCCGACTCGATCGCCAGGACCCGCGCGGCCACCTCGCGCCCGACGGTCTCGGGGATGCCGGCCCAGGCGAGGCAGCCGAGGAACTTGCCCACGAGCTCGTCGTCGGTCATGGGGTTCGACGGGCTGCCCTTGCCGAACTCGGCGCGCGTCTCCAGGACCCGGCCGTCGGTGAGCTCCACGTCGATCAGCGAGGTCATCTCGCGATAGCCACCCTCGTCGGCCGAGGGATCCGCCTCGAACGTGACGCGCTCGATCATGGCCTGCACGTCCGGGCGGTTGACCACCTCGTCGGTGAACTCGGCGAGGCCGGCACGGCGCTCCAGGAGCAAGATCGCAAGGCAGAACTCCATGCTGAACTTCGCCTCGAGCTCGTTGGTCGGGCGATGGTGGATGAGCGCATTGGGCATGTGACGGTTGGTGCCGATGCGGATGCGGCGCACGTCGTCCGGCCGAAGGTCGTTGGCGAGCACGAGGTCCAGGAAGGCGCCCATGCCGGGGTGCGTCAGCGAGCCCGACGGATGGGGCTTGATCGATACGCCCGGATCCTGGAAGGTCCACGGCGAGCCGAGGCGGCCGTGGATCATCGACGCGTCGTAGCCGCCGCCGGCGGCCTGGAAGAACCCGCGGCGCGCCTCCAGGATGTTTGGCGCGGCCGTGAACCCGGCACGTGCCAGCGACGCCGCCACGACGCCGGTCTCCGCGGCGCGGCCGGCGTGGAGCGGCTTGGTCATCGTCCCGAAGTTCTCGCGGAGCCCGCCGGCGAGCGAGGCCGCGATGCCGAGGCACGTCGTGGTCGTGGCCGTGTCCAGGCCGAGCACCCGGGCCGCTCCGGCACCTGCGCCGATCGATCCGGCGGTGGCCGTGGAGTGGAAGCCGTCGTTGTAGTGGCGCGGGTCGATCGCCTCGGAGACCTTGGTCTCCACCTCGACGCCGATCGTGTAGGCCAGCAGCACGTCCCGGCCCGAGGTGCCCTCCCGCTCGGCCAGCGCCAACACCGCGGGCAGGACCGGCGCCGTGGGATGCGTGAGCAGGCCGTAGACGCGGTCCGCGGCGACGGCGAGCTGCGTGTCGTCGAAGTCGTCCGCGTGGATCGCCAGGCCGTTCAGGAACGCGGCGAACCGGGCCGCGACGCGATCGTGCGTGCCGAGCACCGACGAGTCGGGCGCGAGCGTCCCGTACGTGGCCACCTCGTTGCGCGTGATCTCCGCGGCGCGGCTGCGAGAGCCCGCCACGGCGAGGCCGAGGCCGTCCAGGATCGACCGCCGTGCCAGGTGGCGGACCTCGTCGGGGATGCTCTCTTCGGTGGTGCAGGCCGCGAACTCGGCCACCTCTGCCGTGAGGCTCATGCCCCCTCGCCGGTCTGCGAGCCGGCGTCGTGCGACGCGGCGCCGGGGGGACGGGCGACATCGTCCAGCTGATGCTGGAGCGCCTGGCGAGCGTCGTCGATGTGGAGCCGCATGCGCCGGTCCGCTTCGTCGGCGTTCCTCGCCCGAATGGCCTCGTAGATGTCCGCGTGCCCGGCGGCCGAGACGGCGGCCCGGCCCGGGTACCGCAGCGTCAGGTTCCGGAAGTGGGTGACCTGTGCGTAGATCTGTTCGAGCAGGACGAGCAGCCGCGGGCTGTGCGCGCCCACGTGGATCGCGTGGTGGAAGCGGTCCGCCTGGACGACGGACACGGGTTCGCGGGGCAGCGCCGCCGCGACCTTGGCCGCTGCCTTCTGTTCGGCGAGGATCAAGCTCAACTCCTGGATCTCCTCGGTCGTCATGCGCTCGGCTGCGAGGGCGGCGGCGGTCGCCTCCAGCGCGCCGCGGATGCGGTAGACGTCCTCGACCTCCTCGGGCGGAATGGTCGTGACGTAGATTCCGTAGTGGGGGCGGACCTGGAGGAGTCCGTCCTGCTGGAGGCGGCGCACGGCTTCGCGGACGGGGTTGCGGCTGACGCCGAGGGCCTTCGCGACGGTCCCCTCGTAGATGCGCTCACCCGGCAGATAGGCACCGTCCAGAAGGGCGCCGCGCAGCGCCTGATACGTCCGCTCCTGGAGCGATTGCTGGTCGGTGAGCAGAGACAGCCGCGATCCCATCGATGCGTATGATGTATACACTATCCGTGATCGTAGGGCGGGCAGCCCGTCGTCGTCAACGGGCGGATGATACGTGTGAGGCCCCCTGGCTCGATGGACGTCCAATGCTGATCCGGCTCCTTTCGACCGGGGGCACGATCTCCACGACGACGGACGCGGCCACCGGTCGCAGTGCTCCCACGCTCTCCGCAGAGGCACTCTCCCGGCTGCTCGGCGAAACCGCGGGCCTGCCGGACGGCCTCGCGATCGCGCCCGAGGCGATCGACAACGAGCCGAGCTGGGCTCTCGACCCGGAACGCATGGCCCGGATCGCGCGCCATGCCCGCGACGCGGCCCGCGACCCCGATGTGCGCGGCGTGGTGGTCACCCACGGCACGACGACGCTGGAGTACACGGCCTTCCTGGTCGATCTGTTCCTCGATTCCGACACGCCCGTCGTCCTGACCGGCTCGATGCGCAAGGCCGACGCCCCCGATGCCGACGGGCCGGCCAACCTGCGCGACGCCGTCCGTGTCGCCGCGTCCGAGGAGGCCCGCGGCGCCGGTGCCCTGGTGGTCTTCGCCGGACGCGTGATCGCCGCAGGGCGCGCCTGGAAGGCGCGGCGCCTGGACCCGGATGCGTTCGTCGACCTCGGCGGCGACCTCGGCCGGGTCACGAACCGCGGTGTGAGCCTGCGACCGCCGCAGAACAGGATCGGCCCGCTGCGCGGCGACGTGGATCCGCGGGTCGCGTTCGTGAAGGCGCTTCCCGGGTTGGGCCCGGCATCGGTGGCGGCCGCGGTGGCGCCGGCTACGCGCGGCATCGTCGTGGAGGGGCTGCCGGGCGTCGGCGGCCTGCCGGCCGGTATGCGCGAAGGCCTCGCCGCCGCCGCGGTCGAGATGCCCGTCGTGCTCGCGTCGCGCGCTCCGTACGGCCGGTTGCCCGAAACCCCGACTGGCGGCACGGGCGAGCCGCTCCGGGACGCCGGGTTTCTGTCGGCCGCGGCACTCTCTGCGGAGCAGGCCTGGCTGCTCCTCATGGCCGTCCTGGCCGAGACATCCACGCCGGACGAGGCGAAGGCCCGTTTCCGTGCCCTGACGAGCGGCACGGCCGGGCAGACCGCCTGACGGCCGGCCCGCCAGCGTCAACACAACCGTCGATAGAACCGTCCATAGAACCGTCACGGAGCAGCGGAAAGGAAGGGGCGTCCCATGGAGAACGGAGTCGAGGCGGCCGAGGCGCGTCCCGGAAGGATCGTGGTCGGACGGCTCCACCCCGGCACGGACATGATCTCCGGCCTGGAGGCTGCCTGCGACCAGCACGGCGTTCGGTTCGCCGCCGTGCTGTCGTGCTACGGCAGCCTGTCGTCCGCGGGCTTCAAGTTCCTCCAGGTCCCCGACGGGGAGAGCCACCCGCGCCTCATGCCCCATCGCGTGGAGCGGCGCGTTGAGTTCATGGGCGGCCAGGGCCTGGTGTGCGAGCGGCCCGATGGGTCGCGGGAGACCCACCTGCACGGCTCCATCTCCGACGAGACCGGCGCGGTCCTCGGCGGGCACTTCGATCCGGGGCTGAACCCCGTGTTCAACAACATGGACTTCGTGATCCAGGAGCTCCGCGACGTGAGCCTCATCCGAGAGCACGACGCGGTCACCAACACCGTGGAGATGCGCGTCGAGCAGCTTCCACGCGACGATTCCGCGGCCATTCCCGTCGGTGAGAGTGCCCGCTCCGACCGCTGAGCGCGACCTCCCGAAGGGCCGCGCTTGACACCGGGTGGTGTTGTGTATACAGAATACGGTCTGCCCAAGTGGGACAGTCCGTGCCCGGCGCCGTGCCGGCCGGTAGTGGTACAGGAGGAGGCAGCGTCCATGCGCGGATCCAGATGGCTGGCGGCCGTCGGCCTGGTCGTGACGATGGTCGCGACGGCCTGTTCGAGCCCAGCAGCAACGTCCAAGCCCGCAACCCAGGGGCCCGTGGCAACCGGAACGGCGGCAGCCGCGGAGAAGCCCACCATCGGCTTCGTCGTGCCGCTCATCTCCAACCCGTACTGGAAGCTCATCCAGGACTTCGCGGTCGGCGCCGCCGGCACGCTCGGCGTCAACATCCAGACCGCTCAGGCGGACAGCGATGAGACCAAGCAGATCAATATCATCGAGGGCATGATTGCCGCCAAGGTCGACGGCCTCGTGATCGGCCCGGTCAGCGACAAGGTCGGTGCCACGATTCTGGCCGACGCGGAGGCCGCGAACATCCCGGTCGTCTTCATGCAGCGCCCTCCGGGCGTCGACCATGCGACGTACACGGGCAAGCAGTTCATCGGGTTCGTCGGAACGGACGACGCCGGTGGCGGCACGACGGCGTCGCAGATCCTCTATGACGCCGGTGCGCGGAAGTGGGTCGCGATGGGCGGCGCCCAGGGCAACGGGGTTTCCGAAGCTCGCCTGAAGGCGGCTGACGACTTCGCGGCGGCCCATGCCGACATGAAGATCCTCCAGACGGAAATGGGCAACGAGGCTCGTGACGCCGGCCAGAAGACGATGGAGAACTTGATCTCCGCGCTGCCAGGCCCCGGCTTCGACGGCGTCTATTCATTCAACGACGAGGGCGCCATGGGCGCCATCCAGGCCCTCAAGGGCCAGAGCATCGGCACGGACAAGGTCAAGGTCGTCGGCATCGACGGCACCACGGACGCGGTCGCGGCAGTTCTCAGCGGAGACCTGCTCGCGTCGGTTGGCGGTGGCTACGCCTGCGGCGCCTTTGCGCTGACGGAGATGTACGACTACATCAACGGCCACAAACCAAAGTCAGCGGAGTACAACCTGCCGCTGCTTCCGGTCAACAAGGACAACGCGCAGAAGTACACGGACCAGGTCCTCAACGGCATGGCCACGTACGACTTCAAATCGGTTTCGGCGGTCTACACGCCGGGAGCAACCACGGACGACTACAAGATCGTCCTGAAGTAGCACTTCTCCTCCGCCGGAGCGGGGCTGGCCTCACCGCCAGCCCCGAACCGGTCTCAAAGGAACCTCTGTGACGGTAACCGCCGCAACCGCCGCAACCGGAGCCGCCGCGGCGAAACGCGTTGCCGTCCGGGTGGTCGGGATGCGCAAGGAGTATCCCGGCACCCAGGCGGTCGACTTCGACCCCAACGACCAGCTCGAGTTCCTGCGTGGCGAGATCCATGCCGTCGTCGGCGAGAACGGCGCAGGGAAGTCGACCCTGCTCTCGATGATCGCCGGCGTCACACCACCCACCGACGGGCAGATGTGGCTTGAC
>JAXDKU010000102.1:0-4223 GCA_034667005.1 Chloroflexota bacterium
GTTCATAATCCATCTGCCATTGTGCCGGGCAGAAAGTGCGATGAGTCCCATGGCGCCCGTGTTGATCGGAGCTGTCGATGGCCGAGGTCGTGATCGTAGGTGGTGGCATCGGCGGTCTCGCCACCGCCCTGATGCTCGGCCGCGATGGGCGAGAGGTCGTGGTGTGCGAGCGCGACCACGCTCCCGTCCCGCCGGCCACGGAGGAGATGTGGGCCAGGTGGCGTCGGCCTGGCATCCCGCAGGCGCCGCTCGGGCACACCTTCCTCCCCGGCTTCCGAGCGCTGGTTGCAGCCCGCGCCCCAGACGTCCTGCAACGGCTCCTGGCCGCCGGTGCGCCCCTGGTGGACTACGCGAAGGACATGCCCGGCGACGAGCGGCGCCCGGAGGATGCGGAGCTCCACGCGATCATGTGCCGTCGAGCCGTCCTGGAAGGAATCCTGCGGCAGACCGTGCAGGCAGAGCGGACGGTCGAGTTGCGCTGCGGCTGTGACGTGGTCGGACTGATCGCCGAGCCGTCCGCGATGGCGGGCGTGCCGAACGTCGTCGGCGTCCAGACGAGGAACGAGGGCTCGATCGAGGCGCGCGCGGTCGTCCTCGCCGGGGGACGCCTCGCGCCCGTGCAGCGCTGGCTGGAATCCATCGGCAGTCGCCCGGCCGACGAGCGCTCCGAGGGATGCGGGTTCGTCTGCTTCACGCGTTTCTTCCGGATCCGGCTACGACCGGGTGAGGACCACCGTGTCTCGACACAGCTCACCGTCGAGAAGGATGCCGGCTACATGAAGTACGAGATCTGCGGCGCTGATCAGTCCACCTTCTGCATCGAACTGGCTCCGCCGGCGTGGGATCACGAGCTGCGCTCGCTGCGTCACGAGGCCGTCCACATGGCGGTCTCGCGCACGCTGCCGGAGAGTCTCGATTGGCTGGATGTGGAGCGGGCGGCGCCAATCGGACCTGTGGCCGCGATGGGGCAGGAGCGCAACGTGCTCCGCCAGTTCGTCATCGACGGCCGCCCGATTGCGCTGAACCTGCACGTGATCGGCGACGCCCGGTGCCAGACGAACTCGCACTACGCCTGGGGATCGGGGAACGCGCTCGCCGGCGCAGCCGCGCTGACGGACATCCTGACCGAGCATCCCGGCGACCCCGAGGCGCAGGCCCTGGCGTTCGAGGCGCGCCTCGGGGCGGAGCTCGCCGGCCGCCACGGGCTCTCGGTCGCACGCGACCGGGCCTGCCAGCGCGCCTACCGCGGCGAGGCCAAGTGGGACGACCCAAGCCAGGGTCACGGTCTCATCGAGACCACCGTGACCGCCCGTGCCGCCGACGACCCGGACATCTTCCGCGCTGTCATGCGCCGGGAGATGCAGCTTGACCCCGTGGCGGTGCTCGACGCCGACACCCCGCTGCTCGAACATGCGCGAGCGCTCACGACCGCAAGCGACCGCGCGCCCGAGGCCACGTACCAGCTGACGCGAGGAGCCCTGCTCGCGGTCATCGCGACCACCGGGCCTCACCGGGGTTCGGCGTGATGGCGTCGGCCCCATTGGCTCAACAGGATCATGCGGTGATCTCGAGCGGCACGATGTCGAAGGCGTCGACATCGATCAGACCTCGATCGGTGATCTTTAGCGACGGGATCACCGACAGCGCCATGAAGGCGAGCGTGAGGAAGGGAGCGGCACCGGACCAGCCAAGCGCTGCGGCTGCCTCGTTCGTGGAACGGCTCGCGGCGATCACCTCGGCGAGCGGGGCATCGGAGAGCAGGCCGGCGACTGGGAGGGCACACTCCGCGACGACGCGGCCGTCCTCGACCGCGATGATGCCGCCGCCGATCCGCGCCAGGTGCTGCACGGCGAACGCCATATCCTCGTCGGTCATCCCGACGACCACGAGATTGTGGGCGTCGTGGGCCACCGTCGACGCGAGCGCGCCGCGGCGGAGTCCGGAGCCGGCGATGAAGCCGAGCCCGATCCGGCCGGTGGCGTGGTGCCGCTCGAGAACGGCGATCTTGGCGAGACCGGCGTCGGCGTCGGCGACCGCGAGGCCGTCCACGACAACTGGCTCGCGCACCAGGGACTCCGTCACGACCTGGTCCTCGATCAGCCCGATCACCCTGATCGGAGATCCGGCCGAGGGGGTCGCGAAGTCCGCGGCGCCTACGGGATTCACGCGGACCGTCTGACGCACCCAGTCGGGCACCGGCACCGACGGCACGTGAGCGATCGGGCGGCCATGCTTCAGCACCAGTTCCGGCACGAAGCGCTCGAGGTCGGGCAGCAGCAGGACGTCCGCCTGGTAGCCGGCCGCGATCGCGCCGAGGTGGCGCAGCCGGTGCCACTGAGCCGGATGGAACGACGCCATCGCCAGCGCGTCCTCGGGGGCGATGCCGAGAGCGACGGCATCTCGCACCATGCTGTTGATGTGCCCGTCGTCCGCGATGTGGTCGGGGTCGCGATCGTCCGTGCAGAACGCGATCCGGTTCGGGCCGTACTCCTGCACGAGCGGGAGCAGGGCCTCGAGGTTCCGCGCCATCGACGCCTCGC
Source organism: Chloroflexota bacterium (assembly GCA_034667005.1). Taxonomy (GTDB): domain Bacteria; phylum Chloroflexota; class Limnocylindria; order Limnocylindrales; family CSP1-4; genus JAFMJV01. The sequence continues at coordinate 2,541 of JAXDKU010000102.1, forward strand.
GGATCAGCAGCCACATGCCCGCCCGCAGCCGCTGGCGGCCCTCCTCGGCGGTCAGCGCCTCGTGGTCGGAGCGGATGCCGGCGGCGGCGTAGGCCTGAAGGCCCTTCCCGAGGAGCCCCGGGGCGTGGCCGTCGACGTGCTCCGCGCCCACGAGACCGAGCTTCTCGAGCACGGACGGGACGCCGTTGACGACCCCGGGGAAGTTCATCATCTCGGCGAGTCCGAGCACGCGGCTGCGCCGCATCAGTGGTTCGAGCTCGTCGGGCCCGAGCGGCCCCCGGGGCGACTCGAACGCCGACGCCGGCACGCACGACGGCGCCATGAAGTAGACGTCGAGCTGGAGATCCTCCGTTGCGTCCAGCAGCCAGTGGACGCCCTCCGCGCCGAGCACGTTCGCGATCTCGTGCGGGTCGACGACCACGGCCGTCGTCCCGAGCGGCAGCACGAGGCGCGCGAACTCGTCGACCAGCAGCTTGACCGTCTCGAGGTGCATGTGGGCGTCGATGAACCCGGGAACCACGAAGCGGTCCGTCGCGTCGATGACCTCCGCCCCGTCGTACTCGCCGACCCCGGCGATGACGCCGTCGGCGATCGCCACATCCGCGTCCAGCCACTCGCGCGTGAAGACACAGAAGACGCGGCCCCCGCGCACGACGGTGTCCGCGGGCTCGTCTCCGCGCGCGACCGCGAGCCGCCGAGCGAGGACGGACATGCTGCGAGCATAACGCCCGGCGCGGCGCCGGAGAGCGGGAGCTCCGCGACTTAGGATGGCGGGACCAAACCGACATGCCTGCGTCTCTCGCGTCACGAACCCCGTTGTAGAGCCACGCCCGGGGGAGACCGTACACGTCGGGCCGGCCGAGACGCGCGTCGCGGCCCGTTCCCTGAGCCCGTCGGACGGCCACGACTCCCACACCGGGCGTACGAGGCGGGTGCCTCCTTCCGCGCGAGGTATTGCCGACCCGCGCGCCGCCGGTGCGGCCACCGACGGACGCCGTGTCGGCGACCGCAGCCGAGACGCCAAGGGCGTATGCCTCGGGCACAATGGCGTCATGCGGCCTGATCGCCGGCACCGAGCTCGACAGGCTGACGGCCGTGGCGCTCCGCGAAGCGATGGAGCTCCGGCACGGCTTCGCTGGCGCCGAGCACTTCCTGCTTGCTGTCGTCCGCCCCGAGCAGGCGACGGTTGCGGCGCGGGCGCTCCGTACCTGCGGGGCCACGTGAGGAGATCGTGAGCGCCGTGGATGCACCGTACGTCCAGACCGTCGATGGGCCGGTGGCGCCGGGAGAGCTGGGCTTCACCCTCACGCACGAGCACGTCTTCCTGGAGATGTGGGCGACCGACGGCCAGGGTTACGTGGGGCAGCTGCGCGACGAGGACGTGCTCTCTGCAGAGCTCACCGCCTTCCGCGTAGCGGGCGGTTCGTGCCTGGTTGACCAGACACCGGGCGGCTCCGGACGAGACCCCCTCGGACTGCGACGGATGTCGGCTCGCACCGGTCTCAAGATCGTCACCGGCTGCGGCTGGTACACCGAGCCGTACTATCCGCCCGCGGACGACCTGTCCCGCCGCAGCACCGCCGAGATCGCCGAGCAGCTCGTCGCCGAGATCACCGGCGGCTTCGGGGCGACGGGCGTCCGGCCCGGGATCATCGGCGAGATCGGCGCCAGCCAGGGCTGGAT
>JAXDKU010000103.1:0-9621 GCA_034667005.1 Chloroflexota bacterium
CTCCGAGCGGCCCGAAGTCGCCCGCTCCGAGCGGCCCGAAGTCGCCCGCTCCGAGCGGCCCGAAGTCGCCCGCTCCGAGCGGCCCGACGTCGCCCGCTCCGAGCGGCCCGAAGTCGCCCGCTCCGAGCGGCCCGAAGTCGCCCGCTCCGAGCGGCCCGAAGTCGCCCGCTCCGAGCGGCCCGAAGTCGCCCTTGCCGACAGCTTGCGCGGCTCGCGCAGCGCCTGTCGATGCCATCGTCACTGGAGGCCTCGCGCGAAGCGCGGCTCGCTCGGCCACGTGACGGGAGCCCCTTCGGACGTGTCATGTCGATGGGATCGTCATTTCGAGCCGGAAAGGGCCGTCCACGGCCGGGCTCGCGGCGGCCATGCATCGCGCCGGCCCACCCGGTCCTCCGGAACCGCCACCGCGACGATGCCATCGACATCGCGTGGTTCAGCGTGCCGGCTCAGAACCGGCTTGCCCTGACCACCGCCGCGCGCGCCCCCCAACCCAACCCAACGGCACCCGACCCCACCCGACCGCAGTCGAGCGCACCGAACCGCACCGCAGCGCGACCCACCGCGCCGCAGCCCACGCGAGCCCACTTGACGGCCCGGTATACTCCGCGCCGGTCCAGCGGCCCCAGCCGATTGGACGACAGGGAGGCGAACACATTGGTCGACGCTGCCCGGAGGGCCTTGGCGGGCCCGCACGTGGCAGTCCTCGGGGATGAACCATCCACGCGCCACCGCCTGACGCGCATCCTCGAGAGCGCGAGGTACCGGACGACATCTGCCCCCGACGGGGAGACCGGCCTCCGCATCGTCCACGAGCACCAGCCCGACCTCGTCCTCATCGACCTGAGCCGGTCGCGTCCCGATTCGCTGGACGTCTGCCGCCGCCTGCGCGCGGACCCGCGCACGGCCGGGGTGTCGCTGCTCGTCCTCGCCCCGCGACGCTCGGCGCGCGAGATGATCGCGGCGCTCGAAGCCGGTGCCGACGACTTCCTCGGCAAGCCGGCGCGCCACTTCGAGCTCCTGGCGCGCGTCGACGGCGCGCTGCGCTCCCGCGGGCTGACGCGCCGCATGGAGGAGGCGCGCGACATCGTGGCCTCGCTCGCGAATGCCGTCGAGGCCAAGGACCCCTCGATCGACGGGCACTGCCGCCGTCTCGCGTACCGTGCGGCTCGCCTGGCCGCGTACGTCGGCATGCGTGGCGACGAGCTCGAGGCCGTGGCCTTCGGGGCGATACTCCACGACATCGGCAAGATCGCCATCTCCGAGCTGGTCCTGAACAAGCCCGGCGCCCTGGATATGGACGAGCTGGAACGGATGCAGGAGCACCCGGAGATCGGAGGGCGCATCTGCGCGCCGTTGCGTGCCGCGCGGCGCTTCGCCCCGATCATCCGGCACCACCACGAGCGCTGGGACGGCCGGGGCTACCCGTCCGGCCTGGCCGGGGAGGGGATCCCCCTCGGCGCGAGGATCGTTTCGATCGCCGACGCCTACGACGCGATCACGTTCGGCCGCCCGTACCGCCGCGCACGCTCGCACGAGGAGGCGGCCGAGGAGCTCCAGCGCTGCGCCGGCAGCCAGTTCGATCCGGCCCTCGTTCCGCTGTTCCTGGATGAGACCGAGCGCCTGGCCTCGGGGCTGCCGCCGACCGCCGAGCTGCCGCTGGCGACCTTGATCGAGCGTCACATACCGGTCGCTCCGAGGCCCGTGCGAGCGGCCTGATGGCCGAATCGGGCAGTCGGAAGCCCTCGGCCGGGCACGGCCCGCGACCACGCCGCGCGGCGCCCTCTCGCTCCGCGACGCCATCCCGCGCCCCGGCGCCCTCTCGCGGCGCGACGTCGACCCGCGGTGTCGTGTCGACCCGCCGTGCGGCGCCATCCCGCGCCGGCGAGCCGCCCGCGCCGGGCCCGCTTCGCTATCACCTCGTGCGTCTCGTCCTCGCGGCGGTCGCGCGCTCCTACGTCCGCTTCAAGGTCGAGGGCCGAGACCGCCTTCCGGATGAGCCCTACGTCCTGTGCATCAACCACCCGAGCTGGCTCGATCCCATCGTGCTCGCGGCCGCGTGGCCGGACCGGCGCCGGCTCTCGATCTTCGGCCCGCGGGAGCCGGACATGTCCATCGGGTGGCGCAACCACCTGATCACGTGGACCCGCCGGGGCGTGCCGTTCAAGCCCGCCGGCGCCGACGTCCTCGACGCGACCCGCCGAGCCGCGGCCGTGCTCCGCCGAGGCGATCTGCTGGTCGTGGCGGGGGAGGGCCGCCTGAGCGATCTCGAGACGGAGATCCTGCCGCTCGAGACCGGAGTGGCCCATTTCGCGATGCTGGCCGGCGTGCCGGTCGTGCCGGCCGCGGTCATCGGTACGCGCTGGGTGCGCTTTGGCGGAACCGTCCGCTTCCGCATCGGCGACCCGATCCGGCCCACGGAAGGTGCCTCCGGCCGCCGGGGAGCGGCCGAGCTCACGGAGCGCCTCCAGACCGCCCTGGCCGCGCTCCTCGAGGGGGTCGAGCCGGCCCCGCCGCCCGGCCCCTTCGGGCGCTGGCTGTCGGAGCTGTTCAACGACCGGCCGTGGCTGACGGAGCACGGCGAACAGACATCACAAATTCACAACAGGCCTTGACGAGGCCCATTCGGCTGAGCGTTAATAGCGGTTACTGACGCGCGTTACCTGATGCCAGATGGAGGACCGCCCGGGGAGCGGTCGGCATCGCCGCAGCGTCGGTGTGGAGGAGCCGTGGCCCGATGCCTGGAAGGCGGGTGACGAGCGCTGACGTAGCCGCCCTGGCTGGCGTCTCGCGCACGACCGTGTCGTTCGTGATGAACGGGCGTCGCGACGTCAAGATCCCCGCCACGACCCGGCGGCGGGTCCTCGCGGCCGCCCAGGAGCTGGGCTATCACCCGAACGCCCCCGCCCGGCAACTGGCCGGCGGCGCCAGCCAGACGCTGGGTCTCGTGCTGCGCCAGTCGCCCGAGCAAGTCGCCGGAGACGCCCTCCTCGTCGAGACGCTGCGGGGCCTGGCACTCGCCGCGCGGGATGCCGACCACCGCGTCCTCGTCGAGACCCTGGCCCCCGGCGACGGGCGCTACGCCAACCTCCTGCGCTCGGGCCGCACGGACGGCCTGATCATCTCCGGCCCCCGCTCCGACGATCCGGAGCTGGCCGATCTCGTGCGCGACGGCTTCCCCGTCGTGCTCCAGGGTTCCATGCCCGGCTTGGCCGCCCCGAGCGTCGACGTGGACAACGTCGCCGGTGCGCGGCTCGCCGTGGAGCACCTGCTCGGGCTGGGACACCGGCGCATCGCCTGCATCACCAACGCGCCGCTCGTCTATACGGCGGCCTCCGAGCGGCTCGCGGGCTACACCCAGGCCCTCCAGCTTGCCGGAATCGCGGTGGACCGGATCCTCATCGCCGAGGGAGGCTTTGATGCCCCCAGCGGGCATCGCGCCATGTCCACGATCCTCGAGCGAACGGAGATCGACGCGGCATTCGTCGCCAGCGACGTCGTGGCCCTCGGCGCGCTGGCCGCACTGCGCGAGGCGGGCTACACCGTCCCCGCCGACGTTTCTGTGGTCGGTTTCGACGACATCCCACTGTCGGCGTACCTGGACCCGCCGCTGACCACCGTCCGCCTGCCTGCCCGGGAGATCGGTCTCACGGTCGGGCTGGCACTGCTGGAGAAGATCGCCGGCCGCCTGGTCGCCGATCGAACGCTGCTTCCCACCCATCTCATCGTGCGTGCCTCGACCGGGCCGCCCCGCGGGGCGGCCGAGGCAAGTCCATAGGAGGCGGGCCGAGGAGCCCGGGAAAGTGCCCCCGCGAAGTCGGGGGAAAGAAGAGAGGAGTCAGGATGATCTCGAGAAACGATTGGCGACTGCGACTGGGAGTGCTGGCCGTGGCCGGCGTCCTCGTCGTGGGCGCCTGCGGCGGGGGAGCCACGCAGGCACCCGCCAGCCAGCCCGCGGCGTCCCAACCGGCGGCTTCACAGCCCGCCGCGTCGCAGCCCGCGGCATCGCAGCCCGCGGCATCGCAGCCCGCGGCCTCCGAGCCCGCGGCTTCCGAGCCGGCAGCATCGGCCGAGGTGACGCCCGCCCCCGTGGCGTGCGACGCAGCGCCCGCGACCGGACTCACGCAGATCGGCGGCAAGGTCTCGATCCTCGCCGTCTGGACGGGCTCCGAGCAGGACTCGTTCATGTGCATGCTCAAGCCCTTCATGGATGCGACCGGCATCCAGGTGGACTACCAGGGCGACCGCAACGAGGCCGCACTGCTCCAGACCGCCATCCAGGGTGGCAGCCCGCCCGACGTCGCCGGCCTTCCGGGCCCCGGCGTCATGGCCGACTTCGCCAGCCAGGGCGCGCTGAAGCCCCTCGATGACGTCATCGACGTCGCTGCCTACAAGGCCGACTCTCCGCCAGGCTTCGTCGACATCGGCGCCGCCGACGGCAAGCAGATCGGCATCTTCATCAAGGCCTCGGTCAAGGGCCTCATCTGGTTCGACCCGAACGTCTACAAGGGCGGGATCCCGACCAATTGGGACGACCTCCAGACCAAGGCAACCGCGGCGCTCGCAGACGTCCCGGGCGCCAAGACCTGGTGCGTCGGGCTCGAGTCGGGCGCGGCTTCCGGCTGGCCCGGCACTGACTGGATCGAGGACTTCGTCCTTCGCCAGTCCGGGCCCGAGGTCTACAACGGCTGGCCGAAGGGCACGACCAAGTGGTCGTCCCCTGAGATCAAGGCTGCTTGGGAGGCGTACGGCCAGGTCGTCTCTCCGGACGCCGTCTACGGCGGCCCCACGACGGTCGTCGCGACTGCCTTCCAGGACGGCGGCAACCCGCTGTTCACGACGCCGCCAGGCTGCCTCTTCCACCACCAGGCCTCGTTCATCACCGACTTCTTCGTGAAGCAGGGTGGCGCGAAGCCGGGCGACTACGACTTCTTCCCGTTCCCGGACATTAAGCCCGAGTTCAGCGGAGTCGAGGGCGGCGGCGACCTGTTCGGCATGTTCAACGACACGCCGCAGTCCCGCGCGCTCATGCAGTACCTCATCACGCCGCAGGCCCAGGAGATCTGGGTCAAGCGTGGCGGCGCGATCTCCGGTAGCAAGAGCGTCTCCATGGACGCCTATCCGGACGACATCTCCAAGCGGTCGGCGGATATCCTCGCCAATGCCAAGAACTTCGTCTTCGACGCGTCGGACCTGATGTCCAACGCCGTCAACACCAAGTTCTGGTCCAGCATCCTCGAGTTCACCAAGGATCAGACCAAGCTGGACTCGATCCTCACGGAGCTCGACTCCATCCAGTCGTCAGGGGGCTAGCGCCCCACTCCGGCAGGGGCGGCGCAGTGCCGTCCCTGCCGGGCCACCTGCTGTGCGGAGGAGCTGATGGATTCCAAGATCATCCAGTTCCTGATCGTGCTGGTCTTCGTGCCCAGCGTGATCGTGGGCTACATCCTGCTGATCGAACGAGTCTTGAAGCTCGTCCCGACCAAGAGCCAGGCACGCGTCCGACCGTGGCTGTGGCTCGCGCCCGCACTGATCTTCCTGTTCATCTTCTTGATCTACCCGACCATCAATACCTTCGTCCTGAGCTTCCAGGATCGGGCGTCGAAGAACTTCATCGGCCTGGACAACTACGCGTTCTTCTTCACCAACGGCGACACCCTGACGTCGCTGCGGAACAGCCTCCTCTGGCTGGTGTTCCTCACGTTCATCGCCGTCGGAGGCGGGCTGCTCGCCGCGATCCTGTTCGATCGCGTGCGCTACGAGGCCTTCGCGAAGTCGCTGATCTTCATGCCCCTCGCGATCAGCTTCGTCGGGGCCGGCGTGATCTGGAAGTTCATGTTCGAGTACAGGCCGCCGGGAGCGCCGCAGATCGGCACCCTGAACGCCGCGGTCACGTCGCTCGGAGGTGAGCCGATAGCCTGGCTCCAAAACGCGCCGATGAACACGTTCATGCTGATCATCGTGGCCGCGTGGATCTGGACCGGGTTCGCCATGGTGATCCTGTCCGCGGCCCTCAAGTCGATCAGCACGGAGCTGCTCGAGGCGGCGCGCGTGGACGGCGCCACGGAGCTCCAGGTGTTCCGGAACATCACCTTCCCGCTGCTCCTGCCCACCATCGCGGTCGTCTCGACGACGATGATCATCACGGCCCTGAAGGCCTTCGACATCGTGTACGTCATGACGAACGGAGCGTTCGACACCGAGGTCGTCGCGAACCGGATGTACAAGGAGCTGTTCAACTTCGGGCAGCCGGGCCGCGCCTCGGCGATCGCCATCATCCTGCTGCTCTGCACCGTCCCGTTCATGATCTACAACATCCGCCGGTTCCGCGACCAGGAGGCCATGCGATGACAGCGGCGACACAGACCGCGACGGCCACCGCAGCGCGGACCGAGCGCCGGTTCCCCCGCCCGGGCCGAATGGCCGTCCACACGGTCATCGCCATCATCCTGTTCGTCTGGCTGCTGCCCACCGTCGGGATGCTGGTGAACTCTGTCCGTCCGGCCGCGGACGTCAGCAGCTCCGGCTGGTGGACGGTCGCCACGAACCCGCGCTTCACCCTGGAGAACTACAGCCACGTCCTGAGCCAGGCCGGCGTCGGCAACGCGTTCATGAACAGCCTGCTGATCACGATCCCCTCGGTCGTCATCTCGGTCGCCGTGGCCGCGTTCGCGGGCTACGCCTTCGCGTGGATGAACTTCCGGGGCCGGGACGTGCTCTTCATTCTCGTCGTGGCCCTGCTGGTGATCCCGCTCCAGACCACGCTCGTGCCGGTGCTCCGCCTGTTCAACCAGACCGGCATCAGCAAGACCGCGCTGGGACCGTTCCTCGGGGTCTGGATCGCCCACACCGGGTACGGGCTGCCGTTCGCCATCTACCTCCTCCGCAACTACATGGGCGGGCTGCCGCGTGAGGTGTTCGAGTCCGCCGACATCGACGGTGCAGGCGTGGCGACGAAGTTCTTCCGGCTCGTCATCCCCATGTCGGTGCCGGCGCTCGCGGCCCTGGTGATCTTCCAGTTCCTGTTCATCTGGAACGACCTGCTGGTGGCGCTCGTCTACATCGGCACCAACGCGTCGGCCCAGCCGCTGACCGTCCTCCTCGCGAACCTGGGCACGTCCCAGGGCGGCGACTGGCAGTACACGATGGCGGCGGCGTTCATCTCCATGGCGCTGCCATTGATCGTGTTCTTCGCCCTCCAGCGCTACTTCGTTCGCGGCATCACGGGAGGTGCCGTCAAGGGCTGAGGACTCGCCTCGGCCAAAACTCATGAGCGTCGCCGCCGACCGGTCCGGACCTCCTCCTCGGGCCGGCCGGCGGGGGCGCCTTCCTCACGGGTGAGCGGCGCGCGAACCGCAAGCGGAATGCAAGCGCTCGCGCGGGCCCTCGCGGAACGGACGTCAGACCTCGTCCCGTAGCCTCCGGGGCCAATGGCGATCTTCGGTGCGGTCTTCGGCGCGATCGGGAAGCTGCTCAACCGGCTGCTGAACGCGGCGCTCGGCTGGGCGGGACTGCTCCTGTTCGGGAAGCTGCCGCCGGGCAAGCAGACGGTCCTGCTGGTCGTCACGCTCGGCTCGCTTGCGTGGGTCGTCACGATCGTTGGCGTGCTCTTCCCGGACGTCGGCACGTTCCTGCTCGCCTTCGTGCCGGTCCCGGACGGCGTCTCCGACGACTGGATCCGCCTGGTGATGCTTGCGGCGGCGATCCTCGTGCCGCTCGTCATCGGCGCGGCGCTGCTGTACATCACGCCTGCGGAGCGCCGCCCGAAGGGGCCCGGAATCGTCCTCTCCGTGTTTCGCGGCTATCCGTTCGCCTTCGCCATGGCGCTGACCGTGGCGTTCCTCGCTGTCGTCGCGACCGTACGCAAGGCCATGAGCCTCGTCCGCAGGTGGGAGGAGGCGCACATCGTCGTCGTTCTCAAGCCGGGCAAGTACCAGGAGCTGGTCCGCGACGTCGAGAACGCGCTGGACGATGCCGGCCTGGCGGTCGACCGGAAGCCCGCGCCCGCCGTGCTGGCCATGCCCGCTCGCATCCTGGGCCGTGTCGCGGGCACCGGGCTCGCGGATCTCGTCCCGGACCGGCTCTGGCACCTCGTACGACCTGGACTGGACGTGCTCATCCATCCGTCGGACATCCTCGTCGCGGGCACGAAGGAGCAGGTCGCACGGGCGCGCGCCGCGATTGCGATCCGGCTGACCTGGGCGCCGGCCTATCTCACCACCACGCCGGAGGCCCAGACCCTCGAGGACATCATCACGGCGACGGCAAACCTGCGCGGCCGTGAGGCCCAGCTCCGGCTGGCCGAGATCGACCGCCGATTGGCCACGATCGTGGTGCCCTACGAGGAATGGGAGACGCTCTACCGGATGCGACTCCAGCTCCAGAGCGAACGCCTCGGGATCGCACCGAAGGTCGCGGGGCAGGGCGGCGCCGGCGGCGGGGGAGCGGAGGCACCGAGCGGGCCCACGGGCCGTTCGGGGGCCGCTGGAGGACCGATGGGCCGCGAGCCACGTCCCGGCCCGGGCGCGGCCTGGGGGTCGCAGCCCGAGGCCGCCGGTCGTCCGGCGGTGCTCTCATGGGCGGCCGCAGCCGGCGTGGCGGCGTTGCTGGCGCTCGACGTGATCCTCGCGCTCACGAAGCCGGGTCAGCGCGCGCAGAACGACCAGGAGCGATCGCCGTCCGCGAGGTCCGGCATTCCCTGGCCCTGGAGGCGTCGCCCCGCGCGCTGATCACCCGGGTTCTGCCGGCGTCTCCACACGTGGTTTTTTGCCGCAAATCTCGCGTGACCGTGCGTTGTATTTCCGTGAGCGCGCGCGTATCCTCGATGTCCTCGGTCTCCAGGGGGGCGGAAGGTGATTCCCGTGCTGCGAGTTCCCGGTCGACGTCGCGGTTTGCGTCCCGTTGCCACCCTGGTCCTGTCGCTGGTTCTGGCGTTTCCCGCCCTGATCTCGGATGTGCAACCGGCGCGGGCATCGTGTTACGAGATCTGGTCGAGCAACGTGACGACTGCGAAAACTGGCGTCGTCAACGAGTACGTGACATTCACGATCAGCGTGACGTACAAGCTCAGCTATGACTCGTGCAACTTATCCGTGCCGTGGCACCTGCGCGTGGTCAGCTTCAGGAACACGATGGCAATAAGCGGCGCCGAACCGCACGCGTATCACGCCGACTTCGAGGCCGGCGTGATGAAGTGGTATCAGGATTGGGACAACTACCAGCGCCCCGTCGCCTACTGGGACGATGCAACCATTCAGCATCAAGGCAATGGCACGTGGACGCGCGCAGACAGTCCCGGCCTGCTTCAGATCTACGACTCGCGTGCGGCTGTGTTCGGAAGCTGGCAAGGCTGCAACTATTGGGGCATCGGTGATATCTGCCAGATGGTGTTCCGATTCCTCAAGACGGGCCCGATGGTTGTGCGCGGCGGCGCGGATCTGGGCGGTGGAACGAGCCCCATCGGCATCTAGCGCACGAGGAACGAGCGTCATCGCGCAAGCCCAACCCAACAGCCGCTGCGAGGCGATCAGCTGCCTCGCTGCAGCTCGGTGAGGCGGGCATCGCTGATGCCCAGATGGTGGGCGATCTCGTGGCGGACCGTGTCCATCACGGCGTCTGCCAGTG
>JAXDKU010000104.1:0-20769 GCA_034667005.1 Chloroflexota bacterium
TGGAGCCGATTGCGGGAAGCCCGAGGCCCCTTCTCCTCGGCGACGCGGCCCGCGTCGATGTCGTCCTGCACGTGGGCCACGATCAGCCGCTCGCCCAACTCGGCCACCCGGCGGTCACGGAATTCCAACGCCTCGGGAAAGTTGTGCCCGGTGTCGATGTGCATGACCGGGAACGGGATCGCCGCCGGCCGGAACGCCTTCGCCGCCAGCGCGAGCAGCACGATCGAGTCCTTGCCCCCGGAGAACAGCAGGACCGGACGCTCGAACTCGGCCGCGACCTCGCGCATGATGAACACGGACTCGGACTCGAGGGCATCGAGGTGGGTCAGTCCGCGCTTCAGGGCGCGCTCGACGCGCTGGTCGGCCACGATCATGCTGCGGGGGTGGTGGCGGGCAGCCGGCGCTGCGGGCAGGAACTCACGCGGGATTCACGACCATGCTGATAGGAACGCTTTGAAACGTTGAGCGTCCCGTAGTATAGCCACGTGACGGACATCCCCGGCCAGACGCCGCCGGGCGTGTCACGGCCGCCAACCCCCCCGACGCCTCCGACGGATGACGCGGCGCGTACGTCCGGCGACCGGCCTGCATCGCTGCGCGATCGGCTGGTCGCGCTTCCCGGCGGAACGGGCCTCGGCGCCGGCACGCTGGCAGCGGGCATCGCCCTCCCGATCGGCTGCATGGTCCTCATCGTGGGCACGCTCGTGCTCGCTCCGGCTGGAGAGCGACCGATCATCGCGCTCGCCACGATGGTGGCGGTTGCCGCAGGGCTCGCCTCGACCGCCATCGGCGTCTACGGCGGCGTCCTCGTGCCGGGGCTCCTGCTGCTCGGAATCGACCCCGTGTTCGCGGCCGCCCTGTCGCTGTTCCTCCAGGTCATCGTCATCCCGATCGGCGCCAGCACCCACTACCGGATGGGCAACTTCTCCAGGCGCGTTGCCCTCCCCCTCGTGCTCGGAGGGATGATCGGCTCATTCGTGGGACCGTTCGTCGCGGCCTGGGTCCTCAGTGGCGGCGCGCTGGACAAGCAGGGCCTCTCACGCGTCGTGGCGGCCACCATCGTCGGCGTCGGCGTTCTGGTGCTTGCCACGCTCCGCCTGAGCGGCCTCGGCGCCGTCCGCGCCGAGACAGACGTGCCGCGCGCCAGGGTGGCCGGGATCGGCGTCGTGGCCGGCCTCGCGTCGGGCATCTCGGGCGCCGGCTGGGGGCCCATCGGCGTCAAGCTGCTGATCCTCACCCGGATCGATCCCCGGCAGGCCATCGGGTCGTCGCTGTTCGCACGGGTCTTCATGGCCGCGTCCGCCGTGGTGGCGTACTTCATCAGCGCCACGGCCTTCAAGACGCTCCAGCCCGACTGGTGGCTGGTGGTGCCGATCTTCGCCGGCTCCATCGCGCCCATGATCCCGGGCGCGTACCTGGTGTCGCGACTGGGCCGCGAGCGCGCCACGGTCGGCATCACGCTCCTGTCGATCGGTCTTGCCATTCCGACCCTCATCTGGGGCCACTGACAGGGCCCGTTCGGTGCCCCGAGTGGCCGCGCCGGGAGCGCTGCGGACCGACCCGCGACGCACGCCCATCGTTTGCGAGGCCCGCGACACGAACGACGCCTTGGGCCGCGAGGGGCGGCGAGCCGCGCAGTGGCACAATCGGCGTTGAAGTCACCTCGAGATCCGCAGAGCGACCGCGCCGCTGCGACGGCAGCCCTTCGCTCGCCTACACAAGGAGACCGCCCAGATGAACCGTCTGCTGCGTGCCCTGGCTCCCCGCCGAACGGCACACGCGCACTGCGACATCCCCTGCGGCGTCTACGACCCGGCACAGGCCAGGATCGAAGCCGAGTCCTGCTACAAGATTATCCAGAAGTATCACGACTCCAGTGACGAGCTCTTCCGCGCCCGCTGCATCCACGTCAAGGAGGAGCGCGCCGAGCTCACCAAGCACCACATCGACGTGATGTGGCACGACTACTTCAAGCCGGAGCACGTCGAGAAGTTCCCCGACCTCCACGACGTGTGCTGGAAGGCGTCCAAGCAGGCCTCCCAGGTCAAGCGGACCGTCGACCTGGCCGAGGCCCAGAAGCTGCTCGACCTGATCGACAAGATCGACGAGATGTGGCGGGCAACGAACGGCCCGGCGACCACGCGAATGCAGGCCGCCTGACCGCGAGCCTCGGCAACCGGGCCGCGCGGGGCGCGGCCTTTGCCTTCGTCGGCGCCTGCCTGGCAGGCGTCGGTTTGATCGCCGGCTGGCCGCTGATCGGACCCCAGGCGCTGCGACTGCGTCGCTCGTGGGATGCGCGGGTCGACGTTGCCGGCCGAAGCATGGAGCCCGCGCTCGAGCCGGGGGACTGGCTGCTCGTCGATCCGGATGCCTACGCCGGCGGTCCCCCGCGCGTGGGGCAGCTGGTTCTCTGTCCCGATCCGCGCACGCCCGAGCGGTTGCTGATCAAGCGTGTCGGCAGCGTCGCCCCGGACGGCGCAGTCGAGCTCCTGGGCGACGCGCCCGCGGAGTCCACGGACTCACGTGTCTTCGGGACTGTCCCGGCGTCGGACGTGCGCGGCCGGCCGTGGTTCCGCTACTGGCCCCTCCGCAGGGTCGGCCGCCTTTCGTAGGGTGATGGGCGCCGCGAAGCGCTGACGCCCAGCGCGAGCTGGACCGAACCGGACGGCGAGCGGCCTGACACCCGCGAGCCGCCGTGGACCGGACTAGGAGCTGAACACCTCGCCCAGCAGGCGAACGTGGTCGAGGTCGCGTGGGATCAGCGTCTGGAGCATCAGGCGCTCCGCACCGGCCGCCTCGAACGCTGCCGCCTGCTCGCGTGCCTGATCCGGCGTGCCGATGATCCACCGCGACCGGCGCGCCGCCAGCCAACCGTCCGGCGACTCCGTCTGCTCGCCGGTCATGACGAGCAGGTCGCGGACGCGGGAGCGGACCTCGTTCTCGTCCCTGCCGACGACTGCGCCTGCCATCACCGAGCGCGTCACCGAGTCCGGGTCGCGCCCGCCCGCACGGCACTCCACCGCCAGTTGCTCGAAGGCGATCTTGCAGGCGTCCGCGGGAGAGGAGCTCATGTTGTACTCGTCCGCGTAGCGGGCCGCCAGCCGGAGCGACCGCGGCTTTCCGCTGCCGCCCATGAGCAGGTGGGGCCTGCGCCTCCCGTCAGGGCTGCCCCACCCGGAACGATCCTTTGGACGGATGTGGGCATCGCGCACCTGCCAGTGGGCGCCGTCGAACGACCAGCCATCGGGCTTGTCCCAGAAGCCGGTGAAGATCTCGAGCTCCTCCTCCAGCATGTCCATCCGTTCGCGGACGTCCGGATAGCGGATGCCGTGCTGCGCGTGCTCGCGCTCGTTCCAGCCGGCGCCGAGCCCCACCTCCACCCGGCCGCCGCTCATCTCGTCGACGGTCATCACCTGCTTGAAGAAGGCGCCGGGGACGCGGAACGTGACCGGCGAGACCAGCACGCCGAGCCGGATCCGCGACGTCTCGCGCGCGATCCCCGACAGCGTGGTCCAGGCGTCCGTGGTCGGGGCCAGCGCATCGCCCGGAAAGCTCGTGTAGTGGTCGGAGCGCATGAACGTCTCGAAGCCGGCCTCCTCGGCCGTTCGGGCCAGGGCCAGCAGTTCCACGTACGAGAGTCCCTGCTGCGGCTCGGACATCAGCGCGAAGCGCACGAGTTCACCTCCAACGGGCTCACGGCAAGATAGTTCCTGTTGACAGAACTATTCTGCTGTGGATAATC
Source organism: Chloroflexota bacterium (assembly GCA_034667005.1). Lineage (GTDB taxonomy): Bacteria > Chloroflexota > Limnocylindria > Limnocylindrales > CSP1-4 > JAFMJV01. The sequence continues at coordinate 3,743 of JAXDKU010000104.1, forward strand.
CTTCACGTGAACCAAAGCATGGCCACTCCCGGCCGAGCCGACGACGGATCCGCGACGGAGGACATCGTCGAGGGCATCCTCGGCGAGCTCGAGCCCATCATCGCCCGGACGCGGGAGGTCCTGGCCCGAGTGTGGCACGACCGCTCCATCAGCAAGGCCAACTTGCACGTCCTGATGCTGCTCGAGCAGTTCGGGCCGCTGCCCATGAGCCGCCTCGCGACGATGATCGACGTCTCGCTGCCGAACATGACCGGGATCATCGACCGCATGGAGGAGAACGGCGTGGTGGAGCGTCTTCGTGACGGCTCCGATCGCCGCGTCGTGCTGGTCCGCTCCACCCCCAAGGGGGCCTCGATTTCCGCGGAGCTCGCGGAGGCACGCCGCGACTACTTCCGCAGGGTCGTGACCGCGCTCCCCCGCGAGGACCGGCTGGCCTGCTACGCGGCGTTCCGGGCCTTCCGGCGCGCGTCGGACAGCCTCACCCACGACGCCGGGCACGAGCACGGCATCACACCGCCCGCCGGACCCGCCCGGGAACGACGACACGACCGCCGCGAGGACCGCGGCCATCCCACCACCGCCAGTCAACCAGAGGAGTAACCACGTCCATGGAAGGACCCACCAACGTCGCCGACCTGGCGGCCAAGGACCCAGCGCTCCTGCTTTCGCATCGCCGGAAGATGGAGATTCTCTTCGCCATCCTGCTCGGCCTGTTCCTGTCGGCACTGGACCAGACGATCGTCGGGACCGCGCTGCCGCGGATCGTCGGCGAGCTGAAGGGCTCCAACGAGCTCTACACCTGGGTCGTCACCATCTACCTGCTGACGGCGACGATCACCGGCGTCTTCTACGGCAAGCTCTCGGACCTCTACGGTCGGCGGCCGATGCTCCTGATCGGAATCGGCCTGTTCCTGCTCGGCTCGGCCCTGTCCGGGCTCTCGTGGAGCATGGAGAGCCTGATCCTCTTCCGCGGCATCCAGGGCGTGGGCGCCGGCGCGATCTTCCCGATCTCCCTTGCGGTGATCGGCGACCTCTTCACCCCCGTTGAGCGGGGCAAGTACCAGGGCCTGTTCGGCGCCGTCTTCGGCGTCTCGTCGATCATCGGACCGCTCCTTGGCGGCTGGCTGACGGACAACATCAGCTGGCACTGGATCTTCTTCGTGAACCTGCCGATCGGCGCGATCACGCTCTGGATCATCTACCGGTACCTGCCGACGGTCCACGGCGAGCGGCCGACCCGCAACCTCGACTACCTGGGGGCCGTGGCATTCAGCGTGGCGGTGTCGTTCATCCTCGTCGGCCTGACGAACAAGGCCACGGCGGACTGGGGCACGCTCGGCGTGGGCGGCTTCCTGGCGATCGGGGCGGTCGTCGCGGGGCTCTTCCTCTATATCGAGACCCGGGCGAAGGAGCCGATCGTCCCGCTCGACCTCTTCCGCAACAAGGGCTACGCGGTCACCATCCTGGCCACGTTCCTGGCGGCCATCGGGTTCTTCGGCGCGATCATCTTCCTGCCGAGGTGGTTCCAGTTCGTCAAGGGCGTCAGCCCCACGGACTCGGGCCTCCAATCGCTGGCCCTGCTCGCGGGCCTGATCCTCAGCTCGATCGTGTCGGGCGCGCTGGTCAGCCGCACGGGCCGCTACAAGTGGCTCTGCGCCGGCTCGCTCGCCATCATGTCGCTCGGCCTCTTCCTGCTGACGGGCCTCACAGCCACCACCGAGCTGCCGATGCTGTGGCTGTGGATGTTCATCACCGGGTTGGGCATCGGCCCCACGTTCTCCGTGTTCACGATCGTCATCCAGAGCGTCGTGCCCTTCGAGCGGCTCGGCGTGGCGACCAGCAACCTGGTCTTCTTCCGACAGGTCGGCGGCTCCGTCGGCCTGGCCATCGTGGGGACGCTGTTCGGACAGTCGTTCATCCAGCAGCTCCCCAGCCAGCTCGAGAAGGCCGGCGTACCGGCTCCCGTCGCGACGACGCTCGCGCAGCAGGCCGGAACCGGAGGCCAGCTCACGGCCGTCGGAGCCGACCTGGCGACGACGCTCCGGCAGAGCCTCCCGCCTGACCTCCAGCCCTTCGTCGACTCGATCGTGCTCGGCGTCCACCAGGCGTTCTCGCTGGCGGTTGCCAACACGTTCTGGTTCGGCCTTGGAGCGACTGTCCTCGCGCTGATCGCCGTTGTCGTGGCATTGCCCGAGGTCGCGCTGCGCGGCCTCGCGCGGCGCCCCGCACGCGGGTCGCAGGCGGCCGCTCCGGCCGCGTAAGCCGCTCCGACTGCAAAGCGGGTGGCCGCTCGCCGATGTGGCGGGCGGCCACTTCGTTTTGGCGGAGCTGGGCGCGATGCTCCGGCGCTCAGGTCTCCGGCGGAGGCTCCGTGTCCTGCCGTCCCTCGGCCCGGTCCGCGGCCTGCGCCGGCATCGGCGCGGGGGGAAGGGCCTGCGGCACGTACCCACCGGCCGGCACCCAGCCCGCGTGGACCGGAGCCGGGTGACGCACCTGGTAGCGGCGGAGGAGCCACACCGCGAGGAACACCACCAGGAGGATCGGCCCGAGCACCGGGATCCCCACGATCACGAGCCAGATCAGCAACGTTCCGAACGCCTGGGCCGCGCCGACGGTCTGCGCCAGCGCACGGTCGACCTCCCGGCCGAGATTCCAGCCGCTCTGTGCCGCGTCCACGGCCGCGACGTCCGGCGTGATCCACGTGACGCTCAGCGTCCCCAGCGCGGCACGGCCCGTCAGGTCCTGCTGCTGCGCCACCAGTCGCTCGATGTCCTCCTGGACCGCCTGGAGGCGGGACTGGACCGCGAGCACGTCGTCGATGCTCCCCGCGCGGTCCATGATCGCCCGCAGCGACGTCTCCGAGGCCCGCAGGTTCTCGATCCGTGCGTTGACGTCGACGACCTGCGAGGTGACCTCGTCGGCCTGCGTGATCTCACTCTCGACGCGGCCGGCCATGCCGCGCAGGGCGGTGATGACCTCCTGCCACCGATCGACCGGGATGCGGTACGTGATCGTGGCCTTGCGCGCCTGGCCCGCGGCCGACTCCTCGGAGGCAGACACGTAGCCGCCGGCGGCCGCAACGCGGTCACGGGCCGAGGCCAGGGCTCCGTCGACGTCATCGACCTGGAGCCGCAGCGTGCCGGTGCGCACGATGAGCGGCCCGTTCGGGGTCGTCGCGTCCGACCCGGCCGTGCCGGGGCCCGGAGCCGCAGTGGCCGCGGGCTTCTCCCCGGAGGTCACGTCCGACCCCGGCCTCGACTCCGGCACAGCTGCGGAGCCGCTGCACGCCAGGATCAGGATCGCGCCAAGAAGCGCCAGCACGGCCGATGCCGAACGGCGCAGATCGCCTCGAGCCTTCATCGCTGTCTCCTCCATCGATGAACCGGCAGGGCGCTCCGGGGGACGCGGATAGCATCCATCGCGCATGACGACACCGCAAGGGGCAGGGTTCCCGAGCCGGATGCAGCGGTTCGTCCGGTGGGGCCCTCCGCTCCTCTGGATGGCGCTGATCTTCCTGTTGTCGGCGCAGCCCGGCCTGCGCATCAGCGACGACGCCGGCGTCGACGGGCCGGTGCGGCACGTCGCGCATGTCCTTGCCTACGCGGTCCTCGCCGTGCTGCTCCAGCGTGCCCTGGCGACCGAACCGAGGCGGGGCGCACTGCGGGTCCGCGGCCGCTCGTCGGCGAGCTCGACGCTGCTCGCGGTGATGCTCGCCACGCTCTACGGGGTCACGGACGAGCTCCACCAGGGCTTCGTGCCCGACCGGAGCGGCAACCCGTTCGACGTGGTGCTGGACCTGGTCGGGGCGATCGGCGGGGTCGTCGCGGTCTGGCTGGTCTCCCGGAGCGGGCGGCGGAAGGGCCGCTCAGCGACGAAGCGAGGCTAGCCCCCAGGCGTCGGCACGGCAGCGCGGCAGGGCCATGAGCCCCGAACGGACGAAGCGGTCCCGCTCTTCCTCGGTGGTGATGCGGGCGCCCTGGTGGCCGTCGGCCAGCGCCTCCACGATCTGCTCGTCGCTCCACGCGGGGTCGAACCCGTCCAGGATGATCCGGGCGTCGGACGTGCCCATCACGTCGTAGAACGTCCCGACGTCGGTCACGGCCGCGGCCTCGCCGCAATGCCGGCAGCGGCGACGGAGCCGGTCGTCGCGCGGCGCCGCCCTGCGGCCGGATCCCGCCACTTGTCGTGCCGCGGCGCGAAGCGGGTCACGACCCCGTCGCCGGCGTAGCGGTCGGCGCACATCAGGTCGAATGCGTGGACCATGTCCTCCATCAGCGAGTAGCGGCCCGGCGTGTAGGCCGCGGACGAGGTGCCCTCCTGCTGGAGCTCGCAGACGCGCCAGTCCTGCCGGTTGGTGAGATCCCAGAAGTCGATGGCGTCGCTCGGATCGAAATCGGGCCGGGCCATGACCTGGGGGTCGAACAGCCACTCGCAGACCACGCGTGAGCGCCCGGGCTCCAGCGGCCAGACCTGGTGCGTCATCACGTAGTCCGGGTGGAGGCTGAGGAGGAGGTTCGGCCAGACCACGAAGTAGTAGATCCGGCGCAGGTCCTCCTCGGCCAGCCCGTCGAGCGGCGGCCGGCCGTGGCTCTGCCCGTCCGTCGACATCGTGTCCGCGTCCGGCACCAGCTCCATCCAGCCACCCGCCCAGGGGCCGTCCGATTCGACGTTCTGCCCCTGGTCGTAGGGCGTGAGGCGGTTGAGCTGCGGGTGGACGCCCGGGCAGTGGTAGCACTCCGAGTAGTTCTCGGCGATCACCTTCCAGTTGGCTCGCACGTCGTATTCGATCCGCCGGCCTCGCCGCAGGCCGGCGACCGGAAACTGCGCCACGACGCGTGCCAGCCCGGCCAGGTCATCCTCGAGCGGCGGCGCCGCCGGGTCCAGCGACAGGAAGACGAAGCCGAGCCACGTCGTCAGCCGCACGGGTACGAGCCCGTGGTGCGACGGCTCGAAGTCGACCAGTGCGTCCGTGTGCGCGGCGCGCTGGAGCCTCCCGGCGAGGTCGTACGTCCATGCGTGGTAGGGGCACTGGAAGCGCACGACGCGGCCCCGCTCGTCCGTCTGGATGCGCGATCCGCGGTGGCGGCAGACGTTGTGGAAGGCGCGCAGCTGCCGGTCGTCTCCGCGGATCACGACCACGCTCTCGCCGGCGACGTTGGCCAGGAAGTACTCGCCTGGAGCGGCCGCGTCCTCCTCGCGCCCGGCGAAGACCCAGTCGCGCCCGAACCAGGTTGCGAGCTCGAAGTCGAGGACGTCGCGGTCGTGGAATGCCCGCTTCGGCAGCATGCTCGCGCGGTCCACGGGCTGCCGTACGGCACGCACCTCGTCCGCGCTGAACGGCGAGCCGGATGTTTGGAGGCTCATGCGCGAGGTCCTTCAGTGCGGCGACGAGCGTGCACGGCCGAAGGGTAGCGCACCGCGATCGGGGCACTCGATGGGACTATTCCCCCGTGGCCCATCGGTGGGGTTCGCGGTGGCTTGCGTAGGTGAGTAACCTTCCGTCATGCACCGCCTGCCCAAGGCGGCCAGGCCCACAGCCGTGTTGCTGGGCTTTCTGGTCGTCCTCCTGGCTCCAGCGGTCGCGGAAGCTCGGGTGCCCCAGAACCGAGTGCCAGAGCCGTCAGCCGGACGGCGCTGGACGCCGGACGCCTTCGTGCTTGCGCGTACCGCCCCTCAAGCGATTCGTCACGGGACGACGAACGAGAGCTGCACCGGATGGCGCAGCACGTTCGAGCCGCCCGCGACCATTCGCGTCCTCCGCACCAAGGGCCCCAACGCGGGCCACGTGGAGGAGGTCGACTTCAAGACCTACATCCTGACCGTCATGCCCGCCGAATGGCCGGGCTACTACCCCCTGGAAGCCCTCAAGGCCGGCGCGCTCGCAGTCAAGCAGTACGGTTGGTACTACACGATCGTATATCGGGGCGGAGTGGACGCCGACGGTGTCTGTTTCGACGTACAAGACAACACCATGGACCAGTATTACCAACCTGAGCAGAATCGACCGGTCGCTGCACGACATCGACAGGCGCTGGACGCGACGTGGAATCTTTCCGCGCGCAAGTTCCAGAAGAAATCGAACTCGAGCCGATTCTTCCTCACCGGGTATCGCTCCGGAAAGAACGTTCCGTGCGGTGGCGAACGCGACGGCTTCCGGATGTACCAGCGCAGCATCTACAACTGTGCGTACCTGGACAAGCTGAACTTCGAGCAGATCATGCGGGTCTATCTGAACCCCAACCTGGAGATCGTCAATCCCGGCGCCCACGATGTCATTGGCACGGGGCAGGGCGACGCTTCCACGCTGGTGCTGGCCAACGAGACGGCGCTCGCGCCACGCATCTACGACACGGCACTGCGGCCCACGACGCCGGCCGAGGTCAGCGTGGTGAGCGTCGACGTCGCCGGTCTTCTCGGCACCGCATCGGTGGACCTCACCAACGATGGTCGCGACGACCTGCTGACCCTCACGGCGACGTCCGAGACCGCGGTCCGGCTGTCGCTCGCGATCAGTGACGGAACTGCCGACTACCAGCCGCTCCAGACCTTCTGGGAGGGTGACCTGGGCATCCCCGTGGCCGACGCCCGGCTCCTCAGCGGCGACTTCACCGGGGACGGAAAGCCCGACGCGGGCATGCTGCTGACCACGCCTGCGGTCGAGCCGGCCGACGGAGAGCCCGATCCCGGGCCGGCACCGTTCGAGCCAACGGCGCAGCTCCTCGTCATCAAGCAGAAGACGGCCGCCGTCGCGGCACCGAATCCCCTCACGTGGTGGACCGGCACGCTCGATCTCGCCAGGGCGCGGACCTGGGCCGGCGACCTGAACGGCGACGGGGCGGCAGACCTGCTGGTGGGGCTGGACGTGTCCGTGCCCGACGAGACCCACCCGGACGTCACGCCCACGGGCATGCGCTTCCAGTCGGCCCTCTCCGCGCCTCCGCAGGCGGGCCTCAAGGTCCTCAAGACGATCCTCGAGGCCCCGGAGCTCGCGATGGGGAACACGCTCGAGACGCTCGGCGACCTGAACCGGGACGGGCGGGACGACCTGTTCCTGGCCTACGGAACGGATGCGGGGACCCGCATCGACGTCATCCAGATGACCAAGGCGCTCCCGAAGCGCTTGGCGGTCTGGGCCGCGCCCTCTGGCTCGCCCCTGCCGATCGCCAAGCTCAAGCTCGCCTCTGCGGACGTGAACCTGGACGGCCTCGCGGACCTGGTCCTCTACAAGAACCGCGCCGAGGATGGCACGAGCCTCGTGATCCTGAAGTCGAGCTACGGAAAGCTGAAGACCTTCACCACGATCGACGATCCGACGCTGGACTGGACGGCCGCGCAGCCCTACTGAGGCTGGCGACCGCCTAGGCGGTCGCGGTGGCGACCATCCGCTTCCAGGCGGTTTCGTCCACGCCGACGGCGAGCTCGGTGCCAGACCGCACGAGCGGGAGGCGAAGGAGACCGGGGTTCGTGGAGAGCCGGTCCAGCATCTCCGCGGAGTCCATCCGCAGGTACGCCAGACCGGCCTCCCGATAGGCACGCGCGTCCGGGTCGAGAAGCGCCTGCGGCCCGAAGCGTTCGGCGAAGCGGCGCAGCTCGGCTGGGGCCGGTGGCCGCGCCGCGAGATCGACGAAGCTGATCGGGACGCGTCGCTCCTTGAAGAAGCGCAGTGCCCGTTGGGTCGACCGGGAATCCTTCCGGCCGAAGACCTGGATCAGCCGGCGCTTGCCTTCTTGCGGCCGCGATTCGAGCGCCGCTCCGGCGTCATCATGCCGACGAGGAACCCGTTGGGAGAGCGCCGGACGGCGACCTCCTTGTTGGCGTCGCCGGCCGCCCGGAGCAGCCGCTGCCGCACCGTGATCGGCTTCTCGTTCTTGGCGAGTCGCACTTCGAAGACGTCACCTGGGCCCGTTAGCTGAACGATCAGCCTCGTGAACTGGCGTTGCTGGCGCTGGCGTTCACGCTGCTCCGGTGTGAGCTCCCGAGGCGCGGAACCCCCCCGGCGCTTGGGCGCATCCATCATGGTTGCGTCGACCCGTTGAATTCTTGCCATTGGTTCCTCTCTGTCCGGGGGGATCATCATCGTCGGGCCCGATCGGGGATTCAATCGAACCTGCCGATAGGATACGACAGGACACAACAGACAACTGCATTCTGGTCACCGGTCGACAACAAGGAGGATGCGGCATGGAAATCGGCGTCATCGTTCCGCAGGGATGGACTGGGGAATACAACGGCTGGGATCCTCGCAAGGCGTGGGCCCGGACCGTCGCCGTGGCGAAACAGGCGGACTCCCTGGGATTCGAATCGATCTGGCTATTCGACCATTTCCATACGGTTCCCCGCCCTACGGACGAGATCACCTTCGAATCCTTTACGTCGCTCTCGGCGCTCGCGACGGAGACGCGTCGCGTCCGGATCGGCCATATCGTCATCTGCACCGGTTTTCGCAACCCGGCGCTGACCGCGAAGATGATGAGCACCCTGGACGTCATCAGTGGTGGACGAGCGGAGCTGGGCATCGGCGCGGGCTGGAAGCGCGACGAATGGCTCGCCTACGGATATGGCTTCCCCGAGACGCGCGAGCGCCTGGCGATGCTCGGCGACCACCTGGAGGTGATCGACCGGATGCTCCGGCCGGGTCACGCCACGTATGAGGGCACGTATGCGCGCGTGGAGAACGCGATCAACATCCCCAAGGGGCTCCAGTCGCCGCGCATCCCGATCATGGTCGGCGGCAACGGCCAGAACGTCACCTGGCGCTACGCGGCGCGCTTCGCCGACGAGCTCAACCTGGACGGTCCGAACCCGGACGAGGTCCGTGAGTGGCTCCCGATCATCGCGTCGCGCTGCGAGGAGATCGGCCGGGACCCCGCCACGCTGCGGGTCTCGGTGCACATCTGGAAGGCGAACCAGGGGCAGCCGGGTCCGGAACGCAGCGCCCTGCTGGCCGCGTACCGGGAGCTCGGCGTGCACCGGATCCAGACGCTGACCGAAGCGTCGGCCGTCTCGGACGAGGCGCTTCCCTCCCTCGCGGAGGACGCCCGCGCCGCGGGAGCGACGCTCGGCTGACGCTGGCGAAGGCTCGGGGACGGCGTTCGGGGCTCGGGCTCGGGGACGGGCTCGGGGCTCGGGCTCGGGGACGGCCTTCGGGGCTCGGGCTCGGGGACGGGCTCGGGCTCGGGGCTCGGGCTCGGGCTCGGGGACGGGCTCGGGCTCGGGGCTCGGGCTCGGGGCTCGGGCTCGGGGACGGGCTCCGGCGCGGCCGCCACCCGGCGACCCCACCGGCGACCGTTTGCGGAGGCGCAGGATATCGTCACCGCAATGCGCATCGCCACCTGGAACGTCAACTCGCTGAAGGCGCGGCAGGATCGCGTCGAGGAGTGGCTGGCACAGCGCCAGCCGGACATCCTGCTGATGCAGGAGACGAAGCTCGCCGACGAGACGGCGCCGGTCATGGCCTTCCGTATGGCCGGCTACGAGCTGCTCCACCACGGGGAAGGCCGCTGGAACGGCGTGGCAATCGCGTCCCGAACGCCCGCCGAGGACGTCTCGTTCGGCTTCGAAGGGACAGGCCCCGACGCGGAGGGGGCACGCTTCGTGGCCGGGCGCATCGACGGGATCCGCGCCATCAGCGTCTATGCGCCGAACGGGCGCGCGCTTGGCACGCCCTTCTACGACGCGAAGCTGGACTGGTACCGGCGCCTGCTGGCCTGGCTGGAGGCGAACGCCGACCCGAACGAGCCGCTGGTGCTGGGCGGCGACCTCAACGTGGCCCCGACCGACATGGACGTCTACGACCCACAGGCGTACATCGGCACGACCCACACCAGCCCGCCTGAGCGCGAGGCGTTCCAGAGCCTGCTCGACTGGGGGCTGGTCGAGGCGTACCGGCGGTTCCACCCCGAGGCCGGCAAGTTCACCTGGTGGGACTACCGCGCGGGCAACTTCCACAAGGGGCTTGGGATGCGCATCGACCACCTGCTGGTCACGAAGCCCCTGGCAGACCGGCTCGCCGGTGCCGAGATCGACCGTGACGCGCGGAAGGGCAAGCTGCCCTCGGACCACGCGCCCATGTGGATCGACGTGCAATGACCAGGGGCCTGCCGCGGCCGCGCCGCGTCTCCATGGGTTGGCGGCCGGTGCGCGGGCGAGTCGCCGCCGCCTCGCTCCTCTCCGCTGCGCTCGGCGTTCTGTGCCTGCCGGGCATCACGCTCGCCCACTCGCTCGGGGGCCGGGTGAGCTCGCCGTTGCCGCTCGCGGCCTACCTGGGCGGTGCCGCGGTGGCAGTCGGGCTCTCGTTCTTCTTCGTCGCGATCAGCGATCCCGGTCCGCCGCGCGATCCTGCGCCCGACGCGTCGGGCCGCACGCCACGCTGGCTGCGCCTGGCGCTGCGTGCCGTCGGGCTCGTTGCGTGGCTCTGGATCGTGGTCCAGGCCGTGCTCGGCGGCTCGAGCGACGCGGACGTCAGCTACCTGTTCCTGTGGCTGTACGGCTGGGTCGGGCTCGCGGTCGTGTCGGCGCTCGTCGGCCCCGCATGGAGCTGGCTGGACCCGTTCTCCACGCTCCACGACCTGGGAGCGGGCCTGTTGCGGCGCCTCGGCATCGCCGGTCTGGAAGTCCGGCCTTACCCGAACCGCCTGGGCATCTGGCCGGCGATCGCTGGCTTCTGCTTCTTCATCTGGGTCGAGCTGGTCGCCCGCGTGAATGGCGGCCCGTTGCTCGGCTTCATCGTCATTGGCTACACGCTCGTAACGCTCGTCGGGATGGCCCAGTTCGGCAAGGAGGCGTGGCGGCGGCAGGGGGAGACATTCAGCGTCTGGTTCGGCCTGCTCGGTCGCCTCGCGCCGTTCCGCCTGGTCGGCGAGCCCGAAGAAGGCCGCGTCCATCGCCGGCCGTTCGCCAGCGGACTGGTCAGCGAGCCATGGACCGCCGATCGCGTGGTTCTCGTGGCGCTCGGCACCGCCTCGATCCTCTACGACGGCGCCTCACAGACGCGGCCGTTCTTCGACCTGTTCGGCTTCCCGGACCTGCTGGTCGGCACCCTATTGCTCGGGGCGTTCCTGGCGGCGCTCTCGGCGGTGGTGCTGGCCGTCAGCCGATCGGTGGGCCTGGCGGCGATGGGTGCCGGCCTGGTCCCGGTCGCGCTCGGTTACCTGATCGCGCACTACTTCACGGCGCTCGCCACGGACGGGCAGCGGATCGTGGTCGCGCTCTCGGACCCGTTTCAGCAGGGCTGGAACCTGTTCGGCGGCGTCGGCTTCGAGCCGAACGCGGCATGGCTGCCGACCGGCGTCGTCTGGGGCCTCCAGGTCGCGGCCGTGGTCCTGGGACACGTCGTCGGCGCGTGGGCGGGCCACGCGGCAGCGCGGTGGGCGCCGGCGGTTGCCGCGCGGCAGGGTGCGGGGGCCGCTCGCCTGGGCGGGGCCGCGGGGCAGGGTGCGGGGGCCGCTCGCCTGGGCGGGGCCGCGGGGCAGGGCGCGGGGGCCGCTCGCCTGGGCGGGGCGGCGGTCGGAGAGGGTCGCGCCGGCGGGCAGAAGCCGGCGGAGGCCGGCCGGGGCGCGGTCGAAGGAATGGCGCCCGCCAGTCAGGAGCTGAGCCGCGCGCGGAGCCAGCTTCCACTCGCGCTACTGATGATCTGCCTCACGAGCGCAACGCTGTGGTCGCTCGGCCAGAACATCGTCTTCGCGCCCGAGGGCTGATGCCGGAGCCCGGGTGCCCTGCCCCGCAGCGTCCGCCCATCGCCCGCCCCCGCTCCGACGTTGGAGATCACGTCAACATCGCGGGCCGCCGCGCCGAGGCAGACACGGCTGCTCGGGTCGCGTGGCTGGAAGCGTCGACGCAAGTTGTCCGTTAACGGCTAACGAAGCGTCCAGCCGCGCCGAGTCCTGCGACCGGCGGAGCACCCAGACGGCGCCGCACTCGCGAGATTCCCTGAGGTGTTGAGATGACGTCCAAGATCGTCGCGATCCCGGACGGTTGAGGCGAACTCAGGGGCCCCTCCCCGCCCTCAGCCGACCACAGCGGGGCGCGTCCCACCCTGCGCCGACGATTGTTCACTTGAAGCGAACACCCCACCTCAGACCCGCAGTCGCCGCCACTCTCTTGCACGTCCAATCACCCCGCCGGGCGCGGCGAGTTCGCCGAAAACGACTGACATTTGAGCAAGCGCGTCGTCCTCCCGCCGCCGGAATGACGGATCGAGGCGGGTGGCCGACCGCGCAGTCGCAGCGTGTTCAGTTGACGTGAAATGTTGCGAGTGTCGCCGTGGCGCGAAGAGTCTTGGCGCGAAGAGTCGTGGCGAAAGGGCCGCTGGCGCGGCCCCTCGCCTACACTCGGACGGCATGGTCGCGCAGCCAGACGCCCCCGCCGAACGTCCCCTGGAGCGCGTCTACCGACCGAGCGCGCCCGTCGATCCGCAGCTTACGCTGAAGCAGCTGCGCCACGGTTTGGGCGACCCGACGATCCGATTCGACGGGTCCACGATCTGGCGCGCGACCCGCACGCCCGAGGGGCCGGCCACGACCCGCATCGATCCGACGGCGGGCGGCTACCGGGTCCTTGCCTGGGGTGCGGGCGCGGCATGGGCGCTCGACGCGGTCCCCCGCCTACTCGGCGAGCGCGACCGGCCCGAGGACTTCGTCCCTGAGCATCCGCTCCTCCGCGAGCTGCATCGACGCGCGCCGGGGATGCGCTTCGGCCGAACGGATGCCGTGATCGAGTCGCTCCTGCCCGCGATCATCGAGCAGAAGGTCACGGGCATCGAGGCCCGCGCCTCGTACCGGGCGCTCATCTACCGCTACGGCGAGCGCGCGCCCGGACCCCGCGGCCTGTGGCTGGCGCCGACCCCCGAGCGGCTCCGTGCGATCCCCTACTACGACTTCCACCCGCTCGGCCTGGAGCAGCGCCGGGCCGTGGTGATCCTCCGCGCGGCCGAGCGGGCGCAGGCCCTCGAGGCCGCCGGGACCTGTCCACCGGAGGACGCGCTGAAACGCTTGCGCGCCATTCCGGGGATCGGCGTGTGGACGGCCGCGGAGACGGCCCGCGCGGCGTTCGGAGATCCGGATGCCGTCAGCGTCGGAGACTTCCACGTGCCCAACATGGTCTGCTGGGCGCTCGCCCGTGAGCCCCGCGGAACCGACGAACGCATGCTCGAGCTGCTCGAGCCGTATCGCGGCCAGCGCGCCCGAGTCGTCCGGCTGCTGGAGATGGCCGGTATGGCGGCCCCGAAGTTCGGGCCGCGGATGCCGGTCCGGTCGATCCGGAGCCTCTAGCCGAGCGGGATCGTGGGCGGGGGCTCCTCGAGCGCGGCGATCGCGACCTCGATGCGCGCCACGTCCTCGCTGGCGACCCGGTAGGCGTCACTGCCAAGTGGAGCGGCCTCGCGGCGTCGCTTGGCCTCTGCGTGCTCGGCCATGAGCGCGCTGCGGTCGCGTGGCGGAGCGCTCGGTTGCGTGGTCATCGACGGTTGTCCTCCGTTCAGACTCTCGGATCCCAGCTGAAGGTTCGCATGGCCAGCGCGAGGCCGGCGATCGCCCAGCCGAGCAGCCAGAGTAGGTGGATGGGGTCCAGGGCGCCGCTGAAGTCGGGCGTCCAGATCGACTGGAGCGCCTCGGCAAGGTGGCGGACCGGGAAGACGCTGCCGATGCGGGCGAGCGTGTTGTCGTCCTGGAGTGGGATGAAGACGTCCGAGATGAACAGCAGCGGCAGGATCGTGGCATTCACCACGGCCGGGGCCGCGCGTGCGTTCGGGATCAGCCCGCTCACGGCCAGGCCGAGTGCGCAGAAGCAGGCGCTTCCGATTGCGAGAACGAGCACCAGCTCCGGCAGGCGGCCCCACGGGACCGGCACGCCGTACGCGATGGCGCCGAACGCGCTGACGATGGCCACCAGCACGAGACCGATCAGCACCGACTGCCCGATCCGGGCCATCAGGTAGATCCAGGCGGGCAGAGGCGTCCCCATGATCCGCTTGAGGATGCCCTCGTCCCGCGCCAGCGAAACGCTCATCGCCAGGTTCGTGTAGCAGGCGTTGACGATCGAGAAGCAGACGATGGCCGGCGTGAAGAATGCGGCCGCGCTCTGCCCGCTCCCCATCGCCTGCCCGCCGAAGATCGCGTTGAAGACGAACATGAAGATAAGTGGGAACGCGAACGTGAAGAAGGCCGCCGCGGGGTTGCGCCAGAAGGCCCGGTTCTCGTAGCGGATCTGCCGGACCAGCAGCCGGAGCTCGGTCATGCGGGGCTCGGCTCGGCCCGCTCGGGGGCTTGGCCGGTCAGCGCGAGGTAGGTGTCTTCCAGGGTGGGCTTGCTCGCCGCCAGATCGAGCAGGTCGACCCCAGTATCGATCGCCCAGCCGGTCAGGCGGTGCAGCACCCGTACGGGATCTGCGGTCCGGATCTCCCAGGCACCGCCGTCCTCCCGCTGCGCCGGGAGATCACCGGGCAGCGCCGGGGCAACACTCGGCAGCCGGAAGCGGATCGTCGTCTCCTGGCTTCCCCGCGCGACGATCTCGCCGAGGGTGCCCTCGGCCACGATTCGGCCGCCGACCATCACGGCCAGCCGGTCGGCCAGCACCTGCGCCTCGTCCATGAAGTGCGTGGTCAGCAGGATGGTCTTGCCCAGGGCCGCCAGGCCGCGGACCACCTCCCAGGCGTGCCGTCGCGCGCCGGGATCGAAGCCGGTCGTTGGCTCGTCGAGGAACACGAGGTCGGGGTCGCCCGCCAGGCCAACGGCCACGTCCAGGCGGCGGCGCTGCCCGCCGGACAGGGTTCCGACACGCGCTCGGGGACGGTCCTCGAGACCAACCAGCGCCAGCAGCTCGTCGCGGTCCCGGGGATGGGGGTAGTAGCCCCGGTACAGATCGACGACCTCGGCCACGGTGAGGTACGCCTCCACGCCGGCCGATTGGAGCACGATGCCGATCCGCTCGCGCATCTTCCGGTCGCGCCTAGCAGGGTCGAAGCCGAGCACCGACACGTCGCCGGCCGTCCGCGGGCGGTAGCCCTCCAGGATCTCGACCGTCGTCGTCTTGCCGGCCCCGTTCGGCCCGAGGAGCGCGAACACCTCGCCGTCCGCAACCGTCAGGTCGATCCCCGCGACGGCCTCCACGTCTCCGTACGACTTGCGCAGTCCGTGGACGTCGATCGCGGCCATACGGCCAGCCTAGGGCAACAGGGCGCTCTCTGATAGCGTCCGAGCCATGTCCCTGTTCCGTCACGGCGTCGCCAGCGGCGACCCGCTCACCGATCGTGTCGTCATCTGGACGCGGCTGACGGTGGAGCCACCCGATTCGCCTCCCATCCCGGTCGCGTGGCTGATGGCCCGGGACTCGGACCTCCGCGACGTCGTCGCCAGCGGTGTCGGCGAGGCATCCGCGGCGGCGGACCACACGGTCAAGGTGGACGTCGCCGGCCTGGAGGCTGGGACGCGCTACTGGTATCGCTTCGAGGCACAGGGCGAGCGCTCGCAGCTCGGCCGCACGAAGACGCTCCCGGGCGCTCCGCTGGAGAGCGTCCGGTTCGCGCAGTGCTCCTGCTCAAAGTTCAACGCCGGCTTCCTCAATGCCTATGCCCGCATCGCCGACCGCGACGACCTCGACTTCGTCCTGCACCTCGGCGACTACATCTACGAGGCGGCACAGCGTCCTCCGGCCAGCCAGACGCCCGGCGCGGACATCGGGCGGCCCTTCGATCCCGAGCACGAGTGCGTCACGCTCGACGACTACCGCCGCCGTTACGCGCAGTACCACGCCGACCCCGACGCGCAGCGAATGCACCGTTCGCACCCGATCGTCGGGACGGTCGACGATCACGAGCTCGCCGACGGGGCGTGGAGGGAGGGCTCGAACGAGCACCGGACCGAGCGCGACGGCCCCTGGGAAACCCGCAAGGCCGCGGCGTTCCAGGCCCGCTGGGAGTGGACGGCCGCCCGGCCGCCCAAGCCGGACGACCCGAGCCGGGTCTTTCGCTCGGTGCCCCTCGGCGACCTCGCGGAGCTGTTCCTCATCGACACGCGATCGCGGCGCGACCAGCCGGCCCGCGGCGAGGCCGCGGCAGATCCCGCACGCTCGCAGCTCGGCGCGGAGCAGCGCGAGTGGCTCCTCAAGGGCCTGCGCACCTCCACCGCCCCCTGGCTGCTGCTCGGCAACGGCTCGGTCTTCAGTCCTCTCTGGCGCGAGGGCTTCCCCCAGACCGTGGTGCCGGCGCTCCTCAAGCTCAAGCTCATCCACGAGGACGGCATGGGCTTCGATCCCGACCAGTGGGAGGGCTACCCCGCCGAGCGAGCCGCGATCGTGGAGGCGATGGCGCAACGTCCGGGCGAGGTCGTCGTGTTCAGCGGTGACATCCACGCGGCCATGGCGTCGGAGGTGTCGGCCGACCCGCAGGGAGACCATTACCCGGTGGCGGTCGAGCTCGTGACCACCAGCCTCACGTCACAGAACCTCGACGACAAGATGGGCTGGGCACCCCGGACGGAGAGCCTTGCGATCGAGCGAGAGCTGATCGGGCTGTGGCCGCACGTGCAATGGTGCGACCTGGACAGCCATGGCTATATCGTGGTGGAGGTCCAGAGGGATCGGCTCACGGCCCAATGGTGGGCCGTCGACGAGGTGCTCCACAGGACCGAGGGGGAGCACCGGACCGCGGCGTACTGCGTCGAGCGTGGACGCCCGAAGCTGATCGACGTGATGGAGGAGCTGGCGTGAGGATCTTCACGCTCGTCGGGATCGTGCTCACGGTCGTGGGAGGGTTCCTGCTCTACCTGGCCTTCACGACCCCGGCCGGCCCACTCGGACTGGACAACCTGGGCTTGATGATCGCCGGCTGGACGCTCTTCCCGATGGGCGCGATCTTCACGCTGGTCGGGCTCTGGTTCGGCCGCGCCATGGGCAACCGCGGGAAGCTGATCCGCCAGGGCATCCCCGGGCAGGCCACGATCCTGTCGCTCGCCGAGACCGGCATGCTGATCAACGACCGGCCCGTGGCCCGCATGACGATGAACGTGGTCGTTCCCGGCCGTCCGCCCTACGTC
>JAXDKU010000105.1:0-2872 GCA_034667005.1 Chloroflexota bacterium
CGGCCGCCAGCGATTCCGAGAAGCCCACGAAGATGACCGCGAGGCCGCCCACGAGCAGGCTCCCGGCGTCGCTCCACGCGAAGTCGGGCACGCCGACCGACGGCAGGCCGGTCGGCACCTGGCCGACGACGGCGACGCCGTGCGCGCCCAGGTCGAGCGCCGCGGACCCCGCGATGCCGGCGACGACGACGATCAGGGCCCGCGGCCAGGTCGGGACGAAGCGCCGCATCGCGAGCAGGACGGCGACCGCCGCGGCCCCCACCGCAAGCGTCGTCGCACTGGTGTCGCCGAGGTTGCCCAGCGTGGCCCGGAGCTTCTCCAGGTAGGAGCCCTCCCCGCCGTCGACCCCGAGGATCTTGGACGCCTGGTCGATGATCAGGCCGATGCCGAACGCGAACACGAAGCCCCCCAGCACCGCCTTGGAGAGGAAGTTCGCGATCCAGCCCATCTTCGCGAGGCCGAGCGCGATGTAGATCAGCCCGGCGGCGAGCGCCAGCACCGCGCTGTAGGCGATGAAGTCCTGCGAGCCGGCGGCCGCCAGGCCCCCGACCACGGTCGCGGAGACCGCCGCCACCGTCGCACTGGGGCCGGTGACCAGCTGCCGCGAGGTGCCGAACAGCGCGTAGCCGGCCAGTCCGCCGAGCGCCGCGTAGAGACCGTACTGCGGCGGCATGCCGGCGATCGAGGCGTACGCGATGCCCTGCGGCACGAGCAGCGCCCAGACCGAGAGCCCGGCGAGCGCGTCCTTCGGGAGCCACGCGCGGTCGTAGGCCGGCAGCCACGCGGTCGCCGGCACGTGGCGGGCGAGCCCGGCGGGCGCCCTCACGACACGGCGACGCGGGGCCGGAACGGCCGCTGCTCGTCGACCCCGGGCTGCACGAGCAGGACGGTCGACTCGGGGATCTCGTGCCACAGCCCCGGCAGCTCGGACATCGGCTCGGACACCACGACGCGGTCCTCGTCGTGCAGGCGCTGCAGGCGCGCGTTCTCCGGGTGCAGCTCGCGCACCGCGGCCGCGTCGGCCGACACGAACAGCGTGCGCGACCTGCCCTCCGTCGAGTAGCGGAACGCCCACAGGCGCTCGCCGTCGGCCACGCCGATGCTGGCCTGCACCGCCCGTTCGATGCCGTGCCGCCGCGCCGTCTCCTCGACGAGCCCGATCGTGCGCTCGAGGGCGGCGACCGGGTCGTCTTCCAGGCCGTAGGTCAGGGCCAGGTGGAACAGGACCTCCGAGTCCGTCGAGCCCTGGATGTCCGGGTACAGCTCGGGGGCCACCTCGAGCATCAGCTCACGGCGCATCTCGTGGAACCCGGCGACCACGCCGTTGTGGACGAACAGCCAGCGGCCGTGGCGGAACGGATGGCAGTTGGTCTCCTGGATCGCGGTGCCCGAGGTCGCGCGCACGTGCGCGATGAACAGGTGCGACTCGATGTGCGCCGCGAGGTCGCGGAGGTTCGCGTCGCCCCAGGCCGGCGAGACGCTGTGGTACGTGCCGGGCCCCTCGCCCGTGCCGTACCAGCCGAGCCCGAAGCCGTCCCCGTTGGTCGTCTCGGCGCCCATCCGCGAATGCAGGCTCTGATCGATCAGACCGTGCACGGGCTCGAAGAGCAGCTCCTCCACGATCACGGGCTGTCCCGACCACGCCATCCACCGACACATGGGGCCAAGTGTCGTCGCCTCCGCCCGGCTCGTGCCAGGGCGCGCTCACCCGCGTCCGCGGGGTGCCGACACGCCTGGGGAGGCCCACACCCGGCGGGGGAATGGTGCCTGCCACATTGAGCCTTCGGCCTGCTCCGAAGGACTATCTGGCCGTCCCACCAAGCCAATCGAAAGGAGCACCGGCCATGGCGACCACGCCCGCAACCGGTACCTCAGCGCCTCCCCGCGGAGACGTCTACGCCGATGACGACAAGGGCAGCGGCTGGCTGCTCTTCGCCGGCATCATGATCGTGATGGTCGGCATCCTGAACGTGATCTACGGGATCGCCGCGATCGACAACGCGAACTTCTTCGTCGCGAACCAGAAGTACATCCTCTCCGACCTCAACACCTGGGGCTGGGTCATGCTCGTCCTCGGCGCCCTGCAGGTCGTCGCCGCGTTCTCGATCTGGAGCGGTGGCGGATTCGGGCGCTGGTTCGGCATCGGCGCGGCGTCGCTCAGCGCGATCGCCGCTCTCATGGCGATCCCGGCCTACCCCTTCTGGTCGCTGGCCGTGTTCGCCCTGGACATCCTGATCATCTATGGCCTCGCCACGTACGGCGGCGGCCACCGTCACAGCGCCTACTGAGGAGCGAGACATGAGCACACTGCTGGCGATCGCCTATCCCGATGTGGAGACGGCGGAACAGGTCCGCGGGACGCTGATCGAGGCGACCAAGGAGCACCTCGTGGCGCTCGAGGACGCGGTCGTCGTCGAGCACCGTCCCGACGGCAAGATCAAGCTGCATCAGGCCATGAGCCCGACCGGGGCCGGCGCAGCCGGCGGCGCCGTGTGGGGCGGGCGGATCGGCCTGATCTTCCTGGCGCCCATGGTCGGGATGGCGATCGGCGCCGCGACGGGCGCCGCGGCGGGGAAGGTGAGCGACGTCGGCGTGGACGACAACTTCCTCAAGCAGCTCGGCGACAAGCTCGAGCCCGGCGGAGCGGCGTTGATCGCGCTCGGGCGCTCCGATGCGCCCGAGAAGCTTCTGGAGCGCCTCCGTCCGTTCGGCGGTCACGTCATCCAGACGTCGCTGGACCCCGAGGCCGAGGAGCGCGTCCGGGCCGGACTCGGCGAGACCGTCGCCGCCTCCTGAACCGGCGACGAGAGCATGAGAAAGGGGCCGGGCGCATGATGCGCCCGGCCCCTTTTCGTGCGTTGGTTGCTCTAGA
>JAXDKU010000106.1:0-5336 GCA_034667005.1 Chloroflexota bacterium
GGACGGCCCGGACACCCGTCAGGCACCGAGTGAACAAACCCCTCTTCTCCGCGACCGCGCTCCTGCTGTCAGCGCTCTCCTTCGCCGCGTGCAGCGGCGGCGTGGCGCCCTCGCCCTCACCGTCCGCCATCGCAACGGCGGGAGCCACGGCCTCGCCCATCGTCACGCCGCCGCCATCGCCGACCGCTGGCGTGCCTTCGCCCTCGGGGAGCGGCGCGGTGCCTCCGCCCGTGGGGAGCGGCTCGCCCGCGCCCGGCGGCAGCGGCGCACCCTCGGATCCAGCCGCCCTCGCAGGCCGGACCTTCCTTTCGACATCGGTGACCCAGGACGGCGTCGATCGTCCGCTCGTTGCCAACACCCGGATCCGGCTGACCTTCGGCGAAGGCGGCCAGCTCGGTGTCGCGGCCGGCTGCAACAGCATGGGCGCGGCCTACCAGATCGCAGACGCCAAGCTCCAGATCGCGGACGCCGCCTCGACGATGATCGGCTGCAACCCGCCGCTCCAGGCCCAGGACGAGTGGGTCTTCGGCTTCATGGGATCGAGCCCGACGGTTGCACTCGCCGGCAACGACCTGACCCTGACCGGCGACGGCCTCCTGATCCAGTTCGTCGACGAGGAGCAGGCCGTGCCCGACATGGGGCTGGCCGGCCCCACGTGGACCGTCACCACCGTCGTGACCGGCGACGTGGCGTCGAGCGTCCCAATGGGGATCGTGGCCACGCTCAGGTTTGGAGAGGACGGCAGCGTCAACGTCGCGACGGGCTGCAACACGGGCAGCGGGTCCTACACCGTGAACGGGACGAACATCGTCTTCGGTCCGATCGCCCTGACCAAGATGGGCTGCTCGGGCGGGGCCGGCCAGATGGAGCGCTTCGTCGTCGGTGTGCTGGAGTCGCAGGGCCTGACGTTCGCGATCGACGGCTCCTCGCTCACCCTCAGCGCGGGCGGCAACGGCCTGATCCTGACCGGGGAGTAGCGCCCGCCGTCGCAGAATGTTCCTGAGAGATTGGGGTGGCCTAGGGGAATCGAACCCCTAACCGCTGGATCCACATTCCAGTGCTCTGCCGATTGAGCTAAGGCCACCGCGAGGGAGCCGGTATCGTACCCGCTCGGTCGCCTTCGCTCCGCGCAGAGGTGCCAGACTGTGCCTCGTCCCGCGATGCGGAAGCGTTCGCAAGGAGGAGCCCAGACGCCCACTGAGAGCCGCGGCCTGGAACTCGAAGGTGCCGACGGATCACTCGGCCCCTCGCCCTTCCCGCCGATCGCCGACTACGGCTTCCTCTCGGACTGCGAGGTCATGGCCCTCGTGGCGCCGAGCGGCAACGTGGAGTGGCTGTGCCTGCCGCGGGTGGACTCGCCGAGCGTCTTCGGCGCGATCCTCGACCGCGACGCGGGCGGCTTCCGTCTGGGACCGGCGGAGGTCTCGGTGCCTGCCGCCCGGCGCTACCTGCCCGGCACGGTGGTTCTCGAGACGAGCTGGGGCACGCCCACGGGCTGGATCATCGTCAGGGACGTCCTGCTCATCGGTCCGTGGCACCACTCCACCGACCGGTCGCAACGCCAGCGCCGGGCGCCCACCGACTATGCGTCGGACCACATGCTCCTGCGGACCGTGCGCTGCGTGAACGGCGAGGTGCAGCTCTCGCTCGAATGCGAGCCCGTCTTCGACTACGGGCGGCGCCTGGGGCGCTGGGAGCATCGCGGGCCCGACTACCACCAGCTGGTGGCTACCGCGCCGCGCACCGACACGGTCCTGACGCTCACCAGTGACATGAATCTCGGCTTCGAGGGGCCGCGCGCGCTGGCTCGGACGCTCATCAAGGAGGGCGAGACGCGCTTCTGTGCGCTCTCCTGGGGCGACGTGGAGCCGCCCACCACCTACGACGACGCCTACCGCCGGCTGGTGTGGACGGCCCATCACTGGCAGCACTGGCTGGCGCGCGGGCACTTCCCCGACCACCCCTGGCGCAACGCGCTCGAACGGTCCGCGCTGACGCTCAAGGGACTGACCTATGCGCCGACGGGCGCGATCGTCGCGGCACCGACCACGTCGCTGCCGGAGACCCCGGGTGGCGAGCGCAACTGGGACTACCGCTACAGCTGGGTGCGCGACTCGACCTTCGCGCTGTGGGGCCTGTACACGCTGGGGTTCGACTGGGAGGCCAACGACTTCTTCGACTTCATCCTGGACATGGCGGGCGGCAATCACGATCTCCAGGTCATGTACGGCGTGGGCGGGGAGCGCAAGCTCACCGAGAGCGTCCTCGACCATCTGTTCGGCTACGACGGCGCGCAGCCGGTCCGGGTCGGAAACGCGGCCTACAAGCAGGTCCAGCACGACATCTGGGGGGCGGTGCTCGACTCGGTGTACCTGCACACGAAGTCCCGCGACCGGCTGGACGAATGGGTCTGGCCGATCCTCGCGAAGCAGGTGGAGATGGCCCTGCTGCACTGGCGCGAGCCCGACCGTGGCATCTGGGAGGTCCGCGGCAAGCCCCGGCACTTCACGTCGTCGAAGCTCATGTGCTGGGTCGCGGCCGACCGCGGCGCGCGCCTCGCCCGCCTTCGCCAGGACGACGACCTGGCCGTGCGCTGGCAGGCGGCCGCCGACGAGATCCACGCCGACATCTGCGCGAACGGCGTGGACGCCCGGGGGGTCTTCACGCAGTCCTACGGCTCGGACGCGCTCGACGCGTCGCTGCTGCTCATGCCGCTCGTGCGCTTCCTGCCCGCAGACGACGAACGGATCCACCGCACGGTCATGGCGATCGCCAGCGAGCTCACGGTCGACGGCCTGGTCCTGCGCTACCGCGTGGACGAGACCGATGACGGCCTCAGCGGCGAGGAGGGCAGCTTCACCATCTGCTCGTTCTGGCTGGTCTCGGCCCTGGCGGAGATCGGCCAGCTCCGGAGGGCGCGGCGCCTGTGCGAGAAGCTCCTCTCGTTCGCCAGCCCGCTCGGCCTCTATGGCGAGGAGCTCGACCCGCACAGCGGCCGCCACCTGGGCAACTTCCCGCAGGCTTTCACCCACCTCGCGCTCATCAACGCGGTGATGCACGTGATCCACGCCGAGCAGCGTGCCGTCGCTGAGGCGCCGCTTTCCCCGCGGCCGCCGAAGCAGGCCGCGAACGAGGCAGCAGGCGCGCCGGATATCCGCAGCGGGCAGTCGCCGAAGCGCGCGACCAAGAGGGTGGCCGCAACGGTGAATGAGAAGCCGGTCACCACGTCGAAGCGCGCCTCGACCTCGAAGCGGGCCTCGGCGCCGAAGCCGGCGAAAGGCCGCTAGGCTCTCGGGATCGTGCGTGTCCCCGGTTTCATCGTCCGCCAGTTCTATGTCAAGGGCAGCCTTCGCAATGCCGACGGCGGCATCCAGCTCCAGGCGCGCAACCCCCTCGGGGACGGCCGTCTCGTGGGCATCGGGCGCTTCACCATCGACGGGGAGCAGATCCAGCCGGCAGACGTCAGCGCGATCCGCGACGGGGATGCCGAGTGGACCCGCGGCGAGGACGTCTCGCCGACGACGCCGGTCACGTTCCAGAAGGGCGACCAGGTGACGTTCAACGTTTCGGGCCGGACGCTCCGACCCGGGCGCCACAAGCTCGAGGTCGAGATCTTCGAGCGCGACGCCGGCCGCCTGTCCCTTACGTTTGAGGACGACATCAAGGAAGGCTGAGGTGCTGGCGTGCCCGAAATCGGACCCATCGGCTGGATCATCGTCGGCTTCCTGGCCGGTGCGCTGTCGGGATTCGTCTTCAAGAACCGGACGGCGCGGGGCTGCCTGCCGAACATCCTGATCGGCATCCTTGGCGGCCTGATCGGCGGCTACCTCTCGGAGAACGTGTTTCACACCACCGGGCCGAACACCTGGTTCGGAGCGCTGATCGTGGCCTTCTTCGGCGCCGTGATCATCCGCTTCCTGATCGGGATGACCGAGCGGCGCTAGCCGCGCCGCTCGTCCTGCGGCCGTGCCGGTGCCAGCGCCGGACTGCTAGCATCTGCCGGTGATCGCGACCCGCCTCAGTCGCGTCCCGCCGTTCGAACGAGGGCTCACCCTCGGGGACTTCCTGGTCCCGATCCGGCTGGGCGAACGTGCCGCCATCTGGCAACGCAACGTGCTGATGATCCTCATCGGCACGGGGCTGATCGTGCTGGGCGCCTACGTCTCCGTCAATATCCCGCCCATCGCCCTGGGCAGCGTCTACCTGCCGGCCGATCCGTACGTGCCGTTCTCGCTCCAGACGTTCGGGGTGCTGTTCGTCGGCGCCACGCTCGGATTCCGGCGCAGCCTCCTGGCCACGCTGCTCTACCTGCTGCTGGGCTGCATCGGCCTGCCGGTGTTCGCCGTTGACGCGAGCGGCGTCCACGCCTCCGGGCTGGCCACGATCGCCGCGGTCCGCGACGGCCACCTGGTGCTGGGCGTTACGGGCGGCTACCTGATCGGATTCGTGCTCGCCGCGGCGGTGGTGGGCAGGCTGGCTGAGCTTGGCTGGGATCGGAGCCTCCGCGGCTCGATCAGCGCGATGCTCATCGGCAGCGTCGTCATCTACGCCGTCGGCCTGCCGTGGCTGGCCAACGCGGCCCACCTGAACGTCGAGAAGACGCTCCTGTTCGGGCTCTGGCCGTTCATCCCCGGCGACGTGATCAAGCTGCTCGTTGCCGCCGGCCTGCTCCCGGTCGGCTGGCGACTCGTGTCGCGCCGGCCGAACGACCTCTAGGGCCGCACCGCGGGCCTCGAGCCCACATAGAGATGGACGCGATCGTCACCGAGGGCCTCTCCAAGAGCTACGGAGGGACAACTCGCGTCCCGATCGCCCTCCCGTTCCACCGCGGGGCGCCCGTCCGGGCGTTGCGGGACCTCAGCATCACGGTGCGAGAGGGCGAGATCTTCGGCTTCCTCGGCCCGAACGGCGCCGGCAAGAGCACCACGATCCGGATCCTGCTCGGCCTGCTGCACGCGACCGGGGGTCGCGCCACGGTGCTCGGGCGCGACGTCGCGGCCGACAGCCTGGAGATCCGCCGCCGGACGGGCTACCTGCCCGGCGGCATCGCGCTCTACGACACGATGACCGGCGAGTCGCTGCTCGAGTACCTCGGAAGCCTGTACGGCCGGCCGGCGCCGCTTCGGGACGAGCTCGTGGAGCGCCTGGAGCTCTCGGCACGCGACCTGCGCAGGCCGGTGCGGGACTACTCGCGCGGGATGCGCCAGAAGATCGGCATCGTCCAGGCGCTCCAGCACGACCCGGAGCTGGCCGTGCTTGACGAGCCGACGGAGGGCCTCGACCCGCTCATGCAGCGGGCCTTCTACGACATCCTGACCGAGCGCCGCTCGGCCGGC
>JAXDKU010000107.1:0-8375 GCA_034667005.1 Chloroflexota bacterium
GTAGCGGTCTCGCAGGTCGCCACCGACCGCGGAAACCATCGACGTGCAGGCCCACATCCGTCCGAGGGCGTCCGCCTCCGAGTAGCGGATGAGCGAGATCCGGTCGGCGCCGGACACGTCGTACTCACGCACGACGTCCCGCACGAGCCATCCCGGCCGCGCCCGCAGCAGGGGCCACCACAGCGAGGCTTCGCCGCCGATGGCGCGTTCCTCGAACCGATCGGTGCCGATGAGGTCCCGTCTGGCGAGGTGCCAGAACTCGCCACTGAAGCGAGAGGACAGCGCGTCGTCGTACGTGAGCGGTCCCGAGCGATGGGTCATGACCCCGGTCGGACCACCTCCGGGGACGGCCCGACACCAGCCGAGCGCCATCGAGTACCGGTCGTCGGAGGCCTCCAGGACGCCAGCAAGAGTCTCGATGGCACCGGCCGTGAGGGTGTCGTCGCTGTCGAGGATCCCGACGTACACGGTCTCGGCGCCGAGCTCCGCGAGGCCGGTGTTCTTCGCAGCGCTCGCCCCACGGTTCCGGTCGTGGCGAACGACGCAGAGTCGCGGTTCCTCGGCGAAGGTTCGAAGGAGGTCCGGCGTGCTGTCCGAGGAGCCGTCGTCGACCACGACCACGCGCAGGTTGGGGTAGGTCTGACCCAATGCGCTGTCGATCGCCCGCTGGACCGCGTGGGCGCGGTTGTAGGTCGGGATGACGATCGCCACGCCGGGTCGAGCCCGGTCGGTGGTAGCCCTGGACGCCGAGCCCGGCGCCGGGCGGCGGCGCCGGAGGATCGGCCGGTTCGTGTTCATGCCGGTGCCGGCCTGTCCGCCGCCTCGCCGCCGTCGTCCGCGCGCGCAGCGCTCCGACGCACGCGTCCCGCGGCGAGTCGGAGATAGATCGACGCCGTGGCATCGGCGAGACGTTCTGGAGAGTAGTCGCGTGATCGCAGCCGCGCCGCCACGCCGAGGCGCTCTCGCAGCACAGGGTCGCGGGAGAGTCTCGCGACCGCCGCCCCGAGCGCCGCGGAGTCCCGCTTCGGGACGAGGATGCCGTTCTCTCCGGACGTGAGGATCTCCGCGGTACCGCCGACGGCCGTGGCAACGATCGGCAGACCGGCCGCGGCCGCCTCCAGGACCGCATTCGGCAGGCCCTCGCTCTCCGACGCCTGTAGGGCAATGTCGAACGCGCCGTAGAGGCGACGAGCGTCAGGCTCGCCCGAATGGAGCGCGATCAGGTCACCCAAATTCCGCCGCCGGATCTCCTCCTCGAGCCAGGGCCGCAGCGCGCCGTTCCCTACGAACGCGTACCGAACCCGGGGGCGGCGATCGCGCAGGGACGTCGCGACCTCCAGCAGGAGCTCGTGGCCCTTCCCCGGGTGGAAGTTGGCGACGCATCCCACGACGATGTCGTCCGGACCGAAGCCCCAGGCCCGCCGCAGGCGCAGCCGCTCGGCGGGCTCGAGCGCGACCGGGACGACGGCATTCGGCACCACGTGGACGCGCCCCGGGTCGATGCCTTCGCGCCAGATCGCTTCGGACGCCGCAACCTGCGAGTTGGCGACGACGCCGTGGACCTGGCGCATCGCGAAGCGCCACGACGCATCGCGAGGCCACGACCGCGATCGGTGGACGTCGAGGGTCGCCCGCCGGCCCGCCAGGAGCACCGGGACCCGGGCGACCGGCTGGGCCAGGCCTGCGAACGTGAAGGCCGGCACCAGCCAGGCGTCGACCACGTCGATGCCCCGCGTGAGCCGGACGTACCTGCGAAGCGCCTGGGCAACAGTCAACGCGCAGCGCGGCGACATCCCGCGGCAGTCCTCGCGGAGGAGCCCGAGCAGGTGGACGGGAATGCCGAGCGCCTCGGCCTCACCGGCGAGGTCGCCCCGCTCGGAGAGCAGCAGGAGGCTGACCTCGAACGCCGGCCGCGGCAGGTGCGCGGCCAGGATGAGCATCTGGCGCTCGGCTCCGCCGGGATGGAGGGACGGAGCCAGGAACGCCACGCGAAGTGGCGCCGTCACGCCGTCCTCACGCGCGGCGGGTGCGGCCCGGCGGACGCGGCCATCAGGCCACCACCGGGACGGCGCGACCCGGCACGGCGGGCTCCGCCCGCAGCCAGCGTCGTGCCCAGAGCTCGAACATGAGCAGCGACCAGAGCTGGGCGTCGTAGGTCGCGGCTCCGGATTGGTGATCGGCCAACAGCGCGGCGCCACGAGACGGGTCGAGGTGGTCGCGCGAGGCCGAATCCGGCGCCAGCACGAGCTCGCGGAACTGCGCCCCGAGCGGCCCGCGGAACCAATCGGCGACCGGGACCGCGAAGCCCATCTTGGGCCGATCGACGAGGTCGGCCGGCATCAGCTCCTTGGCGATCGCCCGGAGCAGCACCTTGGTCGTTCCGCGGTGGATCTTGCGCTCGACCGGGAGCCGGGCCGCGAACTCGACCACCCGATGGTCGAGGAGCGGCGACCGCGCCTCGAGCGAGTTGGCCATCGTCGCGCGGTCCATCTTCACGAGCAGGTCTTCCGGGAGGTAGGTCAGCAGATCGGTCCGCAGCATCCGGTCGATCGAACCGGCTGGACTCGCGTCGAGGACGTCCAGGAGGTAGGCGTCGGTCGTTTCGTGGCCATTCCCCTGGAGGAGCTGCGCGCGGTCAGGGCCGTCCAGGATCGACATGAACCCGACGTACCGCCGATCGGGGCTGAGACCGACCAGCCGCTCGACGTGGCCCAGCCGCCGGCGCAGGCGCGATGCGCGCGCGATCGGTGCCAGTGCGCTTCGGCTCGTCCGGAGGCCGGCGCGAACCAGGCGATCCGGGGCCATGTCGAGGGCCGAGAGGCGCTGGTGGGCGCGATACCGGCCGTAGCCGGCGAACGATTCGTCCCCGCCGTCCCCGGTGAGGACCACCTTCAGGTTGCTCGCCGCGAGCTGCGAGACGCGGAACGTCGGGATCGCGGACGAGTCGGCGAACGGCTCGTCGTAGTGGTCGGCCAGGTCCGGCAGGAGCTCCAGGGCGTCGAGCCGGACCAGCTCCTCGGTGTGGGTGGTGGCGAACCGTCGGGCGACGGCGCGGGCGTACGGGAGCTCGTTGTACGCCTGGTTCTCGAAGCCGATCGAGAAGGTCCGGACCGGCTGGGACGACGCTTCCGCCATGAGCGCCGTCACCACGCTCGAATCCATCCCGCCGCTCAGGAAGACGCCCACGGGGACGTCGCTGCGGAGCCGCAACCTGACCGCCTCCCGAAGGAGCTCCTTGCCCTCCGCGATGTCGTCGGCGAGGGCGTTCCGGCGCTTTGGCTCGTAACGCGGCGCCCAGTAGCGCTCGACCTGCGGGGCGCCGCCGTCCCAGGTCAGCACGCTCGCCGGGGGCAGCTTGGCGACACCCTCGAGGATCGTCCACGGGGCGGGGACGTACTGGTATTGGAGATAGAGCGCCAGCGCGTGCCGGTCGACGGTCCGCTCGACGCGTGCATCTTCCAGGATCGCCTTCAGCTCGGACCCGTAGCTGAGCCGGCCGCCGGCGAGCCGCCAGTAGAGGGGCTTCTTGCCGAGCCGATCGCGGGCCAGGACGAGCCGACGACGCCGACCGTCCCACAGGGCGATCGCGAACATGCCGCGGAGTCGCTCGACGAACCGGGGTCCGTCTTCCTCGTTGAGGTGCACGATCGTCTCGGTGTCGCCCTGGGTGCGAAAGACGTGACCGCGCTGTTCGAGCTCGGTGCGCAGCTCCAGGTAGTTGTAGATCTCGCCGTTCTGCGTGGCGATGATCAGACCGGATTCGTCCGTGAGAGGCTGGCGTCCTCCGTCCAGGTCGATGATCGACAGCCGCCGCGCGCCGAGGAGCGCCCGACCGTCGCCCAGCGCGTACTGGTCGTCCGGCCCGCGATGGGCGAGCGCCTGAAGCATGCGGTCGACGAGCGGGCCCTCGTCCTGTCGCAGCCCGTCGCTCGTGGCGATCCCGGCGATCCCGCACATGTCAGACCGCACCCACGGCACGGGGCCGGCGACCGTCGGCTGCCGCGGTTGCACGGTCCGCGCGTCCCCGGGCGTGCTCCATGGTCGGTGGACCCCAGTCGGCAACGAGGACGGCCGTCAGGACGAGCACGGTCAGGGCAGACGTCTGGAACGACGTCGGCTGTTCGAGGAACAGCGACCCGACGACGAGGGTCGCGAAGACCGCGACGCCGATCGAGCGGGCGACCGGATGGCTCGACCGGAGGCGAATCGCGACGGCCAGAAGCAGGAGGGCCCACACCGCGATGCCGACGAGACCCAGCTCGCCGAGCACGTTGAGATACCAGTTGTGGGCGGCGATCGGCACGGGCGAGCCGGCAAGCGTGATCGCCATGAACGAGTAGTGGCCGAAGCCCACGCCGAAGATCGGCGACGCGGCGAACAGCGGCAGCCCGGCGAGGACACCGCCGAGTCGTCCTTCGTCGCTGCGCGCAAGTGCCGCGGCAATGGCCCCGCTTCCTGACGTGTTCGTGCCGAGACGCCAGTCGACGAAGGCCGGGTAGACGAGCAGCGTGAGCAGCACGCCGACCACGACGGCCGCCGCGCCGAGCCGCCTGCTTCGCAGGAAGGCGAGCGCGACCACGGCGGCGAACAGGGCGATGAACCCGCC
The DNA here is from genome assembly GCA_034667005.1 of Chloroflexota bacterium. Lineage (GTDB taxonomy): Bacteria > Chloroflexota > Limnocylindria > Limnocylindrales > CSP1-4 > JAFMJV01. Next base: position 4,607 of record JAXDKU010000107.1, read on the forward strand.
CCGGGACATCGTGAGCGCGATCGCGGTCGCCGTGACCAGGACGCTTCCCACGAGGAGCCAGGCGGACCGCGTCGATCGCCGGGCCAGGAACCATGCCGCGGCCAGTGCGATGGCGGAGGCCAGGTACTGGCCGAAGTAGTTCGGATTGCCGAAGGGACCGACCGCCCGCGAGATCTCGTCGGGCCGGGAGATGAGCCTGTCCAGGGGATGGCCCAGCGCGCCGGCTCCCGCCAGGATCGCGAGTGCGGCAGCGAAGGTCGCCGACATGAGGAGCGCGGCCAGGAATGGATACGGATCTCGGCCGGACAGCACGACGGAGGCTGCGAGGGCTGCCCCGGCAACCGTCATCAGCTGGATGAACAGCGAAGCGACGAGATAGGCCTGGGGCCCGAGATAGCCGGATGCCATCTCGGGCAGCTGCTGCACGAAGACATAAAGGATGAACGCGACGAGCAGGAAGAGCGGTGCGCCGACCGACAACCGGGGACGGTCGATCGGGAGGCGATACACCCAGCCAAGGAGGATGGCGCCGACCAGGAACGCGTTGAATCCGGGCGCCGGCAGCAACGGCGACTGGAGCGCCGCCATGAAGGCGAGGATCATGAGTCCAAGGGGCGGGGCCGCGACCGCGGCGACGATCGCGACCAGGCTCGCACCGACGATGATCGGCGTGGACTGGAGGGCCATGCCCGCGAGGATGCCCATCGAGATCGCCGCGGCCGCCGCGAGGACAGCGACCCCGTCGGCCCAGCGCCGCTCGTCCACGCGCGCTCCCTGGGCGGGCACGGTGGCGCCTCGTGCCGCCCATGCGTTCGCGGTCGCCAGCCGGTCGCTGGACCGGTCAACCCCGCGAGATTCCATGCTGCGCCTGCTTGTCGGTTGCCGGAGCGGTCAGTCCGGGCGCGCCAGTCGCCGGGGCGGGGCTCCGGGTGTCATCGAGGACGATGCCGAGAATCCGGGCCCCCGCCATGGCGAGGGCCTCACGAGCCGCACGGATCGGCTCGCGGCGGCTTCCCGCCTTGACCACCAGCAACACCCCGTCCACGACCGCGCCCAGCGACGCCACGTCGCTGGGCCAGTCCATGGCGGGCGCGTCGAAGATGACCACGTCGACGTCCCGGCCGCTTCGCAATCGTCCGAGAGCATCGGGCAGCCAGCGCGAGCCGAGGAGCTCCGAGGGATTCTGGCGCGGCGCCCCGGCGGTCACGACACCCAGATTCGGGTGCCGCGTCTTCTGGACCACGTCGTCGATCGTCACGTTCTCGTCGCTCAGCAGGTTCGTCAGGCCCTGGTGGGCGTTCGAGATGCCGAACAGCGGATGGACGCCCGGCCGTCGCAGGTCGGCTTCGACCAGCACCACGCGATGGCCCGCCTCGGCGAACGCCACTGCGAGGTTCGACGCCGTGGCAGTCTTCGCGCCCGATGGTTCCGGGCTGCTGACGGCGATCGTCCATGGCAACGCCGCTGCGATCGATTGGTCCGCCCCGGCCCGTCCGGCCGCGAACGCCGCCTGGATGTTGAGCCGCAGCGACCGGTATGCCTCGGCGCTCCGCGACCGGGGACTCGTGAGGGTCGGGAGCTGAGGCAACTCGCCACCGTCGCCCGCGCCGGTCTCGTCCCTCGACCCTCTCCCGATCGCGCCCAGCGTCGGAGCCCCCGTCAGCTCGTCGAGCTCGCTGGGGTCCCTGACGCGGTCTTCACGATACTCGAGGAGGAAGACGACACCCGTCGCCAGGAGCAATCCGACCACGGCAGCCAGCGCCGCGTAGAACAGCGGAGGAAGGGTGACGGGGGTCGTCGCCGGGACGGCAGGCTGCACGAGCGTCAGTCGATTGGAGGCATTCGCGGCGGTATAGGCGAGGAACGACGCATAGGTCGACCGCAGGGAGGTGAGCCGGCCGGCCAACGTGTCCACGGCGCGCTGCTGTTCGGGCGTTCGCGGAACGATCGCAAGGAGCCCATCCATGTCGGCTTGCGCCTGGTCGATCTGCCTGCGGATGGCTTCGATGTCCTTGTTGATCGAGTGCTGGAAGTCGGCTTCCTGACCCTGGACGGTGGGGGACGATGCAATGAGCTCGGTGGCGACTGCGTTTGCGAGCGCCGCTGCGGCGGCTGGATCCCGGTCGCGCGCCGTGATCGTCAGAACGTCGGTGTCCGGTGTGCCGGTGGCCTGGATCCGTCCGGCGACGGCGTCCGACGGCTCGGAGAGTCGCAGCTGCTGGACGACCCGGTCGAGCAGCGGCCGCGTGGTCGCGAGCAACGCGTACGTGGCCGACAGGCGCTGCCCGGCAAGCAAGGCGTTGTAGTCCGGGTTGGCCCCGGAGACGGACTCCCCGACGATCATCGTCGCGGACGCCTGATAAATCCGCGGCAGGCTGCTCGCGAACAGGAACGCCGGGATGCCGGCCACGAGCATGCCGAGAACGAGGATGGGGAAGCGGGCCCGGGCGATCGCGAGCTGCTGACGGATGCTCAACGAAGATCCCTCCCGATTCCCGGCCGGAAGAGCCGTCGTGCACCCCCGATCGGTCGTGTCGTCACGGGTACGTGACCCCGGTGCTGCTCGAGATCGTCGCTAGGGGCCGCGACTGGAGCGTGGGCTGGACATTGCCCGTGACGCGCAGGCCGTCGACGTTCGCGAAATACATCGGCGTCTCGGCCAGGTTCGTCCCGCCGCCGAACGGCGCGTAACTGCGGTTGTTCGTCACGCTGATGTTCGACGTCCGTGACTTCCGGACGATGATGTTCAGTCCACCGCCGTTGGGGTTGTTGGGATGGACCGTCATGCCCGTCGTGACGAGGTTGTCCGCGATCGCGATGTTCCGGATGGTCGCGCCCAGGGCAACGGGATCGTTGTTGGCCGCGACGAGCCAGTTCGAGAACCGATTCGTGAGGCCGTACGCGCCGACGGTGTTGTGGCGGAAGGCACCGTCCGTCGCACCTTCCGAGGCAAGGTCGGGCTCGATCATGAAGACCGACATCCCGACCTGATCGATGGTGTTGTTCTCGATCGTCCAGTTCCTGCCGGCATTCAGCGTGAACGCCATCCGCCCGATGTTCCGGAGCGCGTTGTCGTGGATCCAGACCGTGTCGCTCCAGGTCCCGGACGGTCCGGGGCCGACGTAGACGCCATCACCCCACGTCTTCCGGATCGTCGTGTTCCCGACCTCGACGCCTGACGCTCCGTAGATCGCCACGCCCATCTGGAACTCGCCCCCGCCGTACAGGGCGGAGCCCGTCTTGTCGTTGTTGCCCTCCAGCGTGAAGTTCCGGATCGCGATGTTGCTGCTGCCATCCTCGATGAGGAAGAGGCTGTCGGCCACCTCCGTGCTCGACCCGTTCGCGCGGAGCGTCGCGCCCTGCCCCTCGAAGACGAGGTCGTGGCGGTCGTACAGGTGCAGACCGGTATCCATCCGATAGATGCCACCGGCGGCGAAGACGACGGTCGATCCGTCCGGGACCGACCGAAGGAAGGCTCGCAACCCGGTGCTCGCGTCGCTCGTTCCCGTCGCATCGATCGAGGCCGGCACCGGAACCCCGGACGGAGCCGCCAGAGCGGCCGCTGCCGGAGCCGACACGACTCCGGGCGGATCCGCCGAGGGCGCCGTGGCCGGCGCCTGGACGACGGACGGAGCCTCCGCACCGGCCGAGGCCGGTAGCGGGTCGCCCGTCGGAGCCTGCGATGCGACCGGGACCTCGCCCACCGACGGCGAGACGACGAGTCCAACGGCGAGGACCAGGAGCGATCGCATCAAGCTGGTCGGATAGC
>JAXDKU010000108.1:0-14824 GCA_034667005.1 Chloroflexota bacterium
TGCGCCCGGATCGAGCCAGCGGGGCCGCTCATGGTGATCGTCCCGTTCGTCGTCTCGACGAGGATGTCCTTCCCGCCGCGCGTGACGACCTCCCCGTTCGAAGTGGACACGACGACCGAGCCGCGCACGTTGATCGCCTCGACCCGGCCGTTCGAGCTGACCAGCTTGAGGCTGGAGTTCGGCGGCAGGACGACGTCCACGTCCGCGCCGTTGGTCGCGCCCGCAGGGGTCCCCGGTCGTGGCTGCGCCGAGACGATGAGGGCGCCCGGCTGCTCGTCGATCGAGACGGTGACGGCGTCCGCGGCCGTCTGCGCGTCCGCCTTGTTCAAGCCGCGGCCGAAGGCCGTGACGGAGACGTCGGCCGTGCCTTCGCCGATCGCGGTCACGTTGACGTGGCCGTTGAACGTGACCACGGACAGGTCCGTGTGGGCGCCGATGGGAACGTCCAGGCTGCGGTGCTCGACCCTCGTGATGCGCTGGCTCACCGTGGAGCAGCCGGCCAGGCCGAGGAGGGCTGCGATCAGCGCAATGGTGGCTACAGCCCGTGCGGGTCCGCCGCCGTGCGGCTGCCTGGTCGCGACCCGGACGGGCCGCGGACCGAGGTTCATCGCCTGCCCGACCTCCGGGCGCGGTTCCGGTCCGCCAGGATCTCCCTCGCCGCGTTCCTCCCCGGGACGCCGGTCACGCCGCCGCCCGGGTGCGCGCCCGAACCGCACAGGTACAGACCCTCGAGCGGCATGCGGTACTGCGCGAGCCCGAGCATGGGCCGCCACGCGAACCACTGGTCCAGCGATGGCTCCCCGTGGAGCGGATGGCCGCCCGTCATCCCGTAGTCGCGCTCCAGGTCGAGCGGCGTGAGGACCTGCCGCCCAACGACGAGCCCGCCGATCCCCGGCGCCACCGTCTCGAGGACCCGGATGGCTACGTCCCCGAGCTCGTCGCGGCGCCCGTCCCACGCCTCCGCGCCGCCCTCGCGCAGCGAGTAGGCGGCCGACTGGAGCACCACGCTCATGACGTGGCGAACGCCCGAGTCCCGGGCACGGTCCACCAGCAGCGGGTCGACGAGGCTGGGAATGGTGGCCTCGAGCCATGGATCGGTGGGGAAGCGGCCGTATTTCGCGGCATCCGCGGCGCGGTCCAGGTAGGACACGCTGGGTGCGACCACGATCCGGCCGCGAAGCCTGGCCCGGGTCTCGTCCGTGTCCAGGCCGGCGAACGCGGGCAGGTCCGACAGCGCGAGGTTGACCTTCGCCGTGACGCCGGCCGACCGGTAATTGCCGGCCTGCCAGCCGAGGTGCGGTCCCAGCGACTCCGGGTCGAGCATCGTGAGCAGCAGCCGCTTCGGATCGACGCCGCTGACGACGATGCCGGCTTCGATCTCCTCGCCGGAGGCCAGCACGACGCCGGTGGCCCGTCCCCCATTCTCCCTGACCTGCGTCACCTCGACGCCGGTTCGGAGCTCCGCGCCGAGCCGTCGCGCGGCCGACACCAGGGCGGCCGCCATCGCGCCTGGTCCGCCTCGCGCATAGACCGTCTCGCCGGCGAGCCCGCCGCCATTGCCCGCGGAATCCGCCAGCAACTGCTGCGTCGAGCCCGCCGCTCGCGGCGCCAGCGACGAGAAGCGCATGCCTCGGATCGAGAGCAGCGCGCGCAGGGCGTCGGTCTCGAAGTGGTCGCCGAGGAAGTCGGCCACGGCCATGGGCAGGACCCGCAGCAGCTCCCGGCGGTCCTCCGCCGCGAGGCCGCGGTAGCCGAGCCCGATGCGCATCGCACCGAGGGCGTCGTCCAGCCGAGGCGACGAGGGATCGGGCGGCGTCTGCCCCGCAAGCCGGCCGAGGACGCCGGCGAGCGACGAGACGCGGCGATCCAGCTCGATCCAGGCCGCTGCGTCGTGGCGGGAGATCGACGCCAGCTCGGTTGCCGTCCGCGCCGGGTCGCCGAAGAGTGCGATCGGCGGCCCATCCGGCCGAACCGACACGGCACGGACCTCCGGCTGCACGAGGCGAAGCCCCTCGCCGGCCAGGTCGAGGTCGCGGGCGATCGACGGACGCATGCGCCCGACTGTGTGCGCGAGGACGGGTACGCTCGCGCCCGGGCTGACCTCCGCCGTGGCCATCGCGCCGCCGAGCGTCTCGCGCCGCTCGAGCAGCAGCGTCCGCATCCCGCCGCGAGCGAGGTAGGCGGCACAGACCAGGCCGTTGTGGCCCCCGCCGACGACGACTGCGTCGTAGCGGCCCGGGCTCGACCGCGGCCCGATCACGATGCCGGCCGCCATCGCCGAAGGCCGCCCGCTCGCTCGCGCAGCAGCTCGAGCGCGGCGATCCGGCCGGGTGCGCCCATGATCCCGCCGCCAGGGTGCGCAGACGAGCCGCACAGCCACAGGTCTCGCAAGGGAGTACGGAAGCGAGCGTAGCCCGGGACCGGGCGGTTGAAGAAGAGCTGCTCCAGGGTCAGCTCGCCCTGGAAGATGTTGCCCTCGGTCAGGCCCATCGTCTGCTCGATGTCCAGCGGGCTGAGCACCTGCCGGCCGACGATCAGGTCGCGGATGTTCGGCGCCCGCTCGGCGATCGTGTCGACCACGGCGTCGCCGAACGCCTCGCGCTTCGCGTCGTCCCATTGCTCGCCTTCGGCCAGCTCGTAGGGCGCGTACTGCACGAAGCAGCTGACCACGTGCTTGCCGGGCGGGGCCATGCGCGGGTCGACGAGCGTGGGGATCACCATGTCGATGTACGGACGGCGGCTGAAGCTGCCGGCCTTCGCATCGTCGTAGGCCTGTTCCATGTACTCGAGGCCGGGCGAGAAGCTGATCGCGCCGCGGAGGTGCTCGCCGGGACCCGGCAGGCTGGTGAAGCTCGGCAGCCCGTCCAGCGCCAGGTTCACCTTCCCCGAGGAGCCGCGGAAGCGGAAGCGGCGGATGCCGTCCTCGAAGTCGCGCTCGAGCGTGCCGGGCTCGAGCAGGTCCAAGAACGTGACCTTGGCGTCGGTGCTCGCGAGCACCGTGCCGGCCTCGATCTCCTGGCCGTCCTGGAGCACGACCCCCGTCGCGCGGCCATTCCTCGTGGAGATGCGGGCCACCGGCGCCTCCGTCCGGATCTCCGCGCCCAGGGCGCGCGCGGCTGAGGCGATCGCCTCGGAGACCCCGCCCGTGCCGCCGCGCGGGATGCCCCAGGCGCGAAACGCCCCGTCGATCTCGCCCATGTAGTGGTGGAGCAGCACGTAGGCGGTCCCCGGCGAGCGCACGCCCAGGAAGGTGCCGATGATCCCGGAGGCGGACATCGTGGCCTTGAGCGGATCCGTCTGGAACCACTGGTCCAGGAAGTCCGCCGCGCTCATGGTCATGAGCTGGATGAAGGCGGTCTGCTGCCGGCGGGGCAGCTGTCCGAACGCGCGGAGGAGGCCGGCGAGCGGGATCGCGTCGCGCGGGTCGGGCCGGTCCGGGTCGAGCGGCACGATCCCGAGGATGGGCTTGATGAAGCGGGCCATCTCGACCATGAGGAGGCCGTACTCCTCGTAGGCCTCGGCATCCAGCGGGTTCCAGCGGCGCAGCTCACGCATGGTCTGGCCGTGGTCGTCGGTGCGCCAGAGGTAGTCGTCGTCGAGGGGCGTGAACGTGCCGTCGAGCGGCAGGATGTGGAGGCCGTGCCGGGGCAGCTCCAGGTCGCGGATGATCTCGGGCCGCAGCAGGCTCACGACGTAGCTCGCCACGCTGAAGCGGAAGCCGGGGATCACCTCCTCGGTGACGGCCGCTCCCCCGAGGACGTGGCGGCGCTCGAGGACGAGGGTCTTCAGGCCGCCGCGGGCGAGGTACGCCGCGGCCACGAGCCCGTTGTGCCCGCCTCCGATCACGACCGCGTCGTACCGGTTCGCCACGCTCCCTCCGATCCTCCTGGTCCTCGTCCGCCTCGCCCGGGTCGTCCGCGACGCCCCGGTCGGCCGGGTTGTCTGCCTCTTACGCCTCGACCGCCGCGCGCGGCGGGTGGGCGCGTCGTCGCCGCTCGCCGCGGGTCGGCGGTTGTGGCGGCCGAGTCTACCGCCGCGCGCCGTCGGCGCGGCGATGGCCCGCGTCACGTCGCGGCCCAGGAGCGGGAGACACGGCATTACCAGGCGGGTGCGAGCATGGCGGCAGGCCGCGCGTCCCGTGGGGCGGGTCGACCGAGAACGCAACAGGGAGAACGGATCATGTCGGACGTCAAGGACCAGCGGATCAACCGACCCTCGTGGGTCGAGCTCTCGAGCGGCGACCCGGCCGCATCCCGCGACTTCTACGCGCGTCTCTTCGGCTGGGACGTGCAGGTCTCACCCGACCCACAGTACGGCGGGTACGCGCTGGCCAAGGTCGGCGGACAGGACGTGGCCGGCATCGGCCCGACACAGATGCCCGGGCAGCCGACCGCGTGGGGGGTCTACATCGGCTCGGACGATGTCGACGCGCTCGCCTTGGCAGCCACCGAGGCGGGAGGCTCCGTCTTGGCACCCCCGTTCGACGTCGGCGACCAGGGACGCATGGCCGTCTTCCAGGACCCATCCGGCGCCGTGATCTCGGCGTGGCAGGCGACGCAGATGCGCGGCTTCACCACGGACCAGCCGAACACGTTCGGTTGGGCGGAGCTGAATTCGCGCGGCCTCGACGCGGCGCTGCCGTTCTACAAGCGGCTCTTCGGCTGGAGCACGAAGCTCATGGAAGGCGGCGAGGGTGCTCCTCCGTACACCGAGTTTCAGCAGGACGGCGAGAGCATCGCGGGCGGCATGGAGATGAACCCGATGGTCCCGGCAGGCGTGCCCAGCTACTGGATGGTGTACTTCACGGTCGACGACGTGGATCAGACCTTCCAGCGCGCGGTCGACTCCGGCGCAGTGGAGATGCTGCCCCCGGCCGACTTCCCCGGCGGCCGCTTCGCGATCGTGAGCGACCCCCAGGGCGCCGCCTTCGGCCTCCTGCGGCAGTAACCGCGGCCGCCTCGTGCGGCAACGCCCCAGGCCACCCCGTGCGGCAACGCCCGAGCCGCCGTCCCTGGGCGCCCTCCCGGAACGCCCGGGCCCGCCGTGTGCGGCACGGGTGCGCCGGCCGTCCTCGTGCGGCCACGCCCGAAGCCACGATCCCTGGGAGCCCTCCGGGACCCCGTTCTTGCCAAATTCTCGGCCCACGAGCTGAACCGCGGGCCGGGCCTCGGTTCTTGGCAGATTCTCACCCCACGCCCGCTCGCGGGGGGCGAGCCCGGATTCGTTGTCAAATTCTCGTCCGACGCCCCTTACGCGGAGCCACGCGCCGTCTGAGGCCGCGCGACAGCTGTTTGGCCATCGCTCTCATGCTCAGAGGATGCCCCGCTCCGCCCCTTCACCCGTCGAATCGCTGACGGATTTCGCGCAAGGGGCGTGTGACGGGAAAGTGTCAGAAACCATCGGCCGCGAAGCGCTCCGGACGGCACGCGGAGCCACCCCCGAATCTCAACGTTGCCTGCGGGCAGCGCATGTTCGAGGACCACGCGATGCCGCTCCACCTGCCGCCGGATCGTTCGATCCTCAGGGAACACCACGATCCGCGCGACGCGCGCCGCCTGCCACCCGAACTGCTCGCGGGCGATCCCCGCGGCCAAGCGCACCTTCGCGTCGAGCGGCCGGAGCAGCCCCTCGACCGATCCGAGCTCCGACTTCACCTCGATCACCAGGAGGGTCGCCGAGCCTGGGTGCCAGGCGGGGACGTCGATCGAGCCGCGCTCGCCGTAGACCGAGTAGCTCACCTCAACCGCGACGACCCAGCCCAGCGCACGCAGCTGCTTCACGACGAGACCCACGAGTCGAGCGTGACCCTCGTCGAGTAGCCGGTCCAGGGCCGCGCCGTGCCACGACACGACGCTCGCGAGCGCGGCGTCCAGCGCGGCGGCGACGGCGGTGATGCTGCGATAGGTGATGCCGTCCCACTCGCCACGCTCGACGCGTGACGCAGTCGAGCGCGACAGGCGTGCGGCCACGGCGACATCCGAAAGCCGTTTTCCCTGGCGGCGACGGATCGCTCGCAGGGCGCGTCCGGCCTCCTTGGGATTCACGGACGCCATCTTGGTTGCGCGCGCTTATCTGCCGCTCCACGTGGACTCGCCTTGGACTCACCGGCGGGTCACCAACCGCTCACCGTCGGCTTACCGGGCGACTCACCGTGAACCCCGCCTCGGACCCACCAGCCCCTCACTCCCACTCACCCGGCATACTCCGGCCATGGCTGTGGGTTCGCCGTTCGACGGTCGTGCGCTGCCGCTCAACGTCAAGCGGCAGTGGCGCGAGTGGGCGGGGTTCTTCGCCTCCAGCTCGTACGCGGCCCATCACGACATCGAGTACAACGCCATCCGCAATGCGGCCGCGCTGATCGATGTGAGCCCACTCTTCAAGTACCGCGTCAGCGGCCTCGACGCCGTCCGCCTCGTCGATCGCGTCATCACGCGCGACGCGACCAAGATCAAGCCTGGCCAGGTCATCTACACGCCGTGGTGCGACGAGCACGGCAAGGTCATCGACGACGGCACGATCCACCGCCTGGACGACGGCGGTGGCTGGGTCCCGGGGAGCGGCACGTCCCCGGACAGTGGCGGTGCCCCTGCCATGCCCACGTTCCGCTGGACCGCCGCCGACCCGCAGCTCCGCTGGCTCCGGCTCAACAGCCGCGGCCTGGACGTGGCCGTCGACGACATCAGCGACCAGGTCTGTGCGCTGGCGCTCCAGGGTCCGCTCTCCCGGGCTGTGCTGGAGGCCGCAACGGGCGAGGACTTCGCCGCGCTTGCCTATTACCGCCGCCGCACCGCCACCATCGGCAACCTCCCCGTCGACGTCAGCCGCACCGGCTACACGGGCGACCTCGGGTACGAGATCTGGGCCGACTCGACCCAGGCCACCCAGCTGTGGGACGCCCTCATGGAGGCCGGCGCCAGCTACGGCATCCGTCCTGCCGGGATGCTCGCGCTCGACGTGGTCCGCGTGGAGGCCGGTCTGATCCTGCTCGAGGTCGACTACACGAGCGCCCGCCAGGCGCTCATCCACGAGCAGAACTACTCGCCGTACGAGATCGGGCTGGGACGCCTCGTCAACCTGGACAAGCCCACCAACTTCGTCGGCCGCCGGGCGCTCGCGGACGAGATCGACCGGGGCGGCGCGCCCCGGCGGCTCGTGGGGCTGGAGCTGGACTGGGCCGACATCGAAAAGCTGTACCTCGGCCAGGGCCTGTCGCCTTCGTTCAGTGCCCAGGCGTGGCGGCAGCAGGTGCCGCTGTTCGCGCAGGGCCGCCAGATCGGGAAGGCCACCAGCGGAACCTGGAGCCCGATCCTCAAGAAGAACCTGGCCCTGGGCTCCGTGCCGCCGGAGTTCGAGCCGCTGGGGTCGCGGCTCCAGATCGAGTGGACCGTGGAAGGGCGGCGCGGCCGCGTCGGGGCCACGGTCGTGGACATGCCATTCTTCGACCCACCGAGAAAACGCGAGTGACGTCGTCCCTTCCGGCGCCTGGCGCAGCCGCCCCACGCGGCTCTCGGCGCTTCACCTTTCGCATCACGGCGGCGGCGCGTGCCGTGCTGCTTCCCTGGGGCGTGGGGATTCGCCCTGCCGACGCCACGGTCGACGACGAGTCCGTCACGGTCCGCTTCGGCTTCTTCGGGACCACGGTTCTGCTCGCCGATGTGGAGCGCTTCGAGATCAGCGGCCCGTTCATCTGGCTGCGCGCGCTGGCGGTCCGGCACACCGTCTTCAAGACCGACATCAGCTACTGCACGGACGGCCGCGGGGCCGTTCGCCTGTTCCTGAAGACTCCCCGCCGCGTGCACTGGGCACGCCGTGTCGACCAGGTGTACGTCGGCATCGAGGACCTCGAGGGGCTGGCCGACGAGCTCCGGGCACGCGGAATCCCCGGAGAGGACCGACGACGATCGAAGGCGCCTGCCGGCGCATAGGAGAGGACCACCGCGCCTGCGGGCGCACCGGAGAGGAGTTGCGCCTGCGGGCGCCTAGGTCGACTTACGGCGCAGGAGGCCCGTTTCGGCCGGCCAGGAGCCTCAGATTTCTCCGACCGCGCGGGGCGTGAGCGCGCCCGCACGCCGTCGGTCGACGAGCCGCCGCAACCCGGAGCGTGGTCCGACCACGAGCGCGACGAGGAACACGGCCGTCTCCACGAGCACGATGGTGGCGCCGCTGGCGCTGTTGGCCCAGTAGCTCAGGTAGAGGCCGACGACGGGGCTGAGCATGCCGATCACGGTCGCGACCAGCATCAGCCGGCCGAAGCGCTGCGTCAGCAGCTGCGCCGTGGCGGCCGGAGTCACCAGCATTGCCACGACGAGGATGATGCCGACCGCCTGGAGGCTGACCACGATCGTGAGGGCGATCAGGACGAGGAAGAGGTACTCGAGCGCCACGACCCGGAGACCGGCCGCGCCCGCGCCGAGGGGATCGAACGTGGCGTAGAGGAGCTCCTTCCAGAAGATCCCCACGATCACGAGGACCAGCACCCCGAGGACGAGCAGCCCCGCCAGATCCCCGACGCTGATGCCCAGCACCTCCCCGAAGAGGAACCCGAACAGGTCACCCACGTAGTTGCGGATCGTGCTGAAGAGGAAGATGCCGAGGGCGAACATGCCGGCGAACAGCACCCCGATCGCCGTGTCGCCGCGCAGGTTGCCGCGCCGGCTGATCCAGCCGATCGCGAGCGCGGTCCCGACCGCGGCGATGGCCGCTCCCAGGTAGAACGGGCCTTTCAGCAGGTACGCGGCCACGACCCCGGGGAACGCCGCGTGGCTGAGCGCGTCGCCCATGAAGGCAAGCCCGCGCAGCACCATGTACGTGCCGACCACGGCGCAGACCAGCCCGACCATGGTCGATGCGGCGAGCGCCCGGACGAAGAACTGGAACTGGAGCGGGTCTGTCAGCGCGTTCACCGTCCTCCTCCGTCAGGTCGCCGCAGGCCGTCGCGAGCCCTCATCCTGGGCCGTGGCGGTGCTGGTCGCTGTCGTGGTGGTGGACCTCGCCGTGCGCTTCCTGGTCGTGGTGGTGCGCGTCGTCCAGCACCGCCATGCGGTCCCCGACGAACACCAGGTGGCCGCCGTAGGTCCGCGTCAGCACGTCCTCGTCGAAGATCAGCGACGCGTCGCCCTGTGCGACCACCGTCCGGTTCACGGCCACGATCGCCGAGAAGTGGTGCGCCGCGGCCGCCAGATCGTGCGTGGTCGCGACGACCGTTCGCCCGCGGGCCGCCTCGGCCTCCAGGATGAGCGCGAGATCGTGCTCGGTGATCGCATCGACACCGGTCATCGGCTCGTCCAGCAGGTACAGCTGCGGGTCGGCGGCCAGGGCACGCGCCAGGAAGACCCGCCGCCGCTGGCCGCCAGAGAGCGCGCCGATCTGTCGGTCGCCGAGATCGGGCATGCCGACGGCTGCAAGCGCGGCCGCGACGGCCGCCCGGTCCTCGCGGCCCGGCCTGCGCAGCAGTCCCAGCCGCGGGTAGCGGCCCATCATCACCACGTCGCTGGCCGAGACGGGAAACGCCCAGTCCACGGACTCCGCCTGCGGCACGTACGCGATGTCCGCCGCATGCACGCCCAGCGGTCCGCCCAGCACCTCGACCGTGCCGGTCCACGCCGGGAGCAGGTTCGCGATCACCTTGAGCAGCGTGCTCTTGCCGCCGCCGTTGGGTCCCACGACGGCCGTCAGCGAGCCCACGGGGAGTGCCACGCTCACGTCCTCGAGCGCCATACGATCGCCGTATCCCGTGCTGACGTGCTCCAGCCGGACGGCCACGGCGCCCCCTCCGGCGGGCAGCGATTCCGGTCGCGCCTCACCGGACGAAGTGGTCGGAGGGGTCGGAGGGGTCGGAGTCGCTGCGGTTGCCATGGCGCTATCCGCCGAGCGCGTCGACGAGAGCCTGGACGTCCCACCGGATGACTGCATCGTATGAGGTTACCGGTGGGTCACCAACCGAATCGTCGTAGAGGTTCGCGACGACCGCCACGCCGGCCTCGGCGGCAAGCTGGTCGACCAGCTTCGTGGGGAACTGGTCCTCGCTGAAGATCGCCTTCGCGCCGGATGCCTTGATGGCCTGGACCAGCTGCCCGATCTGCGCCGCGCTCGGATCCTGGCCGGGCGCCTCGACCGCGACGCCGACGACCTCGATGCCGTACTCCCGCGCGAAGTACGGGAAGGCGTCGTGGAACGTGACGAGCTTGCGGTCCTGCTGGGGGATCGTGGCGACCTGCTCGCGAACCCAGGCGTCGAGCGTGTCGAGCTGTGCGCGGTAGGCGGCCTGGTTCGCCGCGTAGTCGGCCGCGTGCTGGGGATCGACCTGCTCCAGGGCCTCCGCGATCCGGTCGACGTACAGCTGGGCGTACTTCACATCCATCCAGAGGTGCGGGTTCTGCGTTCCCGGCTCTTCCCCGGGGAGCAGCTGGACCCCCGGCAGGTCCACGGCCAGCTTGACGAGCGGTGCCGTGTTGTTCGCGCTGGTGATCGTCTCGGCGAGCCAGTCGTCCAGCCCGAGGCCGTTCATGACGAACAGCTTCGCCCCACTGACCGTGCGGATGTCCTCAGGTCTCGGCGCGTACGTGTGCACATCGCCGCCGGCCGGAACCAGACTCACCGCGCGGACGTGCTCACCGCCGACATTGCGGACCAGGTCGGCGAACACCGTCGTCGTCGTGACGACATCGAACCCCGTGCCGGGCGGCGGTGAGGCCGTGGACGGGGCGCAGGCGGCCAGCGCCGCGACGGACGCGGCGGCGAGGATGTTGAACACGGCGCGGAGGCGTGGCGTCCGGCGCGCAAGAGACGAGTTCACGCTGTTGATACTGAGACTCATCACCAGCGGCTGTCAAGCAGGCCGAAGGACACCGTCAGTCCGCCCGCGACTTCTGGCAGTCCGGACAGATCGCGAAGAGCTGGAGGCGGTGCGACTGGATGGCAAAGCCGGTCCGCCGGCCGACCTCGCGCGCGACCGCGGCGACGCCGCAGTCCTCGACCTCGGTGCTCCGGCCGCAGGCGACGCAGAGGATGTGGTGGTGATGCGACGGCTTGCACGTCACGTACACGTGCTCCCCGTTCGGCAGGTCCAATCGCTCGACCAGGCCGAGCTCCACGAACAGGTCCAGCGCCCGGAAGATCGTGGCCCGGCCGACGCCCAGGCGGCGCTTCCTGGCCTCCGTCTCGAGCTCGGCGGCGGTGAAGTTCTCCTGCCGCTCGGCCACCAGGCTCGCGAGCCGGCGTCGCGGCTCGGTCAGGCGGTAGCCGGCGTGATCCAGCGCGTTGACGAAGGCATCCGCATCCAGCACGCGGTCAGCCTACCACGAGCTGCGGCCCCGGCTATCGGGATCGAGTCGCAATTAGGGCTGTGTTCAGCGCGCCGGAATCGTCGGCACGAACCTCGGATCGACGCCGTAGACCTCGCGGATCCGGTCGGGCGTCAGCACCTCGGCAGGCGGCCCGTCGGCGACGAGCTGTCCGGCGTCGAGGAGGAGCATCCGTTCGAAGAAATGGGCGGCGAGGCCCAGGTCGTGGAGCACGGCGAGGATCGTGACCCCATCCCGGACGTTGAGGTCCACGAGCAGCTCCATGACGCCGACCTGGTGGCGCAGATCGAGGTGCACGGTGGGCTCATCCAGGATCAGCAGCCGGCCGTTCTGCGCGATCGCCATGGCGAGCAGGACCAGCTGCCGTTCGCCGAGCGAGAGCTGCCGGCAGTCGCGCCCCCGAAGTCCCGCCACGCCGACGCGCTCCATCGCGACCTGGACCGCGGTCCGGTCAGCGTCGCTCGGGCCGAGGAGCGGATGCTCATGCGGGATGCGTCCAAGGGCAACGACCTCCTCGACTCGCATCGAGAAGGGCAAGGCCGCCTCACCGGGAACCACCGCCACCCAGCGCGCAAGGCGCTCGCGGGAGAGCTCCTCGAGCGGCAACCCGTCGAGCGCGATGGAGCCACGTCTGTTCGACGCGTGGCGCGTGAGGCACCGCAGCAGGCTCGACTTGCCGGCGCCGTTGGGGCCCACGAGCGCGATGCGCTCGCCCGGCTGGATCGACGCGCTGACGTCCCGCAGCACCTCGCGGTCGCCGTAGGCGAGACAGACAGATCGAAGCTGCAGGCCCAGGCCGCTCACAGCTCGTAGCCTGCCCGGAACCGCCGCAGGAGCACCAGGAAGAATGGGGCGCCGACGATGGCCGTGATGACGCCCACCGGAAGCTCGCCCGGCATCCGCGCGGCGAGATCGGCAAGCACGAGGAACGCGGCCCCGTACACGGCCGACAGCGGCAGGACGAGGCGGGCATTCGGCCCGACCACGAGCCGCACGACGTGCGGGACGACCAGGCCCACGAAGCCGATCAGCCCTGCCAGCGAGACGCACGCCGCCGTCACGAGCGACGCCAGCGCCAGGAGGATCGTCCGCTCGCGGCCGACGTTCACGCCGAGGTTGCGCGCCACGTCGTCACCGAGGAGCATCGCGTTGAGCGAGCGCGCCCGCAGGGTCAGCAGCACCGTGCCGATGAGCACGATGGGGATGCCGAGGATCAGCTGGTCCCAGCTCGCGGTGGAGAAGCTGCCCAGCAGGTAGAAGAAGATCTGGCGCAGGTTCGCGCCTGCCAGGTACATGGCCATCGACAGGCCGGCCGCCAGCAGCGAACCGACCGCGTAGCCGGTCAGCAGGACGCTCGTCATCGACGCGCCGCGGCCGCCTCCCGACAGCTGATGGACGAGCGTCACCGCGATCAGCGCACCCGCGAACGCGAGGAGGTTGATCAGCCCCAATCCGAGGACCGCGATCTGCACGGGAATCAGCACGGCGAGGGCCGCGCCGAGGGCCGCGCCGCTGGCCGTTCCGAGCACGTACGGGTCGGCGAGCGGGTTGCGGAGCAGGCCCTGGAACGTGACGCCGGCCACCGCCAGGCCCGTCCCCACCGCAGCTGCCGCCAAAGCCCGCGGCAGCCGGAGCTCGAGGACGATCGTCTCCGTGGACGAGGGCCACGTGACGGTGGCGGGCCATCCGAAGGCCCGATGGCCGAGCACCGCGAGCGTGTCGCCCAGCGGCAGCGACACGTTCCCGAGCACGACCGCCGCGCCGATGGACGCCGCCAGGATGACCAACCCTGCGACGACGAGCGCGACGGGCCGGCGCCGCAGCGCTTCGAAGCGGCGGACCCGGACGCGGGCGAGCTCCGGCGCGAGACCGGCGGTCACGTCGGGCTCACCGAAGGCCGCACTACGGCGCGGCGCACAGCACCGGGTCGGGAGGGATGCCCGCCGGCAGCGTCACCTCCGGATGGATGCCGCGGACCAGCGAGGCCAGCCCGAGCGGCAAGCGCGGGCCTGGCCGCGTGACCACGGTGTCGAACGCGGGCCGGATCGCAT
Source organism: Chloroflexota bacterium (assembly GCA_034667005.1). GTDB lineage: Bacteria > Chloroflexota > Limnocylindria > Limnocylindrales > CSP1-4 > JAFMJV01. The sequence goes on from JAXDKU010000108.1 coordinate 13,355, forward strand.
CGTCCTTGACCGCGGTCATCGTCTGCCACCCATCGCGACCGGCGACCTGATCCGGGCACACGCCGTACGCAGCGTCTCCCAGCAGGATCACCTCCGGGTCCGCTTCGACCAGTGCCTCCAGGGAGATGGTGAAGCTCGCGTCCGTGGTGATGGGGTCGCCGCCCGCGAGGGTGATCATCTCGGCATACGCGGAGTCGGCGGACGGCGTGTAGATGCCGGGCCCGTAGCCCACCTCGTAGAAGGTCCGCGGCCGGGGGGCCGTCGCGGGCACGACGGCCTCGATCGCATCGAACTGCGCGTGCACCTCCTCGAGGATCGCTGCCGCCTCTGTGGGAGCTCCGAGCGCCGTCCCGATGAGCGTGATGTCCTTCTCTGCGGTCACCAGGGAGGACGCGTAGACCACGAGCACCGGGTAGCCGAGCGCGCGAAGCTGTGTGACGTCCGCGGGCGGCGTGAACCCGTTGCCGTAGGCGAGGATCAGGTCCGGCCGAAGCGCGGCGATCTGCTCCTTCAGCACCTTGGTCTGGAGCACCGCATCGGGGAGGGCCGCGGCCTCCGCCGGGTAGTCGTCGGCGTCCGTGCCGGCCACGAGCCGCTCCCCGGCGCCGAGCGCGAAGACGATCTCCGTGTTCGACGGCGCGAGGCTCACGATCCGCTCGGGTTGCTGCGCGATCTCGACGGCCGTCCCTTCGTCGTCGGTGACGGTCATGGGGAAGGCGGCGGCCGGCTCCGGAGTCGCCGTCAGAGCGGGCGTGGCCATGACCACGGGCGTGACGGTCGGCGCAACCGTCGCGGTGGCAGTGGAGGTGGCGGGCGCGGTTGTCGCGGGTGTCGAGACGGGGGCCGGCGTTGGGCTCGGGCTGGAGCCCCCTGTCGCGCCGCAGCCGGCGAGGAACACGAGCAGCGCGGCCACGCCGGCCGTGAGCCGGGCATGAATCGACCCCTTCAGCCGGATGCTGGAAGGGGTCTGGACGGAAATCGACGGTCGCATGGTGCCTTGCCTTTCTCACGAAGGTAGGAACACGACCATGGGCCCGGCGACCGGACTTCGAGCCTCAGTAAGGGCTGGTCACCGTAGCGGGACTGTGCCGGACTTTCACCGGCTTCGCGGAACCCAGGTCAGGCTCTTCGGTTGTCGCGCCGAGTGTACTCCGCTGCCACATGCCCCACCATCCCCGCGATGGATCTCGGGTGGGTCGTTGCGCTCGTCGTTGGGCTGGTCGCCCTCTGGGCGGTCCTGCTCGCCTTGTTCTGGGCGCTCCGGCCAAAGGGCGTTCCGGTCCGCGAGCTCGTCCGATTGATCCCGGACGTCCTGCGCCTGCTGCGATCCGTCCTCACCGATAGATCCGCGCCGCTGGACGTCCGCGCCGTGCTCGCGGGCCTGCTCGTCTGGATCGTCAGCCCGATCGACCTGATCCCCGAGTTCATCCCGGTGCTCGGCCCGCTGGACGACGTGGTGGTCGCGGTGGT
>JAXDKU010000109.1:0-7959 GCA_034667005.1 Chloroflexota bacterium
AACGCCGGATGATCGGGGGGCCTCTCGTCGTGGCCGAGGCACTCACCCGCGAGTACCCCTCGGGCGACGGCACCGTGCACGCGCTCCGCGGCGTCGACCTCACGGTCCGGGCCGGCGAGCTCCTCGCCGTCCGCGGCCGTTCCGGCAGCGGCAAGACCACGCTGCTGAACCTGCTCGGTGGCCTGGACCGCCCGAGCTCCGGCCGCGTCCGCCTGGAGGGCCAGGACCTCACGGAGCTGAAGGACGCGGAGCTCGAGGACCTGCGCCGCACGAAGGTGGCGTTCATCTTCCAGGGCTTCGGCCTGCTGCCGTTCCTGAGCGCGGCCGAGAACGTGGAGATCCCGCTCCGCCTCGTCCGCGCTGAGGCCAACGAACGCGACCGCCGCGTGCCGGAGCTGCTGGACCTGGTCGGCCTGCGGGAACGGGTCCGGCACCGGCCCCACGAGCTGTCGGGCGGCGAGCGTCAGCGCGTGGCGATCGCCCGCGCCCTGGCGAACCGACCGCGCCTGTTGCTGGCCGACGAGCCCACCGGCCAGCTCGACTCGGACACCGGCCTGATCATCATGCGGCTGCTGCGGAACGTCCTCGCGGCCGAGGGCACGACCGCGATCGTGGCGACCCACGACCCGCTGATGCTGGACGTGGCCGACCGCGTGGTGGAGCTCCGCGACGGTCAGGTCGTGGCGCCGGCCACGCACGCGGCCTGATTCCCGTCAAGAGACGCGCGCTCAAGGGATCGCGGAGAACGTGCCCTGCGCGTCGATCGACATGTCGTCGTTGAAGTTGCCCAGTTCGACGCAGTCGAACGTGCCCGCCACCTCCGTGGCGTCGAAGCGCGTCAGCTGCACGTCGCACTGGGAGCGCACGAAGTCCGCGAAGTAGGTCTCGTCGTCGACGTTCGTGCCGGGCGCCCCGACCGCGACGAAGGCGCTCGACAGCTCCCCGCCGGCCATGTCCAGGGTCATGCGCAGGACGTTGCCGTTGGCGTCCGTCCAGAGCTGGTCGAAGCCCTCACCGTCCGCGGTCGGGAACTCGCTGGCCTCGCGGTCATACGTGAGCAGCAGGGACGCGGTCACGTCTCCGGTCGTCACGACCGAAGCCTGGCCGGGACCTGCCGCAACCGGCGATCCGGGCGCGGATGGCGATGCCGCCGGCGTCGCGGTGGGCGGGGGTGAGGCCGTCGGAGCCTCGGTCGGCGCCGGGGTCACGACCGGCGACGGCGAGGCAGTCGGAGCCGGGGTCACGACCGGCGACGACGAGGTCGGAGCGGCAGAGGCCGTGGGCGATGCCGTCGGAGGCGGAGAGGCCGTCGCGGCCGGGCTGGCGGTGGGTGCCGCGGCGCTGCCGCAGGCGGCGAGTGCGGCGACCGCCATGGAGGCGAAGGCCAGGGCGAGGCTGGGTCGGGTCGTCATGAAGGGATCCCCCTGATCGAGCGTGGTTGGTCCGGTCGTTCCCACAGGATCGCCCACGAGGCCGGATCCGTGCCTCGGATGAGTTGCGCGATTCGCGCCCGGACATCCGTCCAGGTCGGACCCGACGGATGACGTACGGGCCGCCGGTAGACTCGCGACCTCATGCGCAACCAGGGATTCCTGTCCTGACGGCGGGCGAGCGGGCGCACGGGCCGCGCTGGATCGTGCTGCTGCACGGCGCCTTCCTCAACCGGGAGGTCTGGGCGGGCTACGAGCCGATGCTGGGCGCCGGACACCGCGTGCTGACGCTGGACCTGCCGGGCCACGGGAGCCGGTCGCGAGCGCCGTTCTCGGTGGCCGCCGCGGTCGACGTCGTGGCGGAGCGCATCGAGACCGTCTGCGGCGGCTCGGCGATCGTCGTCGGCCACTCGCTCGGCGGCTACACGGCGCTGGCCACCGCGGATGCGCGTCCCGACCTCGTGGAGCGGCTCGTCCTAATCGGCGCCTCAGCGCCGCCGCGCGGCTTCAGCGTGCCCCTGACCGGCGTCCTGCTCGGGCTCGAGTGGATGCCCGCTTCGATCTCGAGGGCCTGCCTGGGCGCGATGGTCGCCCGGACCTCGCCGCAGCTCTGGAGGCGGATCGCCGGTGCCGGACTCGACATGCGTCATGGCGCGGCCGCGATCCGGGCGCTCCACGAGCTCGACTACTGGGGCGCCGTGCGACGCTTCCGCGGTCCGCTGCTCGTCGTCAACGGGACCCGCGACTGGATCTTCCGGGCCACGGAGACCGCCACGGCGCTGGCCGCTGCCGATGGGAGCCTCGTGGCGATCCCTGGGTCGGGCCATCTCAGCCCGATCGAGCGTCCAGAGCTGGTCTCTGGGGCGATCCGGCGCTTCACCGAACGGCCCGCAGGCGAGCCGCGGCGTCCTCGGGCGTGAGGTCTCGCTGCGGCTCGGCGAGCAGCTCGTAGCCGACCATGAACTTGCGCACGGACGCGGAGCGCAGCATCGGCGGGAACAGGTGGGCGTGGAGCTGCCAGTGCGAGCGCTCCGCCTCCGGCTCCGCGCCGGCCGGATCGAACGGTGCCTGGTGCCAGCCCATCGAATAGGGGAAGGGCGCGTCGAACAGCCCGTCGTACCGGGACAAGAGCTCCGACAGGCAGGCGCCGAGGGCGTCCCGCGCAGGATCCGTGAGCTGGGGAAGCCGCTCGACCGGGCGCTTCGCGACAAGCAGCGTCTCGAACGGCCACACGCCCCAGAAGGGCACGACCGCCAGCCAGTCCTCGTTCTCGACCACGGCGCGGGGACCCGCCGACTCCTGCGCCACGCAGTCGAGCAGCAGCCGTCGCCCCGTCGCGAGCAGGTGGCGCCGCTGCGAGGCGTCCTCCCGCGCCGGGTCCCTGGGGAGCGCCGTCCCGGCCCAGACCTGCCCGTGGGGATGCGGGTTCGAGGCGCCCATGTGTTCACCGCGGTTCTCGAACACCTGGACCCAGCGGTATCGCCGACCCAGCTCGGCGGTCTGGTCAGCCCATAGGTCGATGACCGTGCGCACGCCTTCAGGGTCCATGCGTGCCAGGTCCAGGTCGTGGCGCGGCGAGAAGCACAGCACCCGGCACGTCCCGGCCTCCGTCTCGGCGCGGAGTAGCCCGTCCTCGAACGAGGCCGCGGGGACCTCGGGCCGCAGCGCGGCGAAATCGTTCGTGAACGCATACGTTCGCTGATACGTCGGGTTGCGCGCACCCCCCACGCGCTCGTTGCCGGGGCAGAGGTAGCAGCCCGGGTCGTAGGCCGGCCTCGCGGTGCCGCTCCCCGCCCCTTCGACCGCGCCCTGCCACGGGCGTTGGTCGCGTCCGGCCGAGACCAGCACCCACTCGTCCAGCAGCGGATTTTGGCGGCGGTGTGGCAGCTGGAGCACGCCCTCGTCGTCCACGCCGTTCCAGCTTGGCGAGGCCGCAGCTCCGCGTCAATCGCGCCTCGACGGCGCGACTACCCCGGCTCGGATCGACATTGACACGCCGCCCCCGAACAGACACGATGGCCGGTGCCCCGACGGGGGCGCTCCCGGGTCCTGCGCCGTGGGTAGAGCCGTGAGGAATGAGCTCGTCGCAGGTCGAGAGCGTGGTGCGTGCTTCCGGGGCGCCGATTCCCGGGCCACGGCACCGACATAGGAGGAGGCTGCAATGCAGCGTGTCAGGAACATGAGGGTCGGCGCGATGCTGGGAATGCTCGCGCTGGTCCTCGCCGCGTGCGGCGCGACCGCGACCCAGAAGCCGGCCGCGTCCGGCACCCCTGCGGGCCCCGCAGCGACCGGCACCGCCGCGCCGCAGGCCACGGGTACGCCGGTCGCCGGCGCGTGCCAGACGGACACCACGAAGACCGCCATCGAGGTCGACTCCTGGTGGACGACCGGTGGCGAGGCGAACGGCTTCAACAAGCTGCTCGACACCTTCAACGCCGCGAACCCGTCGCTGTGCGCCTACAACGCCGCCATCGCCGGTGGGGCCGGCACGGTGGCCCAGGGCCGCATCAAGGCTGCCGTTCTCGCGGGCCTGCCGCCCGATTCGTTCCAGGTCCACATGGGCCATGAGCTGCTCGACACGTACGTCAACCTGGACGGCGGCTCGCTGATGAGCCCCCTCGACGACATCGTCGACGCGAGCAAGTTCCCCGCCGGCGTCATCCAGATCGTCAGCGGCACGGACGGCCACATCTACACCGTCCCGCTGAACATCCACCGGGCCAACGAGCTCTGGTACAACAAGTCGGTCTTTGAGGCCAATGGCATCACGGCTCCGACCACGTGGGACGAGTTCAAGACCGCGGCCGACAAGCTCAAGGCAGCCAACATCACGCCGATCGCCGTCGGCGACACCGGCATCTGGGCCTCCGGCATGATCTTCGAGACCGTGCTCATCGGCGAGCTCGGGCCGGACGGCTTCAACGCCCTCTGGACGGACGCGGCCGCGTGGTCCGACGCCAAGGTCCTGGCCGCCTTCGACACCTACAAGATGGTGCTGGGCTACCAGAACGCCGATCACAGCTCGCTGAGCTGGGATCAGGCCAATCAGCTCGTCATCGACGGCAAGGCCGGCATGACGATCATGGGCGACTGGGCCAACGGCGACTACGTCGCCAAGAACTTCACGGGCTACGGCTGGGCGCCCGCCCCCGGCAACACGAACGTGTACCAGGCCCTGGCCGACTCGTTCCCGCTGCCGGTCAAGGCCACGCACCCTGAGGAGACGAAGAAGCTGCTGACCTTCATGGCTTCCGCCGAGGGCCAGGACATCTTCAACCCGTACAAGGGCTCCATTCCGGCCCGTATCGACTCCGGCAAGGCGCCGGCGGGCGGCCTCGACTACAACGAGTACCAGAAGTCCGCCATGAAGGAGTGGGTCGCGTCCACGACGAAGGTCGTGCCGAGCATGGAGCACGGAGCCGCCGCGAACCCCGCCTTCGCATCCGCGATCAACGACGCGCTGACCGCTTTCGTCGCCGATGGCAACTCGCAGGCCGCTCAGGCCGCCATCGCCGCCGCAGCGGCGCAGTACGTCACTAAGTAGTCCACCCGGACCACATCCCCAGGCAGTCCTGAAGAGGAGGCGGCGGCCAAGCGGTCGCTGCCTCCTCTCTTTTTCGGAGAGCGGCTGTGCGCAGATCGTCTCGCGACCGCGTCACCTCGAGCGTGCCGTCACGCCTCCGGTCCGTTTTTCAGCGGTTGCGTTTTCCGCGAACGTCTCGCGACCGCGTCATCTCACTGCTCCTCATCGCCCCATCCCTTGCGGCCGTGGCCGTGTTCGTCTACGGGCTCATCGCATGGACGGGGTTCGTCTCCACGACCAAGTGGAACAGCCTCCAGCCGGACTACTCGTCCGTGGGGCTCGCGAATTTCTCTGCGATCTTCGCGACGCCGCGGTTCCAGCTCGACCTCCGCAACACGGTCGTCTTCACGATCTTCTTCGTGGTCGTGTCGTTGATCCTCGGCCTGGCGCTGGCGAGCATGCTCGACCGGAAGATCAAGGCCGAGGGCTTCTTCCGCAGCATCTTCCTCTTCCCCATGGCGATCAGCTTCATCGTCACGGGCGTCGTCTGGAAGTGGCTGCTCTCACCGTCGTCCGGATACAACCTCCTGCTGGGCCTCGACCCGAAGACCAACCAATGGTTCACCAGCCCGACCGTGCTCTATCTCACACCCGACAGCGGCGCCGGGCAGGTCCTCCACGACATCGGCCTGGGCTTCATCACGGAGCCGAAATTCGGCGTGCCGATCGCATTGCTCTCGATCGTGATCGCCGCGGTCTGGCAGATGTCGGGCTTCGTCATGGCGCTCTACCTCGCCGGCCTGCGCGCCATCCCGGAAGAGCTGCGCGAGGCGGCGCGCGTGGACGGCGCCAGCGAGTGGGGCGTGTTCCGCCGCGTGGTGCTCCCGCTGTTGACGCCGGTGACGGTGACCGCGGTGATCATCCTCGGGCACATCAGCCTGAAGATCTACGACCTGACGGTGGCCATGTCCCCGAGCGGGATCGGGTTCTCCACCGACTTCCCGGCGACCTACATGTGGCAGCTGAGCTTCAGCAACAACCAGTTTGCCCGGGGCGCCGCAGTGGCGATCGTGATGCTGATCCTGGTGGCGACACTGATCGTGCCGTACCTCATCTGGAACCGACGCCAGGAGTCCTCCTCGTGAGCGCCGAGAGCCCCCCGATCGCGCTCACCGGGCGACCGGCGCGCAGCTTCGTGTCGCTGCGCAGGCTCGGCCGGCTGGCCATCTACGGGATCCTCCTGGTCGCGGTGCTGTTCTACGTCATCCCGGTGTACGTGCTGTTCATCACCGGCATGAAGAGCTTCACCGAGGTCAGCCTCGATCGAATGTGGTCGTTCCCCTCGGGCTTCACGCTGGACAGCTTCTCGGAGGCGTGGAAATCGCTCTCGCCGAACTTCCTGAACAGCGTGAAGGTCGCGGTCCCGGCGGCCGTCCTGTCGTCGATCCTCGGCTCGATCAACGGATACATCCTGGCGAAATGGCGGTTCCGCTACTCGGAGCTGCTCTTCACGCTGATCCTGTTCGGGATGTTCATCCCCTACCAGGCGATCCTCATTCCGGTCGTGCAGCTGGAGAGCAATTTCGGCCTGTACGGCTCGATCCCGGGCCTGGTGATCATCCACATCATCTACGGCATCCCGATCACGACGCTGATCTTCCGCAACTACTACGTGGCGATCCCCGAGGAGCTGATCGAGGCCGCGCGGATCGACGGGGCAGGGTTCTTCGGCATCTACTTCCGCATCTTGCTGCCGCTCTCGGCCCCGGGCTTCGTGGTGGTGCTGATCTGGCAGTTCACGTCGGCGTGGAACGACTTCCTGTTTGCGGCGACGCTGACCAACCAGCAAAACTGGCCAGTGACTGTGGCCTTGAACAACCTCGCGGGCAGCTTCCAGGTGGCGTGGAACGTCCAGATGGCGGGCGCCCTCATCGCGGCGCTTCCGACGCTGCTCGTCTACGTGCTGCTGGGCAAGTTCTTCATGCGCGGCCTGCTGGCGGGCTCACTCAAGGGCTGAGCCGCCGCACGGGGCGTGGCGGCGGGCGCGGGGAGTGGCCGCGGCGCGGGGAGTGGCCGCGGCGCGGGGAGTGGCCGCGGTGCGGGGAGTGGCCGCGGCGCGAGCCGCTGGTCGCTTCTCGAGGCGGCGGCTGCGGGCCGAGCGGCGCGACGGGCCAGGCCGAGCGATCCCGGTCTTCGCCAGATTCTTGTGAGGCGCCCCTTACGCGAGACGGGCGTCCTCTCTGACACCTCAGGGGCACGAGCAGGACCACCGAGCGATCCAGCGTGAGCTGCCGCGAGCGTGCCGAATGGCTCTCCAAGAGCGCGACGTGGTGGTCCGAGCCCGGCGCACGCTCAGGCCGTCGCGTAAGGGCCCCTCGGCGAGAATCTGTCAGCACCTGCGCTGGGGCACGGAGATGAGGACCGCCGAGCGAGAATCTGTCGGAAACGGGCGACCCCCGCCTCGTGACGCACCACAACGCGGCGGGCGAGCCTCGGGGCCTCCGTTTTCCCGTCGAGCGGACGTCGCTGGGCGAGTTGCGGCATGTCAGTCCAGGGCTGAGCCGCCGGAGATCGTCGTACCGCGGCACGAGCTCCGCGCCCGTACCGCCCGCACCGCCCGTACCGGGCACGACCCCCGCACCGGGCCGACTCCGCGCCCGGTATCTCCGCACCCCGGCACGACCCCGGCGGCCCTACCGACTGCCACGCCCCCGGCGCGACCCCGGCGCCCCGGACCGCCGCGCCGGCACGACCCAAGTGCCGGTTGCCCCACCGCCACGCCACGCACCCGGCACGACCCCGGCGGCCCTACCGACTGCCAGGCGCGTCTGCCACGTCCCCGAGCGGAGGCCCATCGCCGAGCACCGCGTCCGGCACCTCGTCGGGCATCTCCTCGGGCGGCCGGATTGACTGGAACCCGCGGTAGAGGAGCAGGTCGTAGACAATTTTCAGGCCGCCGCTGATGAAGAAGGGCAGCGACGCGAGGGCCGGGATCGCGACCAGCGG
>JAXDKU010000110.1:0-15829 GCA_034667005.1 Chloroflexota bacterium
AGGCCGAGCAGCTCGGCGTGTCGATCTCGAAGGTGCTCCAGGTCCAGTCCGAACAGCTGCGGATCGAGCGCCGCCAGCGCGCCGAGGAGATGGCCGCCAAGGCGCCGATCAAGATGCTCTTCCCGCTGGTCGGGTGCATCTTCCCGTCCATGTTCATCGTCATTCTTGGCCCGGCGATCATCCTCATCGCCATGAACATGGGCAGCGGGCTCTGAGCCGGTGAGCGAGCCCGCCGCGCCGTGGCAGGTCCGGGTGACCGGCACGGATGCGGTGGCCGCAGCCACGGTCGCATCGGCAGGGTCCTTCTGGGGACGCTTCCGGGGTCTCATGGGACGCGGGTCCCTGCCCGCCGGGGAAGGTCTCTACATCCCCGGCAACAGCATCCACATGTTCTTCATGCGCTTCCCGATCGACGCCCTTTTTGTCAGCGGGCCCGACGCGTCCGGCGCCCGGCAGGTGGTGGCGTGCCGCCCCAATCTGCGTCCGTGGACGGGCATCGTGATGCCGGTCCGCGGAGCGGCCGGCGTCGTGGAGCTCGCGGCAGGGGCCATCGAGCGCGGGGGGCTTCAGGCCGGCGCGACGGTCCTGTTCGAGGCTGCCGGGTCGAGCGCCGGCGCATCCTCCGATGGTGTGTCACGGGGCGTGGCCGCGTAGGTCGGAACGGGACGCGGCCGCGCGAGCAGCGGCGCCAGCGTGGCGGCCACGGCCAGTAGCGGCACACCCGGTGCCGGGACCCACAACAGCACCAGCACCCCCAGCGCTAGTCCCCAGCGCCTGCCCCGCTCGATCAGGAACGCCGCCGGCAGCAGCGCGTTGACCAGGTAGTGGTCCCAGAGGAGCGGTGACAGCAGCAGGGTGGCGCCGAGCGTGACCATGAAGCTGACCTCGCGGTCGCGCCGCAGGCTGAAGATGACCGCCGCGATGGCGATCGCATAACCCCCGAGGAGCGCCAGCGTCGAAAGCGCGCCGCCCAGACCGAGGCGTGCTGCCGTGGAGCCGAGATCCATGTTGTTGGGCACGCCGGTCACGTCGGCGAGATTGCGCACGAGCCGGACGTAGTCCAGGTACACGTCCACCCGGACGAACGGCAGCGTCAGCGCGATGGCCAGGGCGCCGGCCGCGAGAGCCCAGGCGAGCGCTCGCCAGCGGCGCCGGAGCAGCCACCAGACGAGGAACAGGCCGAACGTCGGGCGGACCGTCATGGCCACGGCGAGGGCCACGGAGCCGGCCGGGCGATCGAGGAAGCGCCAGCCGACCACCGAGAGGAACATGACGACGAGGCTGACGTTGCCGAGATTCAGGTCGGTCAGCACGGGTTCGCTGAGCACGGCGAGCACCAGGATCAAGAGCCGCACCCTCGGGCGCACGGGCATGAGCGCGCAGGCAGCCAGGAGCAGCGCGGCCCGGGCGGCGAACCAGAGCAGCGTGGCGGCCGGGACCGACAGGGCGGTCATCGGCAGGATCGCCACGGCCAGCGGCGGCGCGTACAGATACAGGCCGAACGGCCCCGGCCGGAACGGACCGTCCAGGGTCCAGGACAGGTACAGCGGGTCGCCTCGGCCGAGCCGCTGGGCTGCCAGGAGATAGGCCTCGAAGTCGTAGCCCCACCCCGGCGTGGGTCCGAAGACGAGCGGCATCAGGACGAGCCACGCGGCGGCGAAGGCACCGAGAACGATCAGTCCCGGCCCCACCCAGCGGCGGAGGCGACCGAGGCGGGCAGGAAGCCGCGATTCGAGCGAGTCCATGGGCCAGCGCGGCATCGCTCGGGATCATACGAGCCGGGGCCCGTGACGGGACTGGATAACTGTGGGTTGAGCGCCCGTGGAGCCGGCGGTGAGCGCCGGATCTCAGGCTGTGGGCCGACATGCGTGCCGTGCTCGACCTGCTGCTGCCTCCGCGCTGCCCGGGCTGCGACCTGGAGGGGGAGGTGCTCTGCACGCGCTGCGCGCGGCCATTTTCGCGACGCCTGGACGAGCCGCCCGGCGCACCCATCGGCCTCGCGCTGGACCTGCCGCGCGGACTGCTCCAGCTGGAGTGGTGTGGCGCGTTCACCGGTCCGGTTCGCGCCGCCGTCCACGCCCTCAAGTACGACGGGGAGCGGCGGCTCGTCGAGCCGCTGGCACGCGCCATGGCGGACCGCTGGCGGCGCGCCGGACGAGGCGGGGAGCTGCTCGTCCCGGTGCCGGTCCACGCCGCGCGGCGTCGCGATCGCGGGTTCGATCAGGCGGAGGAGCTGGCCACGGCGTGCGGCCGGCTGCTCGGGATCCCGGTCGCGCGCTGCCTCGTGCGGCGCGAGCGGACTGCGGCCCAGCACGCCCTCGGCAAGCGGGAGCGTGCGCGGAACGTCGGAGGCGCATTCGGGGTCGCGGAAGGCGGCGAGTCCCTGGTGCGTGGCCGCTGGATCGTGCTGGTGGACGACGTCACGACGACCGGCGCGACGCTATCCGGCTGTGCGGCCGCGCTCGTCGACGCTGGAGCGCGCGCGGTGTCCGCGCTGACGCTCGCCAGGGAGCGATGACCTGCCGCGGATCGACTGCGCCCAGGTGAGGTGGCCGCGCGCGACCCGGGTTTGGCGCGGTGCCCGATCGCTAGCCGTCGCTCCGGAGCCGGTAGATACCGGCGTGGCGGTCCATGAAGCCCTCGTCGACGAGGTAGCGCCGCAGGGCGGCAACGTCCGGGTGCCGCAGCGCGAGGCGCATGTTGACCTCTTTCTCGGGGTACTCCTCTCCCTCCCGGAAGGCCGTCCCGGCGACGAAACGGAGCAGCACCATCCGCTTCGCGTGCTGCGCCGGAATGCTCGTGATCCGCCCGTCACTGACGAAGGCGCGAAGGACGGCCGCATCCTCGCGAGACCAGCCCGCGGCCGGCGCGGCCTCTTCGAACCCCGGCAGACCGGAGGTGGATGGCTGCGCCTCCGCCTCGGCACGGGCAAGGTCGGCGGCGATGACGGCCAGTCGGGCGACGTCCAGCGAGAAGACGTGGCCGCTCGGCGTGGCCTGCTCGGCGACGATCCCGGCCTTCACCAGCCGTCCGAGATGCCGCGCCAGGAGCCGTGGCGCGATCCCCAGGGACGCGGCGAGGACCCCCGAGGACACCGGCGCGGTGGCGAGCTGCCCGACGATCCGGAGCCGGTCGCGGTCCATGAGCATCTTGCAGGACGCGAGCGTCTCCGGGTCCACGTGCGAAAGTCTAGCCTCGGCCGGCGGCCGCGAACTGGAAGCCCCGATACGATGGCCGCGTGAGCCCACGGACCAGGAAGAGCGCCGGCGCGCCGCCGCCGGACCCGGCCGAGCTCCGTGCAGGGCTCGCCGGCCGCGCGATCGGGCCGCATCTCCAGCTCGGCGCCGGCATGCTGAAGGCTGCGGACCGTGCCAGGACGATCGGCGCGACGGCCGTGCAGGTCTTCGCGGACAACCCGACCGCGTGGCGCCGGAAGCCGTCCCCGCCAGCCCAGATCGGCGAGTTCCGCCGGCGCCTGGCCGAGGCGGAGATCACGCACCTCGCGGTGCACGCCTCGTACCTGATCAATCTCGCCTCGTCCGACCCGGAGTTCTGGGAGCGGTCGATCACGACGCTCGCCGCCGAGCTGCGCATGGGTGCGGAGTACGGCGCCCACGCCGTCAACGTGCACGTCGGGTCGCACGTCGGCGCCGGTGTCGAGCGGGGCGTCGCGCAGGTGGGCCAAGGGATCGCGCGGGTGCTCGCTGAGGTTCGCGCTGACGCCGGCACGCCCATCCTGGTGCTGGAGAACTCGGCGGGCAGCGGCGGCGGCCTCGGCGCCAGCATCGCGGAGCTCGGGCTGATCCTCGAGGCCGCGGTCAAGGCCGGCGCCGACGAGACCCGCGTGGGGATCTGCCTGGACACGGCGCACCTGTGGGGCTATGGCCACGATCTCGGCGATCCCGATGCCGTCGACCGCCTCCTGGCCGAGGTGGATGCGGAGCTCGGCCCGGACCGGCTGCGAATGCTCCATCTCAACGATTCGCGCGCAGAGCGCGGCTCGCGACAGGATCGCCACGAGCACATCGGCGCCGGCACCATCGGGCACCGCGGGCTCCGGCACCTGCTCACGCATCCGCGGCTGGCACGCGTCCCCGCCTACCTCGAGACGCCCGCGATGGATGCCGGCTACGACGGCATCAACCTGGACCGCGTGCGCCAGCTGATGCGCGGCGACCCGCTGGACCGGCTGCCGGACTCGGCCTTCACGACGAGAAGCGGCCGCCCGCGGAAGCCGACGCCCCTCCCCGAGGACACCGTGCCCGAGGACGCGCAGCCACCGCTGGAAGCCACCGCCTGAGCCTTTCGCGCCGTCCTCACTGGACCGCTGCGAGCCCGGCCACAACCGCGCCGGCCCGCCGTTTCGGGGAGGCAACGGCGCGGTGCCCGAAGCGGCGCGACGGTAACCTCAGCCGACCGCACTCCACCGCACAGGAGCGCCCGTTTCCGCTGCACCGGTAGGCCCGCTCCGCGAGGTACCTTGGGCCTATATCGAGCAACGGCGCCCGATTCGAAGATGCTCCTGCCGCCACCCCAGAAGCGGCCCGCCGGCGACCCTGCCCAATTCGCCGATCGCGGACCTGGAGTGCCTGTCCGGGAGCCCCATGAGCGTCCAGAACGGTCGAGCCTTCAACGAGTGGCTCCGCGCCCAGCTGAAAGCCAAGAAGATGAGCCAGCGACAGCTCGCCCAGCAGTCGGGCGTGGATCACTCCACGATCTCCCGGCTCGTCCGCGGGGATCGCACGCCGTCCCTGGGCACGGCCACCAAGCTGGCGCGCGGCCTCCGGGAGGTTCGTGACGAAGCCGACATGCCCCACTACTTCGGGCTCGTCGCGTCGTCGACCAGCCATCCAACGGCCCGCGTCGAGTACGCCCTTCGCGCCGACGAGCTCCTCAACGAGCCGCAGGTTCGCCAGGTGATGGAGTACTACCTCGCGCTGCGGATGCGCCGCCTCGCCGTCCGTCAGCCGGGGAACAACGCGGTCGTCCGCCCGGTCCCCGCGCTCGCCAAGCGCAACTAGGACCCTCGGTCCCCCGCTGCGGCGGGCTCGGGCGTCCGGGCCTTCGTCTTCGATGAGAGGACGTAGGCGATGCTCCCGAGGACGATCACCGACAGCACGCTGATGGCACGGTCCGCCAGCGCGATCGCGGCCGCCTCGGTCTTCGGCACGTCGTAGAACAGCACCAGCACGCCCACGATGCCGGCCTCCACCACGACGAGGCCCGCCGGCGCCAGCGGGATCGCCGTGAGCAGCGACGCGATCAACGCGACGAAAAACGCCCCGCTGACGCCCAGGTTCAGGTCGACGAACCCGAGGGCCTGCACGACCAGGTAGAGGCGCGTTGCCTCGGTCGCCCAGATCAGCGCCGTGACGATCCCGAGCAACGGCAGCTGCCGCGGCGCGATGGAGAACAGCCCCTCCTCGAAGCGGTCATAGAAAGTGACGATCCGGTGGGGAAGCGGAAGTCGCAGCAGGATCCGGCGACCGAAGTTGCGAATCAGGAAGAGGCCGACGGTCAGGAGGCCGACGATCACCAGGCCCACCGCGAAGACGGCCTGCATCTCCGATGTCAGGCCGGTCCGAAAGCTCCAGAACCCGGCGGCGAGCCCGAGCACGACGATCGCGAACAGGTCGAACACGCGTTCGATGAAGACGGTCCCGAACGTCTTGCTGAGCGAGACCGGGAAGTTCTGACGCAGCAGGTACGCACGGTAGACATCGCCCAGCTTGGCCGGCACGAGGCAGTTCACGAGCCAGCTGATGAAGATGATCTCGGTCGAATCGCGAGCGGGGACACGATAGCCCGCGCCGCGGAGCAGCAGCGTCCAGCGGTAGCCACGGAGCGGGAACCCCGCGTAGTAGACCGCGAATGCGGCCAGCAGCAGCCAGGGGTTTGCGTTGAGGATCAGGCTCGGCAGCCGGTCCAGCTCGAACCCGGGGAGGGCGACGAGCAGCAGCAGCAGGATGAGCAGCGGCAGCAGGAGCGAGATGATCGTTCGCGGGCTGCGGAGGCGCTGGGAGAGCGGGACGGCGCCCTGCTCCACGTCCTCGTTGACCAGCGGGTAGTCGATCAGCGCATCGTCCTGCGAACCTCCGTCACGGCCGCTCACGACACGACGCCTCGGCCGAACGACTCGGGGCTGAGCCGGCGGTTCCCGCGACTCCGCTGGACCAGCTTCGCAACAGGTGTGAGCAGCCGCACGATGTACGAGGCACGGCCCATCACCAGCTCCGCACCGGGAAGCAGCTCGCGCAGCTCCGCTGCCGTGGAGAAGCCGCCCCGCAGGATCGTGTAGGCGACGCCGACCTCCAGGGCCGAGTGCGCGTCGCTCGATGCGGCACCGGGCACGGACAGCGCATGGGCAAGCTCCGCGGCTCGATGGTTCGCGGCGCCCACGGCCCGGGCATTGTGGATCTCGATGTAGTCGACCGATTGGGAGAGCTCGGTCATCGTCGCCTCGTCGGCGAGGCTGCCCGCGGATGAGCGGAACCGGTCGAACGGATGGGGCACGCCGACCAGGCCGCCCTGCTCGTGGATCGCGGCGGCCGTGTCCATGGGGCTCTGCCCGGGCGCGACGGCCCGCTCGAGGAACAGCCCGATGAGGTCGCCGCCGGTGGTCCTCACCTCTTCCCCGACGATCACCTGGACGCGCGGCTCCTCTCGTCCCGACGCTGCGAGGTCCCTCGCGCGCAGGGCACCGTCGATCCGCTCATGGTCCGTGATGGCCAGGTGCGTCAGCCCGAAGCGGCGCGCGTTGCGGATCAGCGTCTCCGGCCCGCTCAGCGAGTCGAAGGAGGCTGAGCTATGGCAGTGGAGGTCGGCGAACGATCGGAAGGCCGGCTCCATGCCGGTGGCGATCCCGGCGGCGGAACGCACCCGGTCAGATGCGCTGGACCAGCGACTTCTTGAAGAAGTCGAAGTGCTCGAGCGCGAGGCCGGTTCCGAGGGCCACGCAGTTGAGCGAGTTCTCCGCGACGTGGCACGGAACGCCGGTCACCTGCGTGAGGAGCTTGTCGATGTTGCGCAGCAGCGCGCCGCCGCCGGACATGACCATGCCCTTGTCGATGATGTCGCTCGACAGCTCGGGCGGCGTCTCCTCGAGCACCGTGCGGACGGACGCGACGATCTGCTGAAGCGGCTGCTCGAGGGCCTCCATCACCTCCGAGCTCGTCAGCGGGATGGTCCGCGGCAGCCCCGCGATGAGATCCCGGCCGCGCACCTCCATGTGCAGCTCGCGATCCAGTGGTAGCGCGGTGCCGATGGTGATCTTCACCTCTTCGGCCGTCCGCTCGCCGACCATCAGGTTGTACTTCTTGCGGATGTAGTTCGCGATGGCCTCGTCGAAGCGGTTGCCCCCGACGCGCAGCGAGCGCGACACCACGATCCCGCCGAGCGAGATCACGGCGATCTCGCTGGTGCCGCCACCGATGTCGATGATCATGTTTCCGGACGGGCCGCTGATGGGCACGTTGGCACCGATCGCGGCGGCCAGCGGCTCCTCGATCAGGTACGCCTCGCGAGCCCCGGCCTTCAGCGCGGCGTCGCGCACGGCGCGCTTCTCGACGCTGGTCACGCCCGACGGGACGCTGATCATCACGTCGGGCTTCGTGAAGGAGCGGCCGGCCTTCTTGATGAAGTACCGGAGCATCGCCTCCGTGATCACGTAATCGGCGATCACACCGTCCTTCATCGGCCGAATCGCGGTGATGTGGCCCGGCGTGCGGCCGATCATCTCGCGGGCTTCGTCACCCACCGCCACGATCGTGTTGTCGTCGCTGACGGCGACCACCGAGGGCTCGCGAATGACGATTCCCCGTCCCTTCACATAGACAAGGATGTTCGCCGTGCCCAGGTCAATACCGATCTTCATGCGATCTCGTCAGCCCTCGGAGACATGCTCGATCCGCGCGCCGAGATCGAGGAATTTCCGTTCGATGTTCTCATACCCCCGTCGGACCTGGTGCGCACCGTGAATCAGGCTGGGCCCCTCGGCGACGAGCGCGGCCAGGATCAGCGACGCCCCGGCCCGCAGGTCGCTCATCTCGAGCTCCATGGCGCGCAGCCGGCAGGGTCCGGTGATCGACGCGTGATGGCCGTCCTGGATGTCGATCTCCGCGCCCATGCGTCGCAGCTCGCTCATCCACTCGAGGCGGTCCTCGAAGATCGTCTCGTGGATCCGGCTCGTGCCGCGTGCCTGCGTCAGCAGGACGGCGGTCGGCGGCTGGAGATCCGTGGCGAGGCCAGGATAGGCCGCCGTCGCGACGTCGGTGGCGACGTACTCGCCGGGCGTGCCGCGCACCTCGATCGTGTCGGGGCCGGTGGAGATCGAGACCCCGACCGACGAGAGCGTGTCCAGGAACGCTCCCAGCTGGTCAGCGGGAGCGCCGCGCAGCTCCACCTCGCCCCCGGTGACGGCGGCCGCGACGACGAACGTGCCCGCCTCGATCCGGTCGGGCATCACGTGGTGGTTCGCGCCGCGGAGGCGCCGCCGGCCTTCGACCTCGATGACGTCGGGGGATGTCCGCTCCACCTCCGCGCCCATGCGCTGGAGGAACCCGATCAGGTCGTCCACCTCCGGCTCACGCGCCGCGGGCCGGATCGTCGTGTGGCCGTCGGCCAGCGTGGCGGCCAGCAACGCGTTCTCCGTGCCCATCACGGTCACACCCGGGAAGACCACGTTCGTGCCGCGGAGCCGGCCGGGAGCGCGCGCGAAGTAGTAGCCGTTCCGGTACTCGATCTCGGCCCCGAGGGCACGCATCGCGTCCACGTGGAGGTTCACAGGGCGCCGCCCGATGCGGTCCCCGCCGGGGTTGCTGATGATCACGCGGCCGAAGCGCGCGAGGAGTGGGCCCAGCAGGATGAAGCTGGCGCGCATCTTCGCGGCCGCCTCCAACGGCACGAAGAGCCAGTCCACGTCGCCGGCGGCAACCTCGTACGTGTGGGGCGCGGGATGATCGACGACCACGCCCAGGTCGCGCAGGGTGTCCACCATCACCTGGACGTCCGCGATCTCCGGCACGTTCGTGAAGCGGCAGCGCTCCCCGGTGAGCGTGGCGGCCGCGAGCAGCTTCAGCGCCGCGTTCTTGCTCCCGCTGATGTCCACCTCGCCGCGGAGCGGCCGGCCGCCCTCGACCCGGAACGCCTCGCGCTGAACGGGCGGCTCCTCGAACTCCCAGTGGAACGGGCGCGCGTCGGCCATGGCGGAACCTATGAGCGGTGCCTCGGTCCCTCGCGGCGGCGCCGCTCGGCAACGCGGATCTGGAGCAGGGCACGCTGCATCGCCGCGCGGGCACGGGCGAGGTCGGCGGGCTCGGTGAAACCCTCCTCGAGGGCACGCTCCGCTTCGCGACGGGCGGATTCGGCCGCCTCCAGGTCGATCTCCGACGCCAGGTCCGCGGTCTCGGCCATCACGACCACCTTGTCGGGCCGAACCTGCACGAACCCTCCGGCGATCGCGAAGTACTCCTCCTGGCCGCCCTTGCGGATCTTCAGCTCGCCGATTCCGAGCGTCGACAGCAGCGGCGCATGGTGCGGCAGGATGCCCAGCTCCCCCTCGCTCCCCGGGCAGATCACCATGTCCACGTCGTCCTCGTAGGCGACGCGCTCCGGGGTCACGATCTCCAGATGCAGCGGCATGCCCTAGTCCTCCGCTCGGTGGGCGCGGTGCCACACGGTAGGACGCGCGGCGAGCCCGCGCCGGGGCGACATCCCATCACTTCGAGCGAATCTGGCACAGCGGTTATTCACGCCGGGCATGACCGCTGGTCGCGAGCCCTCAAATACATCGCCTCGCGCGGCACTTGAGGGGAGGAAAGCGCCGGATTCAGACCGATACCGCACCTCCCGTGCCACATCCGCTCCAATTGAGACAACCGAAGCCACACGAGCGTCGCCCGCGCCAACGGCACCGGCTCCCACGAGTGTCAAGCCACGGCGGGTGGCCGGCGGTCGACCGGCGACCCCGAAGGCCGTCAAGCGCCGACGGCGCAGGCCGAGGGCGTCGTCCGGCGACCGGCGGACAGGACCCGCCCGGAAACTCGTCACTTCGCCAGACGGGCGGCGTTCTCGCGGACGTCGTCGATCGTGCCCGCGAGGAAGAATGCCTGCTCCGGCAGATCGTCGGCCTTGCCGTCGAGGATCTCCTTGACCGACGCGACCGTGTCCTTGATCGAGACGTAGCGGCCCTCGCGGCCGGTGAACGGCGCGGCGACGAACATCGGCTGGCTCATGAATCGCTGGAGTCGCCGGGCGCGAGACACGGTGACCTTCTGCTCCTCGGAGAGCTCGTCGATGCCGAGGATCGCGATGATGTCCTGGAGGTCGCGGTAGCTCTGGAGGACGCGCTGCGTCTCGCGAGCCACCTCGTAGTGCTCCTGCCCGACGATGTTCGGATCGAGCACCGTGGAGGTGGAGGACAGCGGGTCCACGGCGGGGTAGATGCCCAGCTCGGTCAGGTAGCGCTCCAGGCGGATCGTGGAGTCCAGGTGGCCGAACGCCGTCGCGGGCGCCGGGTCCGTGTAGTCGTCCGCAGGCACGAAGACGGCCTGGAGCGACGTGATGGAGCCGCGCTTGGTCGAGGTGATCCGCTCCTGGAGGCCAGCCATCTCGGTGGCCAGGTTCGGCTGGTAGCCCACCGCGGAGGGCATCCGACCGAGAAGCGCGGAAACCTCGGAGCCCGCCTGGGTGAAGCGGAAGATGTTGTCGATGAAGAGGAGCACGTCGCGCCCCTCGTCGCGGAAGTACTCCGCGAAGGTCAGGCCCGTCAGGCCGACGCGGAGGCGGGCGCCGGGCGGCTCGTTCATCTGGCCGAAGGCCATGACGGTCTTCGCGATGACACCCGACTCGGTCATCTCGTGGAGGAGGTCGTTCCCCTCTCGGGAACGTTCTCCCACGCCGGCGAACACCGAGTAGCCGCCGTGCTCCTCCGCCACGTTGCGGATGAGCTCCTGGATGATGACGGTCTTGCCGACGCCGGCGCCGCCGAACACGCCGACCTTGCCGCCCTTGGCGAACGGCGCGATCAGGTCGATGACCTTGAGACCCGTCTCGAAGACCTCGGTCGCGGTCGTCAGGTCCTCGAACTTCGGGGCGGCGCGGTGGATCGGGTAGTAGGTGTCTGCGTCGACGGGGCCCTTCTCGTCGATCGGCTGGCCGAGGACGTTGAAGACGCGGCCCAGGGTGGCCGGGCCGACGGGGACGGAGATGGGGCCACCGGTGTCGACCGCCTCGGTGCCGCGCGCCAGGCCGTCGGTCGTGGTCATGGCCACGCTGCGGACCCAGTTGTTGCCCAGGTGCTGCTGGACCTCGCAGACGAGCGGATCGCCCTCGCGCCGGATCTCGACCGCGTTGAAGATGGCGGGCAGCTTGCCCGCGGGGAACTCGATGTCGACGACCGGCCCCGTGATCGCGATGACCCGGCCGACGCTGGGTTCCGTGTTCGCGGTCTTGTCGGTCGTGTCTGGCGTGGCGACGGGCATGATGGGTCAGATTCCTCCGTGGCGATCCCTGGTCAGGCGGCGTTGGCGCCGGTGGCGATCTCGATCATTTCGCGGGTGATGTTGGCCTGACGCACCTTGTTGTAGGTGAGCGTCAGGTCCTCGATCAGCTCCTGGGCGTTCTCGGTCGCGTTGCGCATGGCGACCATCTTGGACGACTGCTCGCTGGCCGAGAGCTCCAGCACCGCCTGGAAGAGGCGCACCGCAACGTAGCGGGGCAGCAGCTGGCGGAGCACGGTGTCCGCGCTCGGCTCGAAGATGAACTGGTTGCCCGGGATGCCCTCCAGGTCCTCGGTCGGCTCGATGGGGAGCAGGCGCACCAGCGTCGGGCGCTGGTTGAGCGTCGAGACGAACTGCGGATGCACCAGGTCGATGACTGAGTACTTCTCCGCGAGGTAGTCGTCCGTGATGAGGCGGGCCAGCGGGAGCACGTTCGAGAAGCTGGGCTTGTCACCGAAGCCCTCGAAGCTCGCGGCGATGGGCACGTGGGCGCGCCGCATGGCGGCCTGGCCCTTGCGGCCGACGGTGACGACCTCCAGGTCGCCGCCGTGGTCGACGATCTCGCGCGACGCGAAACGGATCGTATTGGTGTTCAGCGAGCCCGCCAGGCCGCGATCCGTGGTGAACAGCACGATCAGCCGGGTGCCGCCCTCGCGGTGGGCGAGCAGCGGATGCTCGTCGCCGCCCAGCACGGCCGCCACGTCCGCGAGGACCTCGTCGAGCTTCTCGCTGTAGGGGCGCGCCTGGAGCACGGCGTCCTGCACGCGGCGCAGCTTCGAGGCAGCGACGAACTGCATGGCGCGGGTGATCTGCTTGATGTTGCGGACGGATCCGATGCGGCGTCGGATCTCGCGCTGGCTCGGCACGAGCTGTGGTGACCTCCGTTGGATGCCTGGTGGACCGGAGACGGGACCCGGCGGGCCCCGCGGTCCGAAGGGTCAGACGGCGAATGTCTCCTTGAAGTCGACGGTGGCCTGCTTGAGGGCCTCGACGATCTCGTCGCTCAGCTCGGGCTTCTCGGCCAGCGTCTTGAGGATGTCCGGGCGCTCCGACTCGAGGAAGCGGTAGAACTGCGACTCGAACTCGCGGATCCGCGGCGTGGGGACGTCGTCCAGGTAGCCGTTGGTGACCACCCACAGGATGGTGACCTGCTTCTCCACCGGCAGCGGCTGGTACTGCGGCTGCTTGATGACCTCGGAGATCTTCTCGCCGCGCGTCAGCTGGTCGCGCGTGGCCTTGTCCAGGTCCGACGCGAACTGCGCGAACGCCGCGAGCTCCCGGTACTGCGCGAGGTCGAGCTTGAGCGGCCCCGCCACCTTCCTCATGGCCTTCGTCTGCGCCGCCGAGCCCACCCGGGACACCGAGATGCCCACATTCAGCGCAGGGCGCTGGCCGGCATTGAAGAGGTCGGACTCCAGGTAGATCTGCCCGTCGGTGATGGAGATCACGTTCGTCGGGATGTACGCCGACACGTCGTTGGCCTGCGTCTCGATGACGGGGAGCGCGGTGAGCGAGCCGCCGCCGTTCTCCTCGCTCAGGCGCGCGGCGCGCTCGAGCAGCCGGCTGTGCAGGTAGAAGACGTCGCCCGGGTACGCCTCGCGGCCGGGCGGGCGGCGGAGCAGCAGCGACATCTCGCGGTACGCCCAGGCGTGCTTCGTCAGGTCGTCGTAGACGCACAGCGCGTCCTTGATGAGGCGGCCGCCGACCTCGACGCCGTTCTCCATGATCTCCTCGCCCATCGCCGCTCCGGCGTACGGCGCGAGGTACTGCACCGGCGCGGGCTCCTCGGCGCCGGCGACGACCACGATGGTGTGCTCCATTGCGCCGTACTGCTCCAGCACCGCCACGGTGCGACGCACGGTCGACAGCTTCTGCCCGATCGCCACGTAGATGCAGATCAGGTCCTTGCCGACCTGGTTGATGATCGTGTCGACCGCCACGGCGGTCTTGCCCGTCTGGCGGTCGCCGATGATCAGCTCGCGCTGGCCGCGGCCGATCGGGATCAGCGCGTCGATGGCCTTGATGCCGGTCTGGACCGGCGTGTCCACGGACTTGCGCTTGATGACGCCGGGCGCGACGCGTTCAACGGGGCGCGTCTTCGTGGACTTGATCGGGCCCTTGTCGTCCAGCGGCCGGCCGAGCGGGTCGACCACGCGCCCGATCAGCTCGACGCCGACCGGAACTTCCACGACCCTGCCCGTGGTCTTGACGGTGTCGCCTTCCTGGATCTTGGTGTAGTCACCCAGGATCACGGCGCCGACCGTCTCCTCCTCGAGGTTGAGGGCCATGCCGTTCACGCCGTTGGGGAACTCGAGCAACTCCGACGCCAGGGCACCCTCGAGCCCGTAGATCTGAGCGATGCCGTCGCCGACCTCAACGACCGTGCCGACCGATCGCATCTCGGTGGTGGCATCGAAATTCTCGATCGCGGACTTGATGATCGTGGTGATGTCGTCGGATCGGATGGCCATGCGGGGTGTCCTCGTGTGGGCTTCGAACGGTGTTCTGGGTTGGTGGTCAGATGGCGCCGGCGGCGAGCCGGCTGCGGAGGCGTTCCAGCCGTCCACGGACGCTGCCGTCGATCATGCGGTCGCCGAGCCGGACGATGACGCCTCCGAGGATCGCGGGGTCGACCTCGACGGTCATCTCCACGCGGCCGCTGGTCATCTGGCCAAGCCGCTCGCGCAGCGCACGCTGCTCGTCCTCGGCGAGCGGTGCCGCGCTGATCACGGTCGCCCGGACGATGCCGGCGCGCTTCTCATACAGCGCCCGGAACTCCTGCGCGACCTGCGGCAGGAGGTCGATGCGTCCGCGACGGAGCAGCAGCAGCACGAGGTTGCGTGCCTTCTCCGAGAGTCGATCTCCGAGCGCTCGCCGGATCGCCTCGGCGCGAGCGGCGACCGGCACGGCCGGGTTCGCCAGCAGCCGGGCGACCTCGGGCTCCCCGAGGATCTCGCCGGCCGTCTCGAGCTCGGCGAGCCACGCATCGAGCGTGCCGTCGCGCTCCGCGATCTCGAAGGCGGCCTCGGCGTAGCGGCGGGCGCTGCCGCGCTTCCTGCGCATCAGTTGCGCCGGTCCCCTGAGGGTGCCGCGGGGGTCAGCTCGGCCAGGAACTCCTCGACGAGGCGGCGCTGCCGCGCGTCGTTGAGCGTCTCGCCGATGACCTTGCCGGCCGCGAGCAGGGCGAGATCGGCGACCTGGGCACGCACCTCGGCAACGGCGCGCTGCCGCTCGGCGTCGATGTCGGCCACGGCCTGCTCGCGCAGGCGCTCGATCTCGGCACGCGTCTCCGCGAGACCGCGCTCGCGCTCCTCCTCGGACAGCCGCTGGGCGCGGGCGAGGATGTCCGCGGCCTCGCGGCGTGCCTCGGTCAGCGTCTTCTGCCGCTCCTGGGCCGCGGCCTCACGCTCGCGCCGGGCCTCGTCCGCGTCCTTGAGGCCCTGCTCGATGCGCGACCGCCGCGCCTCGAGGTTGCCGGCAAGACCGCGGAAGCCGAAGTACCACGCGATGCCCGCGAAGACGATGAACGTCGAGGCGGAGATGAGGATCCAGAAGACGTTGATCGTCATGCGTCACGTCCCAGTCGCGCGGCCCGCGTTGCCACCCGCCACGGGAGGAATCGGGCAGGCAGGGTGTTCACGGCGCTGATTCCCGTCCGCCGGCTACTTGATGAAGATCGACAGGAGGCCGACCACGATCGCGAGCACGCCGAGGCCTTCGGCGAACGCCGCCAGGATGATGGCC
Organism: Chloroflexota bacterium; assembly: GCA_034667005.1. Taxonomy (GTDB): domain Bacteria; phylum Chloroflexota; class Limnocylindria; order Limnocylindrales; family CSP1-4; genus JAFMJV01. Next base: position 15,243 of record JAXDKU010000110.1, read on the forward strand.
AGGCCGCGAATCTGACCCGCCGCGTCCGGATTGCGTCCGATCGCTCCGGCAGCGAGACCGGCGAGGATGCCGATGCCGATTCCCGGACCGATGACGCCCATGGCCGCGAGACCTGCGCCGATATGTTCCATGTCGCGATTTCCTCCTATGCCCGGGCTGATGCCCGGGTCTTCCTTGGGCCTAGGTGTTCGGCGCGGCGCTCAGTGTGCGCCGGCCGGGATCGGCTGCTTGCCTTCGATCGTGGCCACGACGTCATCCGCGATGTGGCCCTCCTCGTCGTGATGGCTCTCCACGGCGAGGACGATGAACATGAGCGTCAGAACGCTGAAGATCAGGGCCTGGATGAAGTTCAGCATGAACTCCAGGCCGAGCAGCGCCACCGGCAGCGCGACGATCGTGAGCGAGGTCATCACCCCGAGGGCGACTTCCCCGCCGTAGATGTTGCCGAAGAGTCGCATCGACAGCGTCAGGGGCTTGACGAACTCGAGCATCAGCTCGATCAGCCCGACGAAGAGCGCGATCGCGCCCGCGCCGATGCCGTTCTTGAACTCGTAGAGCGGGAAGAACTTGCCAAGGTAGCCTCGCAC
>JAXDKU010000111.1:0-13407 GCA_034667005.1 Chloroflexota bacterium
GCGCATCGCGTGGGCCTCAGCCAGTCGACCATCTCGGCTCTCGAGCGCGGGCATCTCGGCCGGATCGCCGTCCGAACCATCACGAAAACGTTCGAGACCGTCGGTGCCGAGCTGGAGCTCGATATCCGGTGGCGCGGAGCCGGGGTGGACCGACTGCTCGACGAGCGTCACGCGCGGATCGGGGTTGCCGTGGTGCGGTATCTGGTTGCCTGCGGGTGGGCGATCAAGGCGGAGGTGTCGTACTCGGAGTGGGGAGAGCGCGGATCGATCGACCTATTGGCCTGGCATGAAGGCTCCCGGAAGCTGCTCGTGATCGAGCTGAAGAGTGAGCTCGTGTCGGTGGAGGCGCCGCTTCGGAAGCTCGACGAGAAGGCGAGACTGGCGCCGCAGATTGCGCGAGATCGGTTCGGCTGGCGCCCGCGAGCTACGGCCAAACTGCTCGTTCTCCCAGCCGACCGGACGGAGCGACGGCGAGTGCAGCGCGCCGCGGGGATTCTGGACTCGGCCCTCCCCCACCGAACGCAGGCCGTCGCGGCCTGGCTGAGGAGCCCTGCCGGATCGATCGCCGGTATCTGGTTCGTGCCAGATATCGATGGCAGCGGCACTCGGTCAGAGCCTGCACGCCGCGAGCGCACCCGTCGAACCACAGCGGCGATCCCCACGCACGCGTCCACGCACGCGCCCGAGCCGCGAAAGGTTGAAGTCAGATGAAAGGCACCGGCGGCCCCGCCCCGTGACCTGTATTGCCCGCGTCCATATTTGACCGGAGGAGCCCCGGCCCGCTGCGACCGTGGTTGCAGCGCGGCGGTCGCCAGCGCGGCGCGGCGCCCGCCGGCCTTGGTTCCGCTCCCTGCCTAGTTGGAACGGCGACCCGTTGTGCGAGTCCCGCCGGCGGCGCTGGAGCCACGCTTCGGGGTTGCGCCGCGGCCGGAGCTCCCCGCCTTGCGGCCGTTGGTCGAAGCCGACGCGCTGTCGGAGGCCGCCTCGTTGTCGGACGCCGCCTCGTCACCGGACGCGCGTGACCCCGACCGAGATGATCTGCCATCGCCGCCGCTCTCGCCCGCGCCGGCCAGTGCCAGCTCCACGAGCGTCGCATGGGTGACGCCCGTGGCGCCACGCGCGGCCCACGGTGTTGCGCGGCGGAGGTACGCGCTTCCACCGATGTCCAGGTGCGCCCAGGGGCGCGTCACGAACTCGCGGAGGAACATGCCGCTCTTCACCAGCGACCCGTCGGCCGTGCCGGAGTTCTGGAGATCGGCGTACCAGGAGTCCATGTCGGGCCGGTAGTCGTCGACGAAGGGAACCTGCCAGTAGCGCTCGCCCTGGGCGGCGCCGGCCGCGGCGACCTCGTCCCACCACTCCTGGGGCTGTGCGAAGCCGCCGGTGATCAACTTTCCGAAGGCACGCTCCACGGCGCCGGTCAGCGTCGCGACGTCGACGAGATGCGTCGCGCCGTTCTGCTCGGCCCAGGTGAGCGCGTCGCCGAGGATCAGGCGGCCCTCCGCGTCGGTGTTGGTGATCTCCACGGTCTTGCCGTTGAGCGCGCGGACCACGTCACCGGGCCGCGTCGAATGCGAGCCGGGCATGTTCTCGACCGCGGGAGCCACCGCCATGAGCGGCATGCCGGGCGCCAGGCGCGCCATCGTGGCCATCGCCGCGAGCACGGTGCACGCGCCGGTCTTGTCCATCTTCATCTCTTCCATCCGGTCTGCCGGCTTGATCGAGATGCCGCCCGAATCGAACGTGACGCCCTTGCCCACGAGCGCGAGCAGCCGGCCGCGCGAGTCCTTCGCGGTTCCCTCGCCGGAGCGCAGGGAGATGAAGCGCGGCGGGTTGTCCGAGCCGCGGCCCACGGCCATGAACATGCCCATGCCCAGCTTCTCGGCCTTGTCCGGACCCAGGATCTTCGCCTTGAGGCCGTACTCCCGGGCGATGGTGGTGGCCTCGTCGGCGAGCACCTCGGGCGTGATGTCGTTGCTGGAGCGCTGCGAGAGCCGGCGCGCGCGGTTGGCGCCCTCACCGATGATCGCGCCGCGCTGCGCGGACCGCCGCACCGCCGCCGCATCGGAGCCCTCGGGCACGATCAGGATCAGCTCGTCCAGATCGGGCGGCAGGGACTCCACGCTCTCGCGATAGATCGCGGCGGGCTCCGCCTGGCCTTCGATGACCCCGCGGGTGACGAGCATGGCCGCGGACTCGAGGTCCATCCCGTCCCGGTCGATCAGCGACTTCGGGAGGACGACAGCGAGCCGGTTGATCCGGCGCCCTGCGAGGCGCCGCTCCAGCGCCGCGCCAAGGCGCAGGGCCGTCAGCCGGTCGAAGTTCGCGGGGTCGCCCACGCCCATGCCCAGGATCCACGGAGATCCGGCCTCGGTGCCACGAAACAGCGCCGAGCTCCAGGCCGTGCCCTTCAGCTCGCCGACGCCGCGGTAGTCCGCGAGCGCTCCGCCGAGTCGTCGGTCGAGCTCCACGAGGAGCGGGTCCGGGTCCGCGTCCTTGGCGAGGGGGATCGCGAGGACGTCCGCCTTGACGTTCCACGGCAGATCGGTGACGACGCGGACTTGCATGCTTCGAAGGATCCTCATGGCATGTGGCTGAGCGGCGCAGAGTCTACCCGCGGTCGCCACCCCTCACAATGTTGACAAGAGACTCAGGGCTGCGCGGCCAGGGTGATCGCTCCCCGGAGGCGGTCGAGCTCGATCAGGCCGAGCGTGACCTGCCCGCCGCCCAGGTCCGAGACGATGATCACCAGGGCTGACGTGTCCTTCGGCAGTGCCTGCTTGGCGCGGTCCACGGCGGCGAGCGCCGCGGTCGCCTCGGGCGTGACGGTGCCACCGGTCTGGATCAGGAGCGCGTACAGGCCCGTCAGCGCATCGTCGTAGTTGGCCGATCTGACGATCCAATCGGTGAGGGTGGTCGCGTCGCGGCCTGCGTTCGCGGCCCGCACCGCGGTCTGCCTGGCTCGGTCGAGCGCGCCGCGGGCTTCCACGAGGCGGGTCTGCGCGGTCTTATAGTCGGCGGCGCGGGCAGCCTCGGTCGCGGCGAGGACCAGCCGGTCGTGCTCGGTCAGCGCGTCGAGGACTGTGATCGGCAGGGTCGCTCCGCCCGCGATGCCCGCCCAGGCGTCAGGTATCTGCCGCGCGGCCAGGAGAGCCCCGTCCAGGTGCTCGACTGAGGCGCGCGTCGTCTCACCGAGCGCCACGATGGATGTCCCGTCGAGCAGCGCCCGGCGGCCTGCGTCGACACGTGACGAGGCCACCGCCACCCCCACCAACGAGGCGTCGCCCGCGGCCAGGGCTGAGCGGACCTCGGCCGTCTCCCTCCGCCGGAGGTGGCTGGATGCCTCGCGAGCGTGCGTGGCGAGGTCCTCGACCGCTGCCGTCAACTCGGCGAGCGCCGGGTGTAGGGCGGCCAGCCTCGGCGCGACCAGCCCGTCGCCGCGGGCTGTCAGCTCGGGACGGCCGGCGTCGGTCTGCGGGTGGTCGAGCGCGAGCGCAAGGCCCGCGCCACTGATCGCGACGGCCACGACGAAGACGATCCATGCCACGCCGCCGCCGACACGAACCATCTCCCGCAACGCCGCCAACGGGCTCGCAGCCATCGTCGAAGTCTAGGATGGGTCGCCGTGGACGCCGATCTCACCGCCCTGCTCGCACGAATGCCGAAGGCCGAGCTGCACCTGCACCTCGACGGATCCCTGCGTCCGCAGACGGCCCTGGAGCTCGCACGCGAGCGCGGTCTGGACGAGGGCATGGACGTCGACGCGATGCGCGCGCGCCTCACCGCGCCCGAACGCTGCCAGAGCCAGGCGGAGCTCCTGCGTGCATTCGATCTGCCGATCGCGCTGATGCAGGACGCGGAGGCCCTCGAGCGCATCACGGGCGAGCTGGTCGAGGACGTCGCCAGGGACGGGACTCGGTACGTCGAGATTCGTTGGGCTCCGACGCTCCACGTGGAGCGCGGACTCTCCCTGCACGACGGCATCAATGCGGTCGTCGCAGGCGCGCAGGCAGGCGCTGCCAGCACCGGCGTCGTCACCCGACTCATCGCGGTCGCGCTGCGCTCCCACGACCCGGAGCTCAACCGACGCATGGCCGAGGAGGCCGTTCGGTTCGTCGACAGCGGCCTGACCGGCTTCGACTGTGCCGGACAGGAGGAGCGCTTCCCGGATCCGCTGCTGCACGAGGCCGCGTTCGATGTGGCGCGCGCCGGCGGCCTTGGCATCACCGTCCATGCCGGCGAGTGGGGCGGCACGGCACAGATCTGGCGAGCCCTTCAGGTCGATCCCGCCCGCATCGCCCACGGCCCCGGCACGATCGATGACCCGGAGCTCCAGGCGGAGCTGATCGCCCGCGACATCACCCTCGACCTGTGCCCGACCAGCAACGTGCAGGCCAACCTCGTCGCGTCGGTCGCGGCTCATCCCATCGCCCGGCTCCACCGCGCCGGGGTGCCGGTCACGCTCTCGACCGACGACCGCACCGTCAGCGGCGTCACGCTGGTGCGTGAATACGGCAACGTCGTCCGCGAGGCGGGCTTGACGCTGACCGAGCTCTGGGCGATCGACCGGCACGCCCTGGAGGTCGCCTTCCTCCACCACGACGAAGGCGAGCGCCAGAGCCTGCGGGCCGAGTTCGATGCCTTCGCTGCCTCCGAGCCACACCTGGCGCCGGCGGCGAACTAGGCATACGGCTGGGGGGCCGGGGGACCATTGGAGCCACGACGCGCGTTGACCTGCTGGTTGGTCTCGTCAGACATCACCTGACCGCACTGAAGCCCACCTGACGGCACTCCGCACCACGTGTCAACACCCGACCCATAGTCCCCCCGGGGTCACCCGACCGCCTGTCGATGGGATTTGGTCGTGCGGTGCAGGACTCTTGCGACCTACCCCGAACCTCCCCTCGACGGTCAGCAGACGGACCCCCTGCGACGGCCCATCGGGACGGTTCGTCCTCTTCTCTTCAGTCGTCTGGCACGGATCCGCCGGACGGCCGCTCTCCGCTGTGCACCGAAGACCCGATCGGTGCGGGCAGCCTCTTCTCATCGGGTCACAGAAAGGTTCCGAACCCATGCGCAAGCTCAGCGGCGTCCTCCTCGTGGGCGCTCTCATCGCCGTCTCAGGCTCCGCAGTCTCGGCCGCCACCGATGGCGGCACGACGACGGCAACCGTCAGCCAGGTGATCTCGGTGGCTGCACCGGCCACCATCGCCTTCGGCGCCGGCGTTCCCAACGAGACGCTTTCGGTCCTCGACAGCACCGTGACGGTCATCTCCAACAACGCGGCGGGCTACACGCTCTCCGTTCAGGGGACTGACCTGACCAAGACGACCAACACCATCCCGCTGACCGCTCTCTCGTTCCGCAACGGCGTGACCGCCTACGCCGCGCTGGTGGCCGTCAACACCGACGTCCTGCTGGCGACAACGTCAGCCCAGACGGACGCGGACGGCACCGACCACCTCATCGACGCGCAGCTGGTGCTGCCGTTCATCGAGGCTGGCAACTACGCCGGCACGTTCACCTTCACCGCCTCGAACATCTAGTTCCGAGCGCTCAAGCGGACGGCTCGCCTTCGGGCAGCCGTCCGCCTCGCGCTTGCCCCCGCCCCACCCGAGCAGAGCCATGACAACCCCTCGAGCCGTCCGTCTCCTCCTGGCACCGGTCACGGCGTTCGTGCTGGCGCCCCTGGTGGCCTTCGTCGTCCCGAGCTCACTCGCCATCGCAGCCAGTGCCACGGAGTGCGAACGGCCGACGCTCGTCGCCTTCGTCGATCCAGCCCGCGGCTCCACGATGGAGGCGCACGTCGACCTCCACTGGGCCGACCTCGCGACACCCGCGCAGGCCCTGGTCACCTGGGGCAACGGCGAGTACCAGACCGCCCGCGTGGACAGCCTGCAGAGCGCGGCCCGACCGGTCGCGGTGGATGCCCGCTACGCCACGGCTGGTGACTACATCCTCACGGTCAGCGTGACCGATGCCTGCGGAGCGACCCAGGTGGACACGCTGGAGCTGACGGTTCCGCTCAGCGCAGCACCGCCACCCGCCATCGAATGCCCAGGCACGCTCGATCCGAGCGGCTTCTGCCTGATCCCACAGGGCGAGCGTGTGGCGCTCCGGGTCTCCGGTGAGCTCCCAGAGTCCACGCCATTGACGTGGCGCGGCGACCGGCCGCTCGCCGGGATCGATCCCACGGTCCCCGCAGCATCGGTGGGTCTGACCCTCCCCGACGCCACCGCCTACACGCTCCAGGCGAGCGCGCGGACACCTGACGGCTGGGTGGTCACGAAGCCACTGACGCTGATCGGCATTCCGCGCCGGCCTGACGCGATCACCGTCTTCGCCGCGCCGAACACCGCGATCGCCGGCGAGCCGCTGAGCCTCGACTTCGAACCTCCGGCAGCTCCGGTCGCCGGCGTCCCGCGCATCGCGGTCGACGGGGAACAGCCCGTCGATGGCTCGAGCGCCAGCGTCACGCTGTCCGCGGGCAGCCACACGATCACCTACTCGGTCGCATACCCCGACGGCTCGTCCGTGGAGCGCCAGACCATCGTCGTCGGCCGGGAGGCACCCGTTGCCCCGGCCACGATCCTCGCGGGCATCGCCGGAGCGATCGGTGCCCTCTCGGCGCTCCTGCTCATCGGTCGCCGGCTCCGACACAGGCCGGCCCGCCCGACGGGCGCGCCTCCCGCGATGCCGACGCTGCCACGCCACCGACCGCCGGCTTCAGTGTCCGCCACCGGCTGGGTTGCGACCCGGACCTCGACTCCGGGGTTCGCCGCAGTGGCCAGGGTCCCGCGTTCATCGGAACACACGTCGACCAGCGGGCGCTGGTCCCCCATGCGAACGCTTCGCGCACTCACCGTCGCCGTCGTCGTCCTCGCCATCATCATCGACCTACGGAGCAACTCATGATCGTCCGCGCCGGCCTCGTGGCCTCCCTCGTGCTCGCCATCCTCACACCCGCCGCAGCAAACGCCGCGAACCCCGGCGAAATTCGCCAGGTGGCGATCACAGCGCCGGAGGGCCGGCTCGCGATGCTCGTATCCCCGACCCCGGTCATTCGGACCGACGCATCCGACAGCGTTGCCGTCGTGCGCATCGACAACCCGTCCCACCTGGCCGAGCGCGTGCAGTTGCGGGCGAACGACTACGTCCTCGACGCCGCCGGCCTGCCGCAACCTGCGCCCGCCGGCTACGAGCTGGGCTCGGCGTCCTGGTATCAGTTCGAGGAGGCCGACTTCCAGCTCGCACCGGGCACGAGCCGGGACATTCGAATCAGCGTGGTGCCCCCGGCGACCGCGGGCGCAGGCGACCATTCGGCGTCACTCGATGTCACGGTCCGGGCGGCAACGCCGGCGTCCGCGACCGGAGAGGGCGCCAGCCTCGAGACGGTCCTGCTGGTCCGCGAGCGACTGGAACACCGCATCCCGGGTGCTCACCCCTTGACGCCTGACCTGCGGCTGGATGCCACGGTCGACGGCACGACGGTCCATTTCGCCGCGGCGGTGACCAATCCGGGCAACACCGTCCTCAGCTATCAGACCGCCGCCACCCTGCCAACGCTCCAGCTGTTCGACACGTCGCCCTGGGCAGACCCTTCCGGCGCCGCGCGAACGCTGGATCCGCGGGGCTACTACGTCCCGCCTCAATCCGAACGCCTCGCCAGCTTCGACTGGCTGGACGGGCCACTCCTGGCGAGCTATCGGGCGGTGTACACGCTGCCCCCGTTCGACGGCCTACCGGCTGTCACGGCTGAGACCACCTTCACTGTCGTCAACCTGCCCGTGCTCATCGGCATCGCGTTGGGGGCCCTCGGCCTGGTGGCACTGATGATCTGGGCTACCGTTCGCCGCCGGCGTTCTCGTCGCAGCGCGGCGGCCTGAAATGGCTGGGGGGCGTCGTTCATCAACCTTCCCGGTCCGCAGCCGGGCCCTGCTGATTTTCGTGCTGCTTGTGACCGCGTCGCTCGGCAGCGTCGATGTTGGATCCGCCGCACCAGTCGGCGGCACGCCAACCACGTTTTGCGGTGACAGCACGGACGGTGCCATGGACACAGGCGCCGGGACGATGATCACCTGCGACACGACGGTCACCAACACGATTACGGCAATCGATACCGGCACAGGGGTGGCCACCGGCAGCTCGGTCATCCACGTCGTTCAGTGCACCGGGCCGGCGAGCGGTCGCCTGGATCCCACCTTCCTGACCTGTACCGCCGACGATAAGAGCCTGCCCTCGCTGGTCACGAATGTGCAGCAGTGCAACGGCGTCGGATACGGCGGCGGCAACGTGCTCAAGTGCAACGTTCAGATCACCAACACCTTCTCCGGGGTGGTACCGGAGGCCGCCGTTGCAGTCACGGTGAACCAGTGCAACGATCCCCACGCCGCAGCCCCGGCAATTACAGGCTGCTCACCGTTCCCCGCGAGTGCAGTCGTCGCCCAGGTCCAGCAGTGCAACGACTCGAGCTACGGCGGCGGTCAGGAAGACTTCATCTGCAGCGTCACGGGAACGAGCTCACCGTCGCTCAAGGTCACCGTTCACCAGTGCAACAACTCGAACTACGGTGGCGGGTCCTGGCTCACATGCTCCACGAGCTTCACCGCAGCGGTCGAGATATCGATCACCCTCACCGGTGTCCCCGCGAGTATCGGCTTCGCCGCAGGTCTCCCCGGCGACTACGTCTCAGGGTCCAGCTTCACCCTGAAGGTCGTGACGAACAACACGGCCGGCTACAAACTCGAGGTCACAACGTCAGGCCTCACGTCTGCCGCATCCGGCAAGGTCATCGCCGCCGGGCGGATTGACTATGTCGTCGACGGCGTCACGAAGCCGGTCGTCAACGCCTCGACAGCCCTCCGGCTCGCCACCCGGAGCTCTCCTTCGGCCACGGGAGGCGATGACTACAGCATCACGCCGATGCTGGCAATTCCGTTCGTGGCTGGCGGCACCTTCGAAGGGACGACTGTCTTCGTCGCGTCGACCCTGTGAGGCCGGCGCCCGGTAGCCCGACAGGTCGAAGGTCCGGAACTAGTTCCTTGATATGCACCGGAGGGCGGTCCATGGTGGGTTTGCGCCGTCTTCGGCGACCAAACGAGGCAGACGGCCTGTACCTGATCGACCTCCTGTGACCATGGTGGCATCCGGCGCCGCGCGACGCCCGGCCCCGAGCCGCGTGCCCGGCTCCGTGGTCATCGTCGCGGACGGAGACGCAGCGTTGCGCCGCGCGTTCGGAGACGCCCTTGTCGGCGCAGGTCTGGATATCGTCGAGGCTGCCGACGGCAGGTCTGCCCTCGAACTGGCCTCCAGCGCACAGGTCGACCTGATCATCCTCGACCTGGACATGCCCAGTCGTTCGAGCCTGGAGGTGATCGCTGAGCTTCGGCGACGGCCGGAGACCACCAAGCTGCCGATCATCGTGGTCACCAGCACGAGCGACGACCGCGGCGTGGTCGAGGCGCTTGGCGCCGGGGCCGACGACTTCCTCATCAAGCCCGTGCGACTCGACGAGCTCGTCGCCAGGGTCCGTGCGCGTCTGCGTTCGGACGAAGCCTGGACCCGGACTGTCGAGTCCGACCTGCGTAGTCGCGCCACGGTCGTCGCTGCGCTTGGCCGCATGTCCATCGCAGAAGACCCGGCTGTCCTTGCCGAGGCGGTGGTTCGGGAGATCGGCAAGTGGTCCGATCTGCACCTGGTGGCACTCCTCGAAGTCGTCGACGGGCAACACCTGGGACCCCTGGCCAACTTTTCGCGAGCCGTCGCCGGCGAGCACCCTGCCGTCGACGTGACGTCAGCCGAGGCGACCCGGTTGCTGACGCGGACACTCGGTGGGCCATGGTCGGAACGCCTGGCGACCTCGGGTTCGGCCGAAGGAGATCCGTTCGCGGTGCACGGCGTGGCAGCGGTTGCCGTCGCACCGATCCATTCGCTCGACCGGCTGATCTGGATTCTCGTACTCGGCACCGCGAGCGCAGGGAGCTTTCCGGCTCGGACCGACGTCGCTCGACTCCTCGGATCGGCGATCGACTACGCCTCCGTGCTGAGTGTTGCGGTGCGCGGCAGCTTCGCGTCGCGTCGCGGCGCGGACATGACTCGGACGCGGCTGCGGGGCATCCTGGAGCGAGGGGAGTTCCGTCCCGTCTTTCAACCGATCGTCGAGCTGCCATCCCGGGAGATCGTTGGCTACGAGGCGCTCACCCGGTTCGAAGACGGGGTCCCTCCGGCCGAGCGCTTCGCGCAGGCCACAGAGGTCGGCATCGGCCTGGAGTACGAGATCTCGGCTGTCAAAGCGGCGCTGGCAGCGTCGGTCGGCCTGCCTTTCGGTCGCTTCCTCTCGCTCAACGTGTCGCCCAACCTGGTGATGGAGGCGACCTTGCTCGACGACGCCATCTACGGCGCCGGGCGACCGCTGGTCCTCGAGCTCACCGAGCATGCGGCGATCGAGGACTACAGCGCGCTGCGGTCGGCAATGATGGACATCCACGAGGTCGAATACGCCGTCGATGACGCGGGCGCCGGATACGCCAGCTTCCGCCACATCCTGGAGCTGTCCCCACGCTACGCGAAGCTCGATCGCACGATCATCCGAGCCATCGAGCGGGATCCGATGCGACAGGCCCTCGTCGCAGGGCTCGAGTACTACGCGCTGCGGACGCGCTGCAGTCTGATTGCGGAAGGCGTCGAAACCGAGGGCGAGGCCGAGGAGCTGGTGGCACTCGGCGTCCAGCTCGCCCAGGGTCATCTCTTCGGGGAGCCTGCGCCCGTCTCGCAGTACGAGGCCTCGCAGGCGGGCTAGGGGCCTTCCCGCTCGAGCCGCTCGAGGACCCGGTCGAGCTCCGCGGCGTCGTGCGCGACGGCGGTGGGATGGAGGCTCGGGTCGGTCGCTTCGACGTCCTGCACGGTCGACACGCCGGTGAGCATGAGGACCGAGCGTGCGCCGATCGCATGCGCAGCGCGGATGTCGGTGAGCAGGCCGTCGCCGATCACGATCGCCTCGTGCGGCGGAACGCCGGCCAGCGCCGCGGCCTCCAGGAACAGCCTCGGCTCGGGCTTGCCGACGACCAGGTCGGGCTCGCGCATGCCGGCCGCGGCAACGGCCGCGACCATGGCGCCGGCTCCCGCCTTGAGGCCCGTGTCGCTCGGGTAGATCGGGTCGCGGTTGGTGGCCACGACCCGCGCGCCGCGCAGGACCGCGTTGGCGGCCGCGCTCAGCCGCGCGTGGCTCAGCGCGAAGTCGACCCCGACGACGAGGGCGTCCGGCTCCTGCGCCAGGCCGGCGGCCGTCGGCGGCACGGTTCGGAGCCCGGCGTCTCGCAGCTCGCGGGCGAGGCCCGGTCCCCCGAGCACCATCGTGCGGCGCGGCGGGGGGTCGAACTCGGCCATGGCGAGTGCCGTGGCGCGTGCGGAGCTGACCACACCGTTGCCGTCCGGGGGGAGCGGCGCGCCCATGGATGCGAGGCGGGCCTGATACTCGGAGCGATGCCAGCGCGAGTTGTTCGTGACGTAGATCACGCGATCCCCCTTCGCCACGCGCCGCGACAGCAGCTCCGGCATTCCGGGGACGGGCTCGGGCCCGCGGTAGACGACGCCATCCAGGTCGACGAGCAGCAACACCGGCGGATCGTATCGGGGGCGCGGCCGCGATGACGCAGGAGCGGGGCGGCCAGTCGGCGGGACCCGAGGTCGAGCTGGTCCTGATCGACGGCGACAACCTGCTCCACCGTGTCCGCGGCATGCGGGACGAGGCCGGCCTCCGGTGGCTGCTGCCACGGCTGCGCGCCTGGCTGCCGCAGGGCACCCGCGCGCTGGTGATGCTGGACGGGCAGCCCGACCCGGGCGAGTCGTTGCGCCGGCGCGTGGCGACGGCGGTGGAGTTTCAGCACTCGGGGAACGTGGACGCCGACACGCGCCTGGTGCAGACCCTGGCGGCACGGCCCTACGCGGAACGGGCGAGGACGGTGGTGGTCACGGACGACCGGGCGCTCGGCGACCGGGTGCGCCAGGCCGGCGGCCTCGTACGCCGCCTCGAATGGCTGACGGCCGGGCTCGCCGCCGCGGTCGGGGAGCCGGCGGTCGTCGGCGGCGGCCCTCGAGGGGTCACTCGGCGGTGGCAGGTGGGCGTTGGTCGGGGCCGCGCGCCGCGCTCCAGCGGAACGGCCTCCGGATCGAGCTCGAGTCCGGGTCGAAAGCCAGCATCCGGCGGCCCCGCGCCCGATCCCGAAGGCGGACGGGAGGAGCCGGAGCACGAGCCATGGAAGCCGGGCCGGGGCGCGACGAAGAAGCGAGGCAATCCGAAGCGCGGCGCCTGAGCCGGGCCCGCTGCCCTGAGCGGGCTCGTAGCCTGAGCAACTTCGTCGCCTGACGCTAAGATCGCGACGTGCCGGCGCCGGATCCGTGGACCTCCATTCTCAACTTCCTCCAGACGATGATCGTCCCCAACTGGGGCGAGCTGATCTCGATGCTGCCGTTCTTCCTGCTGATCGGCGTCATCGGCCCGATCCTCAGCCTGGTGATGTTCATGTGGCTGTGGCACGCGCTGCACCGGCGGCGCGGCCGCGTGCGGATCGCCGAGGAAGAGGCGATGCCGGCGCTGCGCGACGGGAGCGGGAACCCGCTCTTCCCGCCCAACGTCCCGTTCTGCGATGACCACGCCCTCCTTTTCCCCGCGAACCGCACGACCTGCGAGGTGGACGGCGACGAGCTCTCAGTCGTCTGTCCGGTGGATCGCACCGCGCGGCCGGCAGCCCAGCAGGTCTGCCTGGTCTGCGGGACGCGCTACGTCCTGGGTGCCGCCCGGACCGCGCTCACCGTCCGTCGCACAGGGCGTCCGCCCAGCGGCGGCGCGGCGATCGCCTGATGCGGGAATGTGGCCTGACGTCGTGATCGAGCCTGGTTCCGAGCCCGGGCGAGCGGCCTGACCGTGGGACTCGCCGGCCTGTCGCAGTACCTCTTCGTTGCCGGGGCGATCTGTCTCGTCCTCGGATTCCTGCTCCACGTTGCGCACACCACGATCCTCGCCGCGGACCGCCGCCAGGTCGGGGCACTTGCGCTCGGCCGCGGCCTTGCCGGGGCAACGGGGACTGCCACGATCACCGTGAGCGGCCCGGGCCCTGCCCGCCCCTCGGCATCGACCTCGGCCGGCAGCAGCGCCGCGAGTGCGCTCGGCGGCCCGCTGACCTACCGCTCGTCGACCACCGCGGGATCGATCGGGATCGCCCTGACGTGGACGGCGGCCATCCTGGTCGCCCTCAGCATGCTGGTGCGCGCCTGGATCGTCGGCCGCGGCCCGTGGGGAAACATGTACGAGTTCTCCGTGGCCTTTGCGCTCGGGATCGTCGGCGGCTACCTCTTCCTCCAGCGCCGCTACCCGATCCGCACCATCGGCTTCCTGCCGCTCGGCGTGGC